>NZ_JBSFNM010000034.1:0-97699 GCF_053587085.1 Kitasatospora sp. NPDC003701
ACACCACCCCTTTCTTCATCCGCCGAAGGGGGGTGGGGCACAAGGACGTTCCTTGTGCCCCACCGCCCTTCGGCATGTCGCGGGAGCGTCAGTCCGCGAGCCGGTACACCGGACTCTGCGGGTCGCCGGAGGAGGTGACCGCGGCGGAGCGGCCGAGGCGGACCAGGGACAGTCTCGCCGTCGCCTCGCGCAGTCCGGTCCCCGAGGCGATCTGGTCGAGTCGGCCATGACCGTGCTGGTCGAGCCAGCCCCGCACGGCATGGTCCGCATCGGTGTCCAGGCCCCGGGAGATCCAGTACAAGGTCAGCACGCTGGTCGCGAGGGCGACCAGCGCGACGGCGGTCGAACGGCCGGGGCCGCTGAGCGCGAAGACGACGGCTGCCGCAGCGAGGGCGGTGGTGCTCACGGAGGTGGCGAGGGCGGCGCAGTGCAGCTCGTGGCGTGTACGGGGCATGGTGATCAGGATTCCTCCTCGGGGATGGGGGCGTAGCGGGAGGTGCGGAAGAAGTTGCAGTCCGGGCGCGGTGGCCGGATGCGGCACGTGCGGCACGCTCCGGGTGCCGCTGGCCGGATGTGGTGGTGGCACACGGTCCGGCCGCCGCCATGGGCGCGGACCGGGTGGGCGACCACCAGCTCGTCCAGCGCGTCGGGCTCCACCCAACCACAGCGGTCCGCCGCGGGTGCAGAGCCGCCGGGACGGGTTCCGAGTGGAGCGATCAGGTATCGGTCGACGGGGGCGAGGAAGGCCAGCACAGCGAAGACCGCGCGGTGGCCGTCAGCGCCGGGCGGTCCGTAGGCGGTACCGAAGGCACGGCGGACGGCAGCGGGATCGAGGACGTCTCCGGACAGCTCGATCGGATGGGGCAAAGCGCCTCCGAAGGCGGTGGGTTGGACGCGGCACAGGCGTGCCGTGACTGCACGCCGGGCCGTTGGGCCCGGCGCTGCCGGTTCAGCGGTTCGGTCGGCGGAGGCGAGGCGGTCGGTCGCCGAGGGCGTCAGCGACGAGCGGGGGCATCGACCACAGCATCAGGAAGATGGACGCCAGTTGCAGAGCGGCCAGCAGGGCGCTGGCGGCCAGCAGCGGTCGGCCGGGCCACAGCAGCATCGCGTGCCGGAAGCTGGTGTACATAGCGCAGCCGGTCAGCCATTCAGCCGCCGAGATGCGGTGGAGCAGGCGGGCCTTGGCGCGGACAGAGCGCAGGGTGGAGATGGGCGTTCCCTTCGGGCGGGGGCAGGGGCGGTGTGGCGGGCGGGTGCTCAGCGGCCCGGGTGCTCGACGAGGGTGCGCAGGACGGAGAGGACCAGCTCGACGGGGGTGTGGCGGTCGAACCGGGCGCGCCAGCCGGGCTGGCGGGCGGTGCCGTCCAGGGAGATGGTCCAGGTGTCGGCGTGGGGGTTGTCCGGCTGGTAGCCCAGGTACACGCGGGTGCAGGGGGACGCGGCGTGCAGACCGCCGTCGGCGTCGATCACGTACGTCCAGCGGTTCTCGTACAGGAAGGAGTTCAGGTCGTTCGGGTTTCCCTCACCGAGGAGCCACTTGCGGCTCGGCACGGTGTCACCGGGGCGGAGGCTGGGGGCGGAGGGTGCAGACAGGACGACGGTCAGCGGGGTCACCTTCCTAGGCGGGGCACGGACTGAGGTCCATGTTTGCTTGGGAAGGGCCGGATCACATAGTCCCGTGAAGGGCTCCGTGCAGGTTGTCTGCCGCAGGCGAACGCGCCTGCGCCCGAACCGAATTGGTCCGGGCACAGGCGCGCGAATGTCCTGTCTCGATGACCCCTGCGGAGTCTTGGTGAGCCTGGCCGGTGGTGGTGGATAAGTCGCCGCACCGGGGCCTCTACGTCTGATCACCGTGGTCGTGTGGCGGCGTGTCAGCGTGTCCTGCGGATGGCGTCGGTAGCAGCCTTGGCGATGGCAACGGGAGCGCTGGAGGGCCGGGGCAGGTGAAGCAGGGTGGTCCCCGGCAAGTGGAGGGACTCCGCGGTGAGGGTGAGCTGGAGTACGGCGCAGCCGGCGGCGGTGAGCCGCTTGACGCGGGTGACGGCTTGGGCGGTTTCGTCGCTGCCGTACCGAGCGTCGGTGACGATCACGAGAAGGCGGCCGGCACCGGGGCGGCCGAGGTCGAGGCCGTGGTCGAGTGCGTCGATAGCATCGCCCAGGTTGTGACTGCCGCCGCGGGCGTTGAACGTCGTCACACGCTCCGGCGCCCGATGGGTGGGCCGGGTCAGGGCGGTCAGATGCCTGTCGTAGGCGACGGTGGCGGTGCGGGAGTCGGGGCCTGTCAGGGCCGCTGCGCGGGCCACGATCCAGGCAGCGGACGCGACGGGCCCGCAGGCGGCGCTCATAGAGCCGGAGACGTCCACCGCGATCCCCACCCGCAACGGCGGGGTGGCGGTGGAGCGGCGCCGGGTGTGGGTAAACGGCTCCGCGGTGGGCACCGACCCGGACGCGCGCTGGGCGTCGCGGGCGAGGGCGGCCCTCATGTTGAGGCGGCCGGGTGGGGTGGGGCTGGTGGTCCGCTCCTCGGTCCGTTCGCGGTAGGCAGCGGCACGGAGCGCGCGGCTCAGGTGCGCGGCGGCGGTCTGTTCGGCGGCGGTCGGCTTGCGGGTGCCGGTGATCGGGCTGGTGCGACTGGGTGTGCCGTCGGGGCTGACGGTGATGCCGCGGGGGTTGAAGACGGAGCGGGCGGTGGCGGCGGCCTTGCGTTGCCCGTCGGCCCGCTGGGCGCGGTCCTGGGCTTGTGCCTTGGCGTGTGCGGCCATGGCGTCGTCGGCGGCGAGTTGTGCCGCGAGGTCCGCACGGTCGTTGGCGGCCATGCTGTCCATGACGACCACCACGGCGCCGGACAGCAGATCGGTGAGGTCCTCTGGCGGGGCGGGCAGGGACGGTGCAGCAGCGTCCAGAGCCTCGCACCAGTCCTGGGCGTGCGCGAGCATGGTCGTGGCGTCGTGGTCGGCGCACCGATGGGCCGCAGTCCAGATGCCGGTAAGGGTGGCCAGCAGGTCCGCACCCAGGACCTGCTCGCACAGCTCGGCGACCGCCCGGGTCTCGCCCCCGTCCAGGATGCCGACGTCACGGCGACCGAGGATCAGGGCAGCCACGCTGGCGGCGTGCTCGATGCCCTGGAAACTCGGGTTGGCGATGTCGGGCATGACCAGCGTACGGGCGCTGGTGCGCAGGTACGTGCGGTCCATCGGACGCCTGGTCAGGTGGGCGCCTTCGACACGGCTCTCCTCCAGCAGGAGCGCGGCCTCCACGATCCGGGGGTGCGCGCCGGCCGGCTCCGTCCATACGGAGTGGGCGGCATGGGCGGCCTCGTGGACGAAAACTCCCCAGGCGGCGGGATACCTCTCTTCGTCGCCCACGATCCGCGGATGGACCTCGTGGGCCTGAAGAGGGTCGAACAGCGTGGCGTCGAACTCGACCTCCCCCAGGCCGGGGAAGTACGCGGCCGGCGCCCCCGAGCGGGTACCGGGGCGGCAGGTGACGAGCAGGTCCTGGCGGCCGGACAGAGCGACCAGCCGGTCGCCGAGCTCGGCACCCACGCGCAGCCACGCGGCCGGGGACGACCGGGGCTGTGCGGGCGGGGCGCCGTCATCGTCCCAGCGCGCGAGGTCGGCGTCGTCGTCGGGCGCGGTGGGGGAGGACTGGACGTGGTGGTGGGCACTCATCGCCGGCGGCCCCGGGACGCGGAGCCGGTACTGCCCGGGGGCTTCTGGGCAGCCGGAGCGGGCGCGGCGGAGAGCTGCCGACCGAGCGTGAGGGGCGCGACGTCCTTGATGCCGGCGATCTTCTTGACGGCTGCGGCGACGACGTCGCGGTCCTCAAGGGGTGCGATGCCGATCAGGTTTCCGAGCGCTGCCTTGAAGCCGAGGACGGACTCAGTCTTCTGGAAAGCAATCAGTTCCCGTAGCTGCGGCGCCCAGCCGAGTTCGCCGAGTTCGACCTGGTTGGCGAGGTGTCGGGCGACCCGGACCACCCGGCGATCGATTCGCAGCGCCTCGGCCAGGTCATAGTCCGTGCCGACCTGGATCTGCACGGAGAACCGGCTCGCGAGCGCATCGGTCAGCACGGCACCGTGCACGTTGGGGTTGTGCCCCGCGACCACGAAGAAGCCGGCCTTCGCCTCGATGGTCTCGCCCTTGTGCGCCTTGATCTGGACCTGCCTGCGTCCGTCCATCGCGGGATACAACGCCGCCAGCACCTTCGGTGAAATCAGCGTCGCGTCGTCGATCAGCAGTGCGCGGCCCTCGGTCATCGCGGTGACCAACGGACCGTACTGCCAGACATAGCCTCCGCCGTCATCGAGCGTGTACTCCCCGAGCAAGTCGCCCACGGTGGTGTCACCGTCGCCGGCGACGGTGATCAGGTCCGGGAACGCGGCCTCGACCAAGCTCGTCTTGCCGGTGCCCGGGGGGCCGTACAGCAGCACCGGGATGTCGGCGTCCCGCAGGCGCGCCAGCGCCTCGACGTCGGGAAGGTCGGCCAGCTGCCGCGGGTGGTAGAGCTGTCCCCCCGCGCGGCGGATCGGGCCGACGCTCTGCTTTGGTGTGCTCGGAGCAGGAACGGTCGTGCGGGCCGTGGCAGCGGCGGCACGGGGAGAGTGGGTGCCCGGTGGGCTGATCACCGCGGCTTGCGCGGCTGCTGCCGTCTTTGCGTTCGCGCGGAACTGCGGCCCGGCACCGGGTTGGTCGGCCTCGCCGCGTCGCACCAGGGTCGTGACCGCTTGCTGGACAGCGCCGTGGGAGTGGCCCAGCGTCTTGGCTATTTCCCCGATGGTGAGTTTGTCCGACGGCCGGTTGGCCAGCAGTTGGGCGACCTTGGCCCGTAGTTCGCCGGGCCTGGCGTGGGCTGGCTTGGCGGGCGGTCCGGGTGTGGTCAAGGCGATGATCCTTCAACGGGTGCGCGTGCGGGCGGGGTTGGCGATGTGCTGGGAAGGCGGGCTGCTGGCGGGTACGGGCGTGCCCGGCCGGGGTATGCCGTCGGCGAGCAGCTCGCTGACTGCCGAGCGGTCCCGTGCGTCGGGTCCGTGCCGGCCTCCGTCGCTGGGCAGGCGCAGCCAGGGGCCTCCTCGAAGCCGGCCTGGAGCAGGATCCGCCGGGCGTGGGCGTTGTACCTGGTGGTGGTGATCTCGCCCGTGCGGGGGTGCCGGATCGCGGCGAAGGGCTGGGCGGTGAGCCCTGTTGGAGCTGCCGCCTCGGTGTCGGCCGTGGTGAGTTGGTCGGCGAGTTCGTCCAGCGCCGGGGCGCCGGCCTTGACGTTGCCGACGGAGTCGAGGGGATGCGAGGTCAGGACTGCTCCGTGATGTGGTGGTCGGTTCGGGGGCTTGGGGGCGCCACTGATCCGCCGGTGCCCGTCAGCGCGGATCCGGGCGCGGACGGGCCGGTCCCGCTGGGCTGTAGTGCACGGTGGGCGTGGCAGGCGGGGGGGAGGGCGGGGGAAGGTATCGCAGGGCCGGGTGCGAGGCGATGCCGTGTGCCCGGGCCGCGGCCGTTCGCCCCACGGGGCCGTCACCGCTGCGGTCGGGGTGGAGGGGGGTGGCGCGGACGAGGTGCCGGAACTGCTCCGGGATCTGCTCCGCCTGCCGTGGCACGGGACGCAGCAGTGCTGCGGTGGCTGCGGTGAGCAGGTAGTCGGGTGCGCTTCGGCTGAACTCGACGGTCCACACGCCGGTACGCGCGGCGGCAGTGAGTACCGGGCCAGGGTCAGGGGCCGTGTCGGGCCAGGAGAGGGCGGCTCGACGGTCGGGTGCGGCGACCAGCCGGTACCCATCGCGGTTGAACCCGGACCAGCCGGAAGCCATCAGCAGCACGGTGGCCGTGTGGCCGGTGGCCGGTCCGGCGCCAGCGGTGTGCCCGGTCTCGGCTTCCTGAGCTGCTGTGATGAGGGCATAGGGGACTTCGGCAGGAGCGCGGTCGCAGAAGCGGACTGTCCAGCCGCCGGGTCCGGCCACTGTCCACTGCCGGGCCTGCCGGGTGAGGGCGAGCCCTTCTTGAGGGCTGATGAGGACTAGGTCGGCAGGGGCGTTGAACGGGCGGAACCAGCTGTGCTCGGAGGCGAGGAGGAAGACGATGTCGGTTTCCCCTGGCCCGGCGAGGTGGGCGGGGCGGACGAGGAGGTCGGGACGGGGCGGTGCGGCGGTGGACAAGAAGCGGGCAGCTCCATCAGGTTCGGACTCGGCGCGTGCTGGCGCCGGACGGGGCGGAAACGGTGGCTGGCGGGGAAGCGAGAACGGTGACGTCATGGGCGCTGCGGCCGGTGGCAGCCACCGCCCGGCTGGCGGGGATCGCAGTGAGGGTGCTCCAGCCCGCGCTGTGGCCGACGGCGCGCAGCGCCTGCTGGTAGGAGGGCAGCAATCGCCGGGCGACGGAGGCGGCGGCGCGGACGGGGTCGTCGGTGACCGCGACGCCGAACGGAACGGCGTAGTCCTGGACTTGGTGGGCGAGTCCGTGGCCGACGGGGACGAGGGCCGCCACAAGGTACTGGTGGGAGCGAAGGGGCCGTCGGACGACCACCAGGTCCAGGCCCGCCTGGTGGTTGACCTGGCCGACGCGGTCGTTGACGAAGTCGAGCAGCGCCCAGTGGGCGGTCCCCAGGTCCCACAGCCGGTCCATCAGGGCGTTGCGCTGAGCAGCGGTGGTGTTGCTGCGCAGGGAGGGGCTCCACGGGCCGGGCAGGCGCAGGGCCAGCGCTCGGGTGAAGTCGTCGATCGCTGTGGGGGTCAGCGGGTTCGCCTCCTCGGCGAGATCGGGTCGGGAGCGCCGGGAGGTAGTCAGGACGGCTGCGAGGCCAGGCCGCTGGCCAGCAGCTGGGACAGCCGCGGCAGCGTGAGAGCGGAGTCCAGGCGGCCGGCGGCGAAGTACACCGGCATGCCGCTGGTCCCGGTGTCGCCGGGGCGGGCGAGGCTGTACCCGACCCGGGCGCCCATCTCGTCGGTGCGCCAGCGCAGCAGGACACCGTCGGCGTCCAGGGCGGCGGCGTACTCCTCGACGGTGCGGGCGCCGGCCAGGGCATGGCGCATGCGCTGCTGGAGCCAGACGCGGGACGGCTGGTCCCAGCCCTGCTGCTCGGCCTTGATGATCTCGGCGGTGGTGGGGAAGCTGGTCGTGGCGCGGTCGCCCTGGCCGATGAGGCGCAGGCCCCACTCGGCCTCGATCGCCCGGCACTCGGCCTGGGCCCGGGTCGAGTCGCGGTGCATCGCCGGACGCGAGCCGTCCGGCAGCACGCTGATCCCGGCGATGTGGATGTGGTGGACGGCGTGGCGCACCGCCACCCACCGACACCCTGGACCCTGGGCGGGGGCGAGCCCGGTGGCGGCGACGATCCGTCGAGCCACCTGGGCCCACTGGTCGTCGGTGAGCAGCGGATCCTCGGGGGCGGTACGCACCGAGCAGTGCCACACCCTGCTGGGCGGCATCTTGCCGAGCTCGGCGGCACGAAGCTGGGCGTGCTGATCCAGCCGGGCAGCCAGTCGGCCGACGGTGGCGCCCGGGTCACGGCCGGGGTCGGGGGCCCCGTGCCGGTCCCAGGCAGCGACCAGGTGCGGGTCCTCGTGCTCCTCGCGCCGACCGGGGCCGTAGAGGTAACTGAGCAGCGGGCGAGGCGTGTTGCCGGTGGAGATGTCGGGGATCACGCCGCCTCCAGCACGGCGTCGAGGGCGGCATAGGTCCGCTCGGCGAGACCGGAGAGCAGTGTCAGCGCCTCTTGCCCCCGTTCGGGGTCGGGGACGGTATCGGTGAGGGTGCGCAGCTCGCCGGCCAGGCGGTCGAGCGCTTCGGCCAGCGGTCGGCGGGGGTCCGTGTCGGGTCGGCCGACGGGCCCGTCGGCCAGGGCGGCGGCCAGCGCGGCGTTGGCGATGAAGCCGGAGTCCGTCAGATGTTCGCGTGCCGCGCGCTCGCGGATGGCCGCGAGCGCGGTCGGGGTCAGGCGCACGGACTTCTGCGCGGTGCGGGGCTCGCTGGTGCGCGGGCGGCGGCGCGCCTGCTGAACTTCGGTGGAAATGGGCGTTCCTAGGGGCAGGGCCGTCACCGGGTGCGGGGGCGGGTGGCGGTCGTATCGGGAGAGTGGGGCGAGACCGCGACTGCGGACGCGGCGGGGCCTGCTGCGGCGGAGGGGCTGGTGGCGCGGGCGGCGGCGCTGCGCGGGCTGGATGCGGGCGCGACCTCGACGGGTGGGAGCGGGTTGTCCGGATCGCCGGCACGCCGGGTCCACTCGTAGGCGGCGTCCCGGTCGGGGAAGCCTCCCTCCCGCAGGGTGTACGTGCGGGCGAGGTAGTCGACGTCCTCGAAGAACACCCGGACGGGGTGCAGTCCGGGCTCCGGCCGCTGGTCCTCGGCGATGATCCAGGTGCTGAAGTCGTAGATGAGGTCTTCGTTAGCGCTCGGTGGTCCGCCTGCGGCGTGGGCGGGGTCCAGGACGACATCGGAGGTGTACGAGTTCGCGAACCAGTACCGGTCTCCGGTCAGGGCGAGCCGCCGCTCCAGGTCGCGGCTGGGCTGGTCGGTGGTCGGCAGTCCCTCGTCGCGCGGCGTCACCTGGTCGAGGTCGGCGCCGCGGGAGACGAGCCAGTTCTGCGCGAGCGCCACGATCGGTGCCCGCTCGTACTCCAGCCGGAACGTTCCTGCGCCGAGGTCGCGCTGGACGTGGATTCCGGCGAGCTGGTCCGAGCCGGGGATATCCCAGGTCATCGTGCCGTCGTGCACGACGAGGTAGGAGTCGGTCAGCAGCGGCGTGTGCGGGTTGGCGGTGTGCTGCGCGGCCAGGACGCCGATGTTCCGCTCGTAGGCGAACTCCCACCACCTGCGCTTGTCCTCCTCGGTGTGGGCTTCGAGCTCTTCGACCTTGAGGGCCTCGTCAATGGCGAGGAGCGGCTCGGTCACGTCGGTGATGGGGTTCTCCGGTGCTGGGGGCGGATGCGAGGGCGGGTGCGGGGGTGGGGCTGGAGTGGACAGCGCCGCGGGCGTTGGCTGCGGTGGCGCGATCGGGCGGCGGCGCGGCGGGGGCGGCGCGCTGGTAGGCCAGGACGGTGTGCTCCAGCGTGTCGAGGCTCTGGGCGTACCGGATGCCGAGGACCTCTAGGTCCATGGCGCCCAGCCGCAGCACGCCGTTGGTGTCCACGCCGCGGTGGTTGCCGCAAGACAGCGGGAGCAGGCGGTCGCGGATGGAGGCGGCTTTCGCGCGAATCTGGTCGTCCAGGAGGTCGACCTGGCGGGCCAGGAGGTCGACGTGGTCGGCCAGTTCGCGGTGTGCACCTTCCTCGTCGCGGTGGCGGCGCCGCAGGTCCGAGGAGGACACGTCCAGGTGGTGCCGCACCAGGCGCTGGCCGGCGAGGAGTGGGTTGCCCTCGGCGTCGTAGTACGGCCCGGTGTCCCAGGGGCTGGTCAGGTCGTGGTCCCTTCGTCGGGCAGGCAGATGTTCATCGGCTCCGTGGCCGCGCGGCATTCGCCGGGACAGCGGTCGCCGAAGTCGCCTCGCCGGGCGGGCGGCGGGCGCGGGGGGAGGCGGCGCGCTGCCGGGTCGTCTTCGCCGCCGCGGCGGGCACCGGTGCGGGTGCGGGGACGAAGGGGGGCAAGGTCTCGTAGACCTCGATGAGGGACGTCACCGATCGGTGCAGCTCGGTTCGGCGGGCGGCGAGCAGGTCGATAGCCGGCGCGGTGTTGTGGAGAACGCCGTTGATGGCGGGCAGGTCGGCCTCGTGGCCCTCGACGATGCGCTGCAGGTCACCGCGCAGGGCCGTCGCCAGGCACACGATGCGGGCCTGCACGTCGTCCAGGCGCCGCGCCTCGGACGCGAGTTGGTCGGCGACGGCGCCGTGGACCGTGACGGTTCCGGCGCCGGGAAGACGGCGCGGGTGCTCGACCTGCAGGCGGGTGCACACCAGGCGGGTGCCGAGGTCGACGTTTCCGGCCTTGCGCGGCCTCCACTCCTGGACGGGCCGCCCGGCGCGCGGCTCGGGGGTCACCGGTGCTCCAGGTCAGCGGAGTTGATGATGGACAGGCCGGCTTCGACGGCGGCCTCCAGGCCGTCGGCGACGGGAACGCCGGCAGTGGCCAGGCGCTGGGGCGAGTGGAGGCCGCTGGTGTGCAGGACTGGGACCGCGCCGACGGACAGGGCGGCGAGCGCGTCGTCGACCGTGTCGCCGATCACCAGGGTGCGGGCCGGGTCGGTGGCAGCACCGAGGGCGGCGATGTGCAGGGCCATGGCGGGGGCCTTGCTGCCGACGACCGGTTCGTGGCGGCCGTCGATCCGGTCAAGGAGTCCGGTGATGCCGGTCTTGCCGACTTCGGTCAGCAGCCGGTCGTGGAGGGACAGGGACAGCAGGCTCTGCCGGATTCCGCGGGCGCGCAGCCGCAGCAGCAGGTCACGGGTGCCGGGCTGCAGCCGCACGGGGTGCTGGGCGAGTTCGCGCTGGAAGGCCGCGTCGGCGTCGTGCCACTGCTGGTCGGTGAGGGTGCGGTCGAGCAGGGCGTCGTAGAAGTCCCGGATCGGGGTGCGGTGTTCGGCGCGGTAGCGCTCCAGGGTGATCGGGTCGCTGCCCAGGTCGGGCAGTGTCGTGTTGAGCGCGTCGAGGTGGTCCTGGACATCGTCGCGCAAGGTCCCGTTCCAGTCCCAGATGATGGTGACGGGGGCGGTCGAGTGGTGCAAGAAGGCTTCTCCGGAGACAAGTTGAAGGTGGGGCTGGCGTGCGCCGATCCGCTGGCAGTTGAGAGCTGTGGGTGCCGGGCGGGTCAGCGGCGCAGGGAGAGGGTCAGTGCGGCTGCGGCGGCGCTCGTCAGGGTGAGCGCGGCGACGGGGACGGGGCCGTTGGCCGAGAGTTGCCCTGCCAGGGCGGTTCCGGTGGCGCCGCCGAGGCCGATGACGGCGACCAGCCAGGCCGCGGCCTCGGTGGCGGTGCCCAGGGGCGCGAGCCGGTCTCCCAGACGGAATGCCTCGGCCAACCACGGGGCGAGGAAGAGACCGGGCAGAGCGGCGGCGGCCACCGCGAGCGCCGGCTCGGGCGTGAGCAGGAACAGCGCGAACGGCACGGCGAAGCGCACGCTGACCGTTCGCAGCAGCTGGTCGGTGGGGGCGCTGTGCGCGATCCGGGCCCAGACGATGCCGCCGAGAAGGCTGCCCAGGGAGAGGGCGGCCGGCAGTGCCCCGGCGAGCCAATCGGTGCCGTGGCGGTCGGCCGCGGTCAGGGCGTAGACGTTGAACGACCCCAGGCTCGCGCCCAGGAGCGCGGCGGCTCCCAGTAGGACGAGCAGGCCGGGCGAGCGCAGCGGCCCCAGCCAGTGGGCCGACCGACGCGCGGAGCTGCGGGACCGGGCCGGGCGGCGGGAGGCGACCAGAGCCGTGCCGGCCAGGCCGAGGACGGCGCAGACGTGCAACGCCGCAGCGGGTGAGAAGAGTTGGCACAGGACCGTGACCAGGGCGGGCCCGGCGACGTACACCAGCTCCTGGGCGGTGGCGTCCAGGGCGAAGGCCGCCTGCTGGTCCTGCGGGGCGACCAGGCGCGGCCACATCGCCCGCAGCCCGGCCTCCAGCGGCGGTGTGGCCAGACCGGCGACCGCGACCAGGGCGCACGAGAGCGCGGGGTTGCGGCCGGTGCCGAGGACGGCGAGTGCAGCGAACGCGCTGCCCGCGACGGCCGCTGCGGCAAGGGCGACGCCCGCCAGACGGCGGCGGTCGACGGCCCGGCCGAGCAGGGGTTGGCCGACGGCGGAGCTCAGGGCGTAGAGCGCGGCCAGCATCGCTCCCATCGCCGTCCCCGCGTGGTCGGCGCGGGCGGCGAGCAGCAGGGCGAGCGGGGCCATCGCGGTGGGTAGCCGTCCCACCAGGGTGGCGGTGAGCAGCACGGTGACGTGCGGGGTGCGAAGGACGCTGCGGATCGGGCGGTCGGGGCCGGGCCGCCGGGTGGTGGCGGTGGGTGTAGTGGTCAGGGCGGGGCTTCCGGTCGAGGGCGGGATGGCGGTCAGCGGCGGGGGCCGGCGGCGGCGCTGTGCAGGAGGGCCGGGGGCTGCGGGCTGGGGGCGTGGGAGAAGTGGATCCGCAGGGTGTCGCGGTGCAGGTTGGCGGCAGCGGTCCGCGTGCTGGCAGGGCGGGGGGCCGCGACCACCGTGACGTTGCGGCTCGAGGCCGCGGCGACGGAGGAGGAGGCCGCGCGCTGGCCGGATGCCGGGCGGGCGGTAGCGGGCAGGTGCCGATCCGCCCAGCCCGACAGCTCGCGAACCATCGCGCCGGTGTGCATGCCAGCCTCGCTGATCGCCCACCGGTAGGACCTCGGTGTGCCGCTGCGCGAGATCAGGCCCTGCTCGGCCAACACCGACAGGCGGTGGTGCAGCACGCCCGAGCCACCGACGGGGAGCCGCTCCGCGAGCTGCGGGACCGTCAACGGTTCGCTCGCCACCAGCTCGAACAGCACGGACCCGGTGTGGGGGCTGGCGAACAGGCTCATGGCGTCGTCGGTGGCCTCGGGTGCCGCCAGGTCCCCGCGTCCGACCAGGTGCCGGTCCGCCCAGGCCAGGGCGGCGGCGTGGACCGGCCCCAGGGCCCGACCGGCGTCGGTGAGCGCCAGCTCGTACCGGTGGCTGCCGGGGAGGGGCAGACGGGTGATGGTGCCCGCCCGTTCCAGCAGACCGGTCACCTTGTGCAGGCTCCCCGCCGGGATCGGCGTGGCGTCCACGATCTCGGCCGGACGCAGCGGGCCGGAGGAGCCCAACGTGCGCAGCACGCGGGTCGACCAGCGGGTGGAGATCCCCTCGGCGGTCAGCTGGGCGCGGTCCAGGACGGTGGCGGTGGCGGATGCGGGCATGGCGAACTCCGATGTGGCAGTGGGCGTGTCGGGTGTCAGCGCCGGACGGCAGCTGGCGGGAGGGCGGCGGGTGCGGCGACCACGGTGGGCGGGGCGCCGCTGGGGGAGGCGGCGACAGCCTGGGCCGGTGAGGGCCGGCCGGTAGAGGCGGCGAGGGCAGCCTGGAACCTTGCCGGCATGCCGGACCGCGGGGCCTCCTGCGCGGCGGCCTGCTTCAGCCGTTCGGCCTGCAGCCGCTCGGCCGCCGTCTTGTAGACGGCGATGTTGAAGCGCCGCCCGACCGCGACCAGGTGGATGCCGAGCAGGCGGCGGGGGTTGTTCGGTGCGCGGTGCTCGGTGTAGACGAGCCTGTAGGCGTTTCGGTCGTCGAGGTAGAGCTTGCGGGCATCGCGCAGGTCGCGGTCGCCCTGCTGGTCGAGCAGCGGCCCGCGGACCTCGGCGCGAAGCAGCCGGTCCAGGTATTCCAGCGCCAGGTCCCGTACGTCCGCCGGTGCGTCCAGTAGGTCGGCGAGCGCCTCCGGGTGGGCGGAGAAGCCCACCGGAGGACTGCTCGGCCGCTGCTCGCTCACCGCACTGCCCGCCGCCCGGCGGGTACCGGGACGGCTGCGGGGGCGGCCTCGGCGCCGGTGCCCTTGGCGGGCACGGCGGTGGTGCGGGCGCGTGCCGCCTGCGCCTGCGGGCTGTAGACCACGGTGGCCGCGCCCTGGGCGACGGGCGGTAGCGCGGCACGGCGGTGCTCCAGCCACTGCTGGACTTCCTGCGGGCTGGAGAAGCTTCCCTCGCGCAGGGTGTAGCCGCGCTCCGGGTCGCCGGCCTCCAGCTGGAGCAGGAACGGGGCAGCGGCACCGGCCGAGGTGGTGTCGCGCAGCATCACCCACGTCTCGCCGGGCTCGACAGCGTGCTCGACCTGCTCGTAGCGGGCGTGGTCGGAGATGAACCGGGCGGCGACCGTGGCGCTGCGCTCGTCGACCGGGGAGCCGGAGTGCCCGGCGCGGTGGAGGAAGGCACCGACATCAGCGCCCCGGGCGACCAGCCACGCCGCAGCGATGGTGAAGGTGGGGGCCTGGCGGGTGCTCAGGGTGAAGGTGCCGTCGGCGCCGTAGCGCAGGTGCGCGGCGAGCGCGGGCTGGTCGCTCCCCTGGTAGGCGGTGAGGTCCTCGAACAGCAGGAAGTTGTCGCTGCCGGGCTCGGGATCGTCGGGGTCGGTCTCGATGAGGAGGTCGTAGACCCCTTCGGCATCCAGGAAGTGCTGCTGGGCACGGGCGGAGGCGGGGTCCGCGGGCTGCCACTCGGGCAGGCTGAGGTCGGGCATGTCGGCCTCCGATCAGGTCGAGGTGGGGAGGGTGAGGGAGTCAGGGTCGGTCAGCGCCGGGTGCTCCAGCAGGCGGTGGCTAACGTGCCCGGCGGAGCTGGTGCACGCCCCGAAGGGACCGTCGGCGCCGCGCAGCTTCGTCAGCGCCGGTTCCAGGTGGTCGCGCTGCCACGCGCTGGGTCCGTTGGCCCCCGACTCGGGGTCGATCGCGGCCTGCCAGGCGAGCCAGAGGGCGTGCAGCCGCGCCACGGCCTCGGGGTGCTCAGGCCAGCGCACGCACCACGGCCGACTCGCCGTGGTTTCGGGTCCGTAGATCTTCGAGAAGATCTCGTCGACCCACGGGACCATGAGTTCGACCTCTTTTGCAGTAGGCCGGGTCCTCGAAGGCGACGATGAACATGGGCTCGGCGACGGGGGCGTCGTCCTCGGGCTCCAGCGCGGTCGACATGGTGGCCAGCTGCTCGGCCTGCGCGTCGAAGCCGGCCGCCAGGGCGGTGAGCTTCGCGGACAGGGCCTCGATCTGGGCGCCGCTGTAGCCGGAGTTCGGCTCGGCGCCCTCGTCGGGCTCGGATGCGGTCAAGGGAGGAAGAGACCTTTCGGTGCGGTCGCGGGGTCGTGAGACAAGATTCCGCCGCGATCGGCCGGACGCATCCGGCCGATCGTGCGGTATAAGCGCGCCCGGCTCACCGCCGCCCGCCGCAGCAGGCGGCGGCGAGGAGACCGGGGGCGTCGAGCAGCTGCATCGCGGCAGCCGCCTGCTGGCGGACCACCCCGTTGCCGAGAGCGGTCAGCTGGGCCGAGCGCGACAGCCCGGGAACGCCGGTGACGTGGCCGACATCGAGGCCCATGATCCATTCGACGAACTCGGGGGCGAGGCGACCGTTGCCGTCGACAGGCTCAGGAGCAGGCCGGGTGGCCGCCTCCCATCGGGCGACAGCCGAGGCGTAGGGGCCCCACCGGCTCACTCCTCCGGAACCCGGTCCCACAGCGGCAGCAGGACCGCCGACAGCGGCGGCCGGAACCCCTGCCCCGCCCGGCGCCCCGGCGTCCCGGTGTCCGAGGCCCGCGGCGTGGGCAGCAGCTGCGCCGCCGCCGATGGGAGCGTCAGATCCCCTTTGCTCCCACGGGAGTTCGGGCCCCCGTGCGTCCCGTCGCTGGCCTTCGGGGTGGGTAGTAGCAGGTGCTCCACCTCGTCCGAGAGGTTCGGGCCGTGGCCGCCCGACCGGCGCTTGTCCGGGTGCTGGCTGCCGCCGATCTGCCCGAGGTTGCTCGTCGGAGTCTTGAGCAGAGCCACCGTGTGCCCCAGGTCGGCCCTCCAGGCATCCGGGCCCTTCGCATCGCGCGCCCGCGGGGTCGGCAGGCCCGGAGCTGCCGGGCCAGGCCACGAGGAAGAGGCGCTCCCTGCGGTGAGGGGCACCGACGGCTGCCGCGGATAGCAGCGTCCACCGCGCATCCATCCCGAGGTTGGCCAGACTTCCGAGTACCGCGCCAAGTGCCCGCAGAGGAGGCTCACCTCCGCTGTCTCCCAGATCGCACCAGCCGCACTCCAGGTCGCCATCGGCTGGCGCGGCAGCGGCTGCGCTGAGGATTCCGCGTACGTTTTCAATGATCACCAACTTCGGCTTGAGGGCGTCGATCGCGTCGGCGATGGTCAGCCACAGTCCGGAGCGGGTGCCCTCCATCAGGCCGGCGCGCTTTCCGGCGACCGACAGGTCCTGGCAGGGGAAGCCTGCTGTCAGGACGTCGATCGGGGGGACGCTCGACCAGTCAACTGCAGTGATATCGCCAAGGTTTGGCGTCTCTAGGCCAGTGGTGGGCGAGGATCTGCGCGGCGGAGGGGTTCATCTCGGCGTGCCAGACGACCTCGCCGCCGAGCACGGCCTGCACCCCCATGTCCAGGCCGCCGAAGCCGGAGCACATCGACCCGATCTGCGGCCCCTCGCGGTTGGGTGCCTTCATCGGCGCGCCCCGGCGCGGGCGCTGGCGGCGCGGCTGGGCGGCGCGACGACGACCACGGCGTCGGCCCCGGCCGCCTTCTGGGCGGTGCTGGGCTGGGCGGGCTTGGCGGTCACGGCGGCCGAGCGGACCATGCGGAAGGCTGCGTCGCCGGTGAACGCCTTGAGCAGCTCGGGCTCCGGGCCGGTCAGGTGCTCCGCGGCCTCCCGCAGCTTCCAGACGGCCTCGTCGAGGACCTCCTGTCCGGCGGAGAGCGACTTGAAGTAGGCCAGGCGGTGCGGCGAGGCGTAGGCGGGCCCGGGGGTGAGACGGATGAGCGTGGCGGAGACGACCGCGGGCTGCAGGCGCAGGATCGCCTTGGCGTTCAGCAGCCCGGCGTAGGCGTAGGCCACCGTGCACCGCCGCCAGGCGATGTCCTCGGGCTTGGTGGAGTCGAGAGCGACGGTGTCGTACTCGTCGGTGGAGTTGGCCAGCAGCGTCTGCTGCACCTGGGTCATCCCCGTCAGTACCGCGTCGAGGCGGACGGTCTGGGGATCGCGGTAGGTGTACAGGCGCCACAGTTCCTCGCGGAAGGCGTGCAGGTTGCCGGCGGTGCCGAGCAGCCACTGGGACTGGGTCTCGATGGTGCTGGAGGTCATGGTGGGGGTCCTGGGTTTCAGCGGCGCGGCTTGGCGGAGCTGCGGGGTAGGGCGGCGGCGGGAGTGGGCTCGGCCGAGCGGCCGGTGAAGGCGCGGCGCAGCCGCTGCGGCAGGGTCAGCGCAGCACGCTGGCGGGCCGCGGCGGGCAGATGGGAGATCCCGGCGGACGGGAGGCGGTCAGCCTCGTTCCGCAGCTCTCGTGCTGCGGCGCCGAGTTGGTGCCGAGCGGCGGCGTAGACCTGGCGCGGGTCTACCGGCTGCGCGTCGGGCATCGCCCACACATCCGCGGTGACGGAGTGCTGGAAGAGTTGCGCGAGATGCCGCGTCGCCTCCGTGACCCGGGTGTGCGCTCCGGCGAGGGCGATGGCGGTCCGCCGGGCGGCGCTCGTGGCGGAGGGGTCGAGCGGGATGCTGTTGGCGTAGTCGGCGGCGCCGAGCGCGCTGCTCTGCACGAACTGGAGGGCGCCGAGCTGCTGGGCGACGACGCGGGCGTCCGGGACGCCGGGGTCGGCGGCGAGGGGGCCGGGCAGTCCGTTGGCCAGTGCCTCGGCCTGGTCGGCTACCAGGCGAAGGCGCTTCTGGTAGTCGACGGGGGTCGGTGCGGGGTCGGGGGTAGGCATGGCGGGCTCCGTACGGTGAAGGGGCGGTCGGGCGGTTTGCGCCGTGTCAGGGACGGCGGAACGGCAGGACGGCCGCAGTTGGAGGTGTGCTGGGGGAGGCGGCAGGCGGCGAGGCCACGATCAGGAGATGCCGTGTCCGCTGCCGGGCTGCGCCGGGGCGCGGCTCGTGCTCGCCGGCGGCGGGCGGCATCGGCGCAGATTCCGGTGCGGACGGGTCGGCGAAGGCGACGGCGGCCGGAGGCAGCGGCACGTTCGGCCAGGGCGGCCCTGCGGTGATGGCCGCGCTGGCGGCGAGGAGATCGGCCGACAGGGCCCGCAGGCCAAGCTGTGTGCTCTCCAGCCCCTGGGCGACGATGCCCTCCAGGACGTCGAACTGCCGGGCGTTGAGAGGGGCGATATCGGAGTCCCAGAGGTGGGCCGCGGCCTCCAGGGTCTCCCCGAGGACTGCGCCGACCAGTCCCAGGCGGGCAGCCGCCCAGGCGAACACGAGCGCGCCGGTGCGGGCGGCGCCCTGCTCGGGTGACGCCTGGTTGAAGCGGGCAGCGCTGGCGGCAGCGTGCCGTTGCAGCGCGAGCACGTCCTGGAGCTGCTCGGCGACATCGACGGGTTCGGAAGGCCCGGGTCGCCCCGCCGCCGCCTCCTGGGCGCCGGATGCCATGCTCCGCAGGAGCCGCCCCACCTCGTGCTGGTCGCCGGTCATCGGCGGCTCCGGGACGTGGGCTGAGCGACCGGCTGGGCAGGCGGGGGGTCGGCGGTGGAGGCGGCGATCCGGGAGGCGAAGCCGAGGACTTCATGGTGGCCGAGATCGGCCTCCTTCTCGGCTTCGGTCAGGGCCGCCACCGCGGCCTTGTGGCGGCGCTGCTGCAGCGACTCGGCCGCACTGCGCGGGGCACCGCGCTCGGTCAGGGCGCACTTGACGGACAGGTCGAGGGCAACGCCGAGATGCCGGGTGATCGTGGCAGAGCGGACGGCCGCTGCCGCGTAGGCGCTGGCCAACTGCGGTTCAGCGGCTTTGTCGGCGGAAAGCTGCCGGCACTGGCGCTCGAAGACGAGGGCCTGGGCCATCCGTTCCGAGACGGCGGCGGGGTCGGGTGCCAGTTGGCCGGGCCCAGGTGGCGCGCCTGTGACGCGGCCGAGCAGTCGCAGCATCCCGGCGACGGTGGGCAGGTCGCGGATGGAGGTGTGGGTTGTGCTGGTCAGGGTGACTCCGGGGTCAGCGGCGTCGGCCGGCCGCGTGCTGCTGGTCGGCGGGGCGCGTGGGAGGGGCGGCGATGATGCGGGCCCCGCGGTCGGCAGAGCGCGCGACGGCCGCCGGGCCGCGCCCGGACGGTGTGGTGAGCGACAACCGGGTCGCCTCGGCGCGTAGTTGCTCCACGGTCTCGCGGATGGCGATGCGGGTGTGGGAGAGGGAGTGGTTGACGTGCCGGGTGGCGCGCTCGCGGGTCTCCTCGGCGGCTGGGCCGCCGACGCCTTCGACTTCGTGCAGTCGGGCGGCCATGGCGGCGCCGCGGCTGATCGCAGCGCCCGCCCGAGCCAGCCGTTCGGCTGCCGCGGCGAGCGCTCGGGCCTCGACCCGCTCGGCCGTGGCCGGGTGTGGGCGCGCGGCCAGGACGACGGCGGTGTCCAGGACGGAGCGGCGGTGCTCGTCGATCGCGTCGGCGTGACCGGCCAGTTCGGGCAGGTCCGGCACGCCCTCCTCGCGGTAGGCGCGGGGAAGCGCGGTCTCCAGCGCCTCGGCGTGGTCGGCCGCAGCGCGCAGCCGCTGGGCGGCGCTGGAGTTGGGGACAGGTAGGGGCATGAGGTCTCTGCTCGGGAGTCAGCGGCGTGGAGGGGAGGGTTCGGCGGCGGGCCGGGCGGATCGGTCCGGCCCGACGGCGGTAGTGCGGGTGGCTGCTTGGCGGCGGGCGCCCAGGACAATGGGCCCGCGCCTCTCCGGACCGGTGGACCCGAGGGCGGCTCGGTGGCGCTGCTGCAGCCGGTCGGCGGGCTCCAGGGCGCGCAGCGAGTCGCCGAGGAGGGTGCCGGCGGAGACGGAGGCGTCCAGCGCCAGGACCCGGACGATCCCCGCGGAGGTGGCCGAGGCGCGCAGGAGCGAGGCTCGCAGGACGCGTTCGGCCCAGTAGTCCGGATCTCCCGGCATGCCCGGTGCCAGCAGGCTCCGGACCTGTTCGACCGTGGTTGTCCCGGAGGCCAGGGCTCCGCGCCGCTGCACCTCCCACAGGGCGGTGAGCTCGTCCACGGGCTCGCCGCGGTGCGCCAGGGCGGTCAGGGCCTGGTAGACCGCGCCGTGCTCCGGGGCTATGAAGTCGCTGTCGGTCAGCCAGGTGGCGGTCTCGCTGATCCGGGCAGGCGATTCGATCAGCGCGGCCAGCAGCATGCGCTCGTTGTCGCGGGCTGCCGATGCGGCGCGTCCGGATCGGAGGCCGGCCTGGGCGTCCGGCGCGGGCAGCGGCTTCGTCGATCGGACGTCGATGGTTCCCCAGGCCGTCGTGAGCTGGTCGATCACCGTGTGCAGCGCGGCCGTCAGGTCGATGGTGGAGCGGACGGAGCCGCTCTCGGCGGCGGCCAGTAGCCGGTGGGCGTGCTGCTCCAAGGCCCGGCGCACCGCGGTCTCCAGCACCATCCGCCCGTACGCGGCGGCGTGGTCCGCCTCCGGGCACGCCGAGATCAGCGACTGCCCGTAGCTGGCGCTGAAGCCCGGGATGGTGCGCGAGCCTGACGCCATCGCCCGCAGCGCCCAGTCGCGGTGCTGGTCGCTGGTGGTCGGCAGCGGTGTCTCGTCGCGCTGGGCGAGCAGGACCGCGAAGAACTGACCGTGCGCCGGGCGCAGGAAGTGCCGGGGTTCCAACCAGCTCCGCAGCGAGTCCAGTTGGCCGGGAACGAGGAGGCAGGCACCGAGTACCGCCTGCTCGGCCTCCAGCTGCGGGCTGAGGCCAGGGCTGTCGACGCTCACGGGCGCCGCCCGGGTGAGGCGGGGGGAGCGAGGAGCGCAGCGAGGGCCTCCAGGTCGCGTGTGAGGGCGTCGTCCTCGATCGGGACGTGGCCCAGGCCGACGGTCAGGTGCCAGCGCCCGTCGATTCGCGAGATCGGAAGGGAGGGCGGTGCGTCGGTGTATGCGCCGGAGCGGGGGCGCGGCGGCACGGCGGGAGGTAGCAGAGGAGGGTGCACTGTGAACAAGTCCGTTACGAGTCGCGGAGGTTGGTGGGATGGTCGAGCGAGGAAGAACTCAGCGGCCTGAGCTGCGGCGGCGGGGCGCGGGGAGGGGCCGCGGAGGTTCGATCGGGGCCCGCCTGCCGACGCAGAGCGCCTGGCGGACAGCGGCCTGCCGCGCGGCGTAGCGGGAGAGCGCGGACTGGTAGGCGGCCCAGGCGCCGGGCCCGGACGACCGGTCCGGTACGACGGGCGGGCGGTCAGGAGTGCGGTCGATGGTGGGTCTCCGTAAGTAGTGGAGGGGGTAGCGGCCTTCCCCGGCTCCCGCTTGGGGCCTGTGCCGGAGCCGGGGAAGGGTCACCGGGGGCGGGCCGCCCGGCTGCGAGCGGTGGGTGCGGCTGCGACGAAGAGGTCGTCGAAGCCGGGCAGCATCTGCACCTGCGCGGTGCCGCTGGAGGTGGCCGCGGTCACCCGGGGCGATGCGGGTTGGGCGGCGGCCGGGGCAGCCAGAGCCAGGCTCTCCGGGCTGTAGATCGTCTCCAGGTACTGGGAGACAGGCCGTTCCCACTCCTTGCGCAGGATCGCGCCGCCGACCACCCGCGCGGCCTCGGTGGGGATCACAATGTCGGCGAGCTGCTGGCACGCGGACGATCGGGAGCCGGTCCACGGGTAGTCGGCCGGCATTGCGACGGTGAGGGCCGCCTCCGGGACCGTGTACTTCCGGTCCTTGTTGTCCGACCAGTACCAGCCGCGGATCTTGCTGGTGGTGCCCGGTGCGGTGCGGTCGGCCGAGAACTCGTTGCCGCCGGAAGTCCGCCTGTTGCCACGGGTGTTGACGCGTACGCCCTCCGGCCAGCCGAGGGCCTCGGCGAGCGTGCGACCGGGGACCGGCGCGGCGGGCTGCATGACCTGCAGGTTCACGTAGTGGTGACGCCCGGCCACGAGGTAGACGCGCCGCCGGTGGGCGGCGACGCCCACATCGGCTGCATCAAGGACCTGGTAGTCGGCCGAACACCAGTCGGCGATCTGCAACTCCTCCGAGATGGCCTCCAGCACCACCTCCGGCAGAGCGCTGCTCTGCTCCATCGCCATCCAACGGAGGTTGTCGTAACGGGCGGTGAGCCCCAGCGCCCAGATCAGCGACTCGGCGATCAGCCCGATGCGCTCGTCGCTCATCTGCGGGACCAGGGAGCGGGCCTCATCGAAGGTCAACAGCGGCCCGGTGAACCCGTTGTAGCCGTCCCAGTCGGGGTCGGAGCAGATGCCGCAGATGTCGGCAGCCTCGCACTCCCCGGTGTCGTGGTAGTGCCCGAAGGTCGCCTCGCACGCCATGGTGAGGGTGTCGAGTAGCAGCTCGATGTTGCGTTCCTGGTGGCCCTCGCGCTTGCCGGCAGGTGACCAGACCTGGCACGGGGCGCTGACCGTGAGGCCCTCGACGTACCGCAGCGCGGGGTGAACCGGGTCGAGGGTCCGCACGTCGGCGACGATGCGCCGGTGCCCGGCCGCGACGGCGGTCGCCGAGGCGTCCCAGCCGATCTCGACGCCGACCACGTCGAACCCCGAAGGGTCCAGGACCCGCAGGCCCTGCTCCCAACCACCAGGCCCGGCGAACAAATTGACAACTCGCTGGGGGGCGCCGACGCGGGGCGGGAACAACCAGGCCACGGGCCAGGGATGGGCGAGGGAGACGAGCTGCTCGTGCGTCCACGGGCCCATCTGTGGACCCTCGGTGGGCCAACGCAGGTCGCCGGCCGTGGACAGCCGCGGCTGGAAGTCGCGCGGCGGGATCTCCGGGTACCGGTAGCTCAGCGTCGCCCCCGATCCTGCGGCCGGTCGGGCTCCGAGATGGACAACGGGGTGCTGGCAGCCGACCAGGAGGGTGCCGGCGCGGCGGAGGCGCGAAGCGCAGCGCCGACGCGGGCTCCGCCCGAAGCGGCGCGGTCCGCCGCGAGGTCGGCGGTGATCTCGTTGTCGATCGCGTCCAGGTCCTCCGCATGCTCCCTGAACACGTCCGCGAAGCCGGGGTGGGCGGCCTCGTCGGCACTGTGGGCGAGGGTCGTCATCGCGGCGCGGAGCTTGCGCAGCGCGGCCAGCCCCTCGGCTACCTCGACCGGCGCGTTGTCGGCAGCACGCCGCTCTCCTGTGAGCGGCAGCAGGTCGCGGTGGATCTCTCCCGCGACGTCCCGCAGGACTTCCGCGTACCCGAAGGCCCGGCCGGCCAGGGTCTCCGGCTTGATCGAGCCGAGGTGGTCCAGCCGGCGGGCCATGCTGAAGACGGCGCCCAGGTGGGCGGATGCGGTGAACTCCGCTGGAGGCGGCGCTGCGAAGACAGCGGTGTACTCGGCAACGGCGTCGCGAAGGCGGAAGGCGTCGATGCCCTCGGGGATCAGCATCACGTCGGCGTTGTAGCGGGTGAGTTCGCCACCGCCGTCGCGCGCGGAGGGTGCGCGGTGAATCTCGTTGAAGACACCGTGCTTCGCGAAGCCGAACCAGTTGGCGTCGACCGGTCCGGCGGACGGGGAGACGACACGGATGCGGACACCGCTCCAGGTGTCCTCTCGAATGGTCTGGGCCAGTTCGGCGGCAACGACCATGTCGCCGCGGCGGGCCACCTGCCGCAGCCCGACGACGGTGCCGTCCGGTAGGGGGCAGATCAGGCGCAGGGCCTCCGCCTGGTCGACGGACTCGATCCAGGGAGACATGCGGTACCTCCTGGTGGGAATGGGGGAGACGGTCAGCGCGTACGGACCGGACGCGGGGGCGGCGTCGAGGTAGGCGCAGGCTCCGAGGCGGCAGCGGCGGCGGCGCGGACCGTGGTGGAGGTCGCGGCGGCGGCGCGGCCCGTGCGAGGAGGGGCGGCCAAGTCCTCGGCGAGGTAGTGGAGTTCGTTGCCGACCTCCTCGATCGTTGCCTTGTGGGCGTCGAGGGCGTCGGCCGACCGGAGGTCGCCCCGCTGGCGGAAGACCTCTGCGGCGTGCTCCAGGAACTGGTGGAGCGGAGCGAGGAGTCCCTCCTCCGCCGAGTCGAGGACGGCCGCGAGTTCGGAGTCCTGGCCGGCGCGATGCAGGCGGTCCAGATGAGAGGCGTTGGTGGCAGGGGCAGTCACGCGACCGCCTCTCCCGAGCGACAGCTGAACGGGGAGCATCCGTCCTCGGGACCGTTCTCCAGCTCGTCCTCCGCCGGCGTGAGCTGCTCCAAGGCACGGAGCTCGGCGCGGCTGAGTCGGTCGATCGGGGCAACGGACAGCGGCTGGCGCGAACGGTGCAGATAAGCCTGCCCCAGTAGAGGACGCCCCTCGGAATTCGCCCGCGCATTGCCCGCGCGGATCGCGGCATCGAACTCCACGACGTCAGCCCATTCTGCAGGCGATCCGTCACGGATCTGCCTCCACTGGGCATTCCCATGGAATGGGCACCCAAGGCACGCGGACTTCGGGGTGGACGCCCAGCCGTGGTCGGCAAGGAGCTTCAGGCAGTCCTCGCGCGACAGCCCCAGGTCGATAAGGGGAAAGCTGTGGCGGGTATACTTGACATCCGAGTCCTTGGCGCGATGGAATTCATCCGTCGAGATCCCGATCCACTGCTCGACGTACACTCCGCGCGGCACTCGGGCCGGGTAGGGGTAGCCGAGAATTCGGCGCACTTCCCGCTTAATCGGCTTTATCTTATATTCGCCGGTGCATTGGCGCCGGGTCATTCCAGGACTGCCGTCCTGGTTCAGGATGTAAAGGGGCATGGAGGCGAATCGGTGGCCCGGGTCGAGGGCGTCCTCTCGAATATTGCCCGAGGCTACTCGCAGGATCGGGATGTTGGCGGGGCGGGCGACCCGGTGCTCCACGTCGTCCAAATGCCGGTAAACGGCCGCGGGCTCCCAGCCGGTATCGGCGAAAATGGCGTAGTCGAGTTTCGGCAGCTCGCCGAGCGCGGACAGCAGGAGAAGCGTAGTGGATTGCACGCCGGCGCCGAGAGACAAAATTCGGCTGGCGGGTCCGGGAGTGACAGTCACGCGGCCTCACCCGCCGCGGCGAGGGCCCGCTCGGTGATGAGGTCGGTCTGGCGGGAGGACGCCTTGCCGATCGCTCCAGCGCCCGGCTCCTTGTACCAAGGCCGCAGGTCAAGCATGGCGGGGCGCATGCCGGTGGCGAACAGCAGCGCGGTGCCCTTGCGCAGCGCGCGGATCTGGTCCGGCGGCAGAATGCGTTCCTGGCGCATGCTGGTCGAGGTGGACCGCCCGGATTCCGATGTGGAGTGCGACACGGTTTCGACATCGTGGTCGCCGACCAGTCGGGAGAGCTTGTCCGCGAAATCGGCGTCGTCGATTCCGGAGCCCACGACCTTGACCGTGGCGGCGGACCACATCGCGTCCATTCCCGCTTCGCCCCAAACCTTCTGGCCCTGGCGGTACGACTGCAGAATGGTGATCGGGATGACCCCGCGTGACCCCAGGTGGGAATACAGGTCGGGGAGGTCCGAGATTTTGCAGACATTCGCGGCCTCGTCGAGGATCGCGAGCAGCGGAGGATCGAGCCGTCCGCCGGCGCGCTCGGCCTCGATGACCGCGGTACGCATCACGGAGTCCGCTGCCGCAGCGATAAGGGCGCCCGCAGATCCACCGCCGTCCTTGGACAGCAGATAGAGAGTGTCCCGGTCGGTCACGAATTCCTCGGGCTTGAACTGAGGTAGGTCAGGATTCGGGGTGACCCACCGGGAGATCTTCGGGTCGAGTAGGCAAGCCGCGTACTGGCGGGCGGTTTCATAGATTCCGTCGCGAGTTTCGACGGCACCGGAAACAGTGCCCTGCAGCTGGTCCGCGATAGCGAGCAGCTTGTGGTCGCGGAGAATGTCGATAGGCGTCCGGTTGGACGGCACCGCAAGCCACTTGAGAACATCCGTGATCGGACGCCGGTCACATCCGGCGGCCAGGAAAAGCGCGCACAAGGTGTTCTGGGCGGCAGTGCTCCAGAAATCCCCCTGGGAGCTTTCGTTGACCGCCGCGGCGACGAAGTGCCCGGCGAGGCGGCGGGCACCGGGGAGGTCCTTGGCGTCCGCCAGGATGTCCCACCACATGCCCTGCGGGGTGTGAGCGATGCCCTGCGGGTCCATGGTCCAGACCCGGCCTGCCTCGGACCGCGCCTCCAAGGTCGCGGTGTAGGCATCCCTCGCGGCTTTGTTACTGGTCAGTAGGACGGGGCCGGGGGCCCGCAGGATCGCCGGGACGGCCAAACTGGTGGTCTTGCCGCTTCGCGGCGCCATGATGGCGACGCACACGTCCTCCCAGGAGGCGCGGACCTCCGGGCCGGACGGCGCGAGGTTGCCGAGCAGCAACCCGCTCTCGTCGGGGCGGATTGCCCGGTCTTTTACAGTCCGCGAGACTCGGACGCAGGTCGCGTGCCTTGGCGGTGATCTCGGCGGGCAGCAGCGGTGCGAGGTCGCGGGAGGTGGCGAGGCCGCTGGGCTTGCTCCGGTGCCGGGACCACAGCCACAGGCCGGTGGCAGCGAGGGCGAGCGCGGCGATGCCGGGGACGACGCGGGTGGCGATCAGAAGCGCCGGCGACGACAGGTGCGGGTAGAGCTGGCCGGGGTGCAGCGCGGCGGTGACCGGCTCGTAGGGGGCGTGCCAGGGGCCGCTTCCGGTCAGGGAGTTGGCGGTGTTGCCGCCGATCCAGGCGAGGGAGCCGAAGACGGCGAGGGCGGCGCCTGCACCTATCAGCGCGTAGAGCAGGGCGTCGGTGCCCGGACTCTGCGAGGGGCTTTTCGGGGTGGCGGGCAGGGGGTGGATCCTTACGGGGGAGGGGAGTTGGCCGCCCGGCTGCGATCGGGGCGGTCAGGACGGGGGCCTTTCTGGTCAGCGGCGAGGGTGGCCCTGAGTCGGATGGCGGGGGTCGGACCTGGCGAACTCGGCCTCGACATAGGCGAAGGGGTTGCGGGACCGAGGCGGCGCCGGGCGAGTCGCGGCGGCTGCACGGGTGGCGCTGCTGATCTGCGACGACGTCCGGACGACTGGGGCCGGGTCGACGACAGCCGAGGTGAGCATGTTCAGGTAGCGCATCGGGGTCGCGGCGGACAGGACCGCGCTCCACTGGTCCTTCCAGTTCGGACCGAAGGCGACCTTGACCATCCAGGGCCCCATGGCTTCGCCGAACTGGCTGTCCGGCTTGGGCCTGTGAGTCAGGGAGGCGGTGCCATCGGGGGAGGTGAACCGGATGCCGTCCACGACCCTGGCGGCCGGCCCGGTGGGAGCGTCGATGATCGAGACCGTGCCGTCCGGGTCCTGGAAGCACACGGCCGTCAGGTCGGAGGCGGCCCAGCCTGCCTTGAGGAGCGGGCGCCACCCGGCGGTCGGATGGCCGGGCCACTCCGTGACGATCGCCTCGGGAGCCACGTGCCGGTCTGCGGCCAGGGCCTGGACGAGTGCGCCGACGATCTCGGCCGGGGTCTCCTTGCTGAACGTCGCCCACCAGCGCGGTTCCGCGTCGTGCGGGCGGGTCCGGATGGTGATCCGCCACAGGTGGAACACGGCGATCTCGGCGGCCACCTCGATCCGGCCGCAGGGGCTGGTGGCGGCGATCCGGCCGCTGGCTGGGGTGTTCTGGTGCGGCCAGCTGTGCACGTGGACCAGCGGTTGAAGCACGCGGCTGGTCTCGCCGGCTCCTGCGAGGTATCGGGGGCGGACGAGGAACTCGTCCTCGGCTGTGGGGGGCATCGGGTTCTCCGGGGTCAACGGTGGGGCGGCTCGACGATCCGGGAGTGCGGGGTGACGGCGGCGGGCGCGGCATGGATCTGCGGGGTGGGGCCAGCGGTCCGGATGGCCGGGGAGGTGGCGTTGGCGGCGCGGTGGCGGGTACCGCCGATGAGGAGGTCGCTGGCCGGGGCCGCCGCGCGGAATCCGGCGGAGGCGATCCGGGAGCCTGCGTCGAGAACGGGCTCCCAGACCTCTGGCTGGTCGCCCAGCTCGGTGCCGAGCTGGTTGCCCAGGGCGGTGAACGCCGCGGCGAGTCGGTGTGCCGGTCCGGGGCGCAGGCCCAGCCACTGGACGACGTCGGCGGCGTGCTCCGCGGTCAGCTCGGGCGCCAGTCGCTCGATCTGCCGCAGCGCGTCGCTGGCACGGGCGACCGCGGCCTCGACGAGGGCGAGGGTGGGGTCGGTGGGCACGGGGCTCCTACAGGGGACGGTGGAGGGGGCGGGCCGCGGTCTGCGGGATGACGGCCGGGGGCGCGGCCACGACGGTGCCGCGCGGCCCCGAGGCCGAACGGGCTGCCGTGAAGCGGGGGTTGCGGTCCTCGTACTCGGCCAGCTGGCACACGGCCAGGGCGAGGGAGCGGTCGCGCGAGGTCTCGGCGAGGCTCTGGTCGGCGCGCGCCAGCGGGGCCAGGACGCGGGCTTCGTGCGGGTCCGTGCGGATGAGGACCCAGCGGCAGGCGGCAGGGTCGCCCGGTACGGCGATGCCGGTGGCGGCCAGAATCCGCCGGGCGACCTCGGCGAACCGGTGGTCGGGGGCGGGGGCCCTGTCAGGGTCGGTACGCAGCGTGCACTGCCACACCATCCGGGACCTCACCGCCTGGGACGGGCTTGTTGCCCGGGGAAGATGGGCGGTCAGCTCGGCGACGAATGCCTGCTGGTTGAGCGCGGCGAGTTCGGGAACCGACCGCCAGGCGTCCACCAGCCGCAGCGGCTGCTCCCGGTGGGATGCCGCCGTGGCCAGGCCGGCGATCAGGTCCTGCGCCGAGGAGTAGCGGGAGATCACCGGGTGCATGGTCACCTTCCCAGCGCGGACGCGGCGGCTGAGACCACGGCCACCGTGACCGGTTCCGCGTTCGGTGGCAGACCGGCAGCTGACCGGGTGGCCGAGCGGGCGAGTGCCGCCTGGTGACGCTCGGCGGCGTCGAGGGGGCCGTCGTAGTCCCACGGCCAACGACCTCCGATCCGGTACAGACCGCGCTCGTCCGGGGCCACGAACTCGGTGCCGCCGTCACCGTCGTAGTCGCGCGTCCAGTCGAAGGTGAGGACCTCGCCGTCCCACCGAGCGGTCAGCCCGCAGTTGTCCTTGTGTAGGTCCGCGACGATCTGCTCCGCGGCGCGCCGGGAGAAGGCCGGAGAGCAGTAGGGGCCGATGAGCCCGGTGGTGTCGCGGGGATCGACCAGACCGGGGTAGGGGCCGTGCTCCGAGCCGTCGACGTAGAAGTGGAAGAGGCGCTCGGTCACGGGGCTCAGTACGGGTTCTCGGTGGTGCGGGCGTCGTGCGCGGCGGCCACCAGCTCGGGCAGGTCGCCGGGGGCAGCGTCGCGCTGGTCGATCCACCAGGTCGCCTTGTCGAGCAGGCGCACCTGGTCCTCGATCTCCTGCCAGTCGCCCTCGTCCAGGTCGCCCTCTTCGACGAGGACCCGGTAGGCGCCGGTAACCAGCTGGTGGCGGCTGCGCTCGCCCCACGGCACGGCCTTGGGCGGCCCATCCAGGGCGGGCATGCGGAACTGCTCGGCCCACTCGGTGGCGGCTTGCTGTTCGGCGGCGCGGCGCTCGGCCACCCAGGCTTCGCGGGAGGCGGTGTCCGTCTGGCGCTCGGCCAGCCAGCACTCCTTGCAGGAACGTTCCGCCAGCCAGCGGGCGAAGCCCGCGCGCTTGTCGGCGGCGCGGTCCGACAGGTCGTGGTCAACGCTGTGGCCGCAGGAATGCTCCACGGCCCAAATCTTCTTTACGGCCAAGTTGGCTCTCCTTAGCGGGAGTTCTGGTGGCCGGCGGCCCACTGGATGCGGGGGTCGACGGCGGGGACGGCGGCTGCGGCGGAAGCGGCGCTCTGCGCGTGGAGAGCGGCGCTGGAGCGGACCCGGCCGCCGGTGGCGAGCGCGGCGCGGGCGCGAGGGTTCGCCGAACTCGGACGCGCGGCCACTGCGGTGGCGGGACGGGCGGCGACGCCTGCGAGGTCCCGGCTGTTGCCGGCCAGGACGGTGTCCGCCTGGGCGATCACGGATTCCACGCGGGAGAAGTCCACGCCAGCGGGATCGGAGCGCAACTGGGCGTTGATGGCGCGCAGGCTCGCGGCGACCTCGTTGTTCATCGCCACGCGGTCGTGCAGCAGCGCGTCAGCCCCGCGGTCCTGGGCGCTCGGCCCGGTGTGTACGACCGTTCCGAACGGGTCGGACTGGCCGGCGGCGTATGGCGCGGGTGAGGGCTGAGTCCGGTCCTCGGGGGCGATGAGCCGGGTGGCGAAGGGGTCGGTCTGCTCGGCGGCTGGGCTCGGCTCCGGGGAAGCTGGGGTGCGGTCCACGGCGGCGATGAGCCGGGTGGCGAACGGATCGGTCGGCACGTACGGGCCGCCCAGGGGTTCGAAGGCGAGGTCGGTCGCCACACGCACACCCTGGTTACGCAGCTGGGCGACCGCGCGGGTGGCACGGCGGTCGCCTTCGTGCTCCGGCTCGTCGAGGGCGAAGAGGTCGGACCTGGGAGGAGGAAGGCGCACGAACCCTGCCTCGGCGAGCACCGGCCTGATGTGCGGCTGGACGAAGGGGACGCGAGCGATGATGCCCAGTTGCGGGTGCCGGCCGATGGCCACCTCGTGCGCCAGGCTCGGCGCAGGCGGCGCGAGGTGGACGACGGCGTCCGCACCGGCGGCGGCTTGGGCCGGGCTCGGCAGCGAGGGCTGGCTGGCGGGGGTGTAGTCGAACTCCGAGGCGGCCTCGACCTGGACCCCGCTGTGGCGCAGGAAGGCGACGGTCTGGCGGACGTGGAGGAAGAGGTTCTGCTGGTCGGGGGCGGCGTCGATGGTCAGACGGCCGTCGGCGAGCGGCCGGAACCCGGCGCGGATCAGGACCTCGCGGGCTGCCGGGTCGGCATCGGCGTCCAGGGAGGCGGCGATCCCGTACTGCGGATCTCGGGTGATGGCGACGTGATGGGGGGTGATGCGCTACTCCTGGTGGAGGCGGGGAAGGGGAGGTTCAGCGGCGGGCTGTCGACCGGACCGGCTCCTGGCCGGCGGCGGCCGTAGCTGCGGGCGCGGCGATGACCCGGGTGGGACTGGTCCCGGCGCGGGCGGCACCCGCGCGGCCGGGCGGGGTGTTGCGGACGGCGATCTCGACGCCGAGCTGGCCCAGGGCGGCGATGGCCCGGTCTGTGGCGTGGTTCTGCTGGTCCGTGTCCCGGCTCGCGAGCGAGTAGCGCTCGGGGGCGGCGGGCAGGCCGAGTGCGAATCCGGCGTCCTTCAGCGCCTGGTGCACCGCCTGGTCCCGGCTGGCCGTGGTGGCGGTGATACCGGCTTCCCGGAACCGCCGGAACGTGACACGGGAGGGGTGGGTGGATTCGGCATCGTTGTGCACGAGTTGGCTCCGTGGGATCGGTGTTCAGCGGCTCCGGGACGCCCCGGGCGGCGGCTCCGTCGGTGCTCGCGGCGGTGGGCTGGACGGGGCAGCGGCCATCCGGGTCAGTGGCGCGCGGACCGCGGCGGCTGCGCGAAGGCTGGCCGGGTCGGGACGCGCGGTGTCGCGCTGGTAGAGGGCGCGGAAGTCGCGGCGCGGCATATCCCCGTAGGAGGGGTTCCACCAGTCGGTTCCGGACAGGTACCGGTCGTTCGAGTTGTAGCGGATCATCACGAACTGCCGTTCCTGGTCGAGCTGTTCGGCAAGCCGGGCGAGCCACCAGTGGTCGTCGTCGAACCTCTGGATCGCCTCGACGACGATCCGACCGTCCCGGACGTCGGCCGCGATCTCCCGGCTGAGCGGATCCGCCAGCCCCTCGCGCAGCTCGAGTTCCGCGGTGCTGCGGGCGGTCACGGTGGCCAGGTCGGCGTCCGGGAACGGCTCGGCCGACTGGAGCCACTCGTAGTAGGCCAGGACCTGCGGCGGGGACTGCTCGGGCCGGTGCCAGTTCGCCACTGGCACGCCGGACTGCGACAGGGCCCGCAGGGCGTCGACAGCACGCTGGATCTGGTCGTGCGCCTCGACGCTGGGGCGCTGGCGCCACCCGTTCTGCTCGACCTCGGGCGCGCGGTACCAGAAGCCGGCCTGGTAGAGGATCTCCCCGGCGATCGGCGGGGGCTGCCCCCGGATGACGGCGAACTCGCCCGCGTCGAAGTCCCAGCCGAAGGCCACGTGCGGCCCGGTCATCGGCGCCGGGGAGCGCCCTGGATCACCAGGACCGACCGGGCCGGGGCGCTTGCCGCAGCCCGCTCGCGTTCGGCCGCCTGCTCGGCCTCCTCCTCGCGGGCCTGGATCAGGAGCAGCAGCTCCGTCTCCAGCTGGTCGCGCTGGTCGGCAGCGGTCTCCAGGGCCTCCAGCTGGGCGTCGAGCTGGTCGAGGACGGTGTCGTCCACCCGGCGGCGCGCCGCAGCGATGTTGATCAGCTTGACGCGCAGGAACGAGACGCGGGTCTCGGCAGCGACCAGGGTGCGGTGAGCCTGGACGAGGCGGGCGGTGGCCGCGTCGGCGCGGGCCTCGTTGGCGGCCAGGGAGGAGAGCGAGTCGCCGGTGGCGGCCTCCAGGCGCTCGTCCAGTCGGGTCAGGGTGTTAGGCATGGATCTCCAAGCAGAGATGGGAAGTTGAGCGCCGGACCGGTTAGAACGGGGGCGATGCGCGGCCGGTGGTCGGCCACGGCGGGAGCACCCGGGCGGCGGGTGGCGGCACCGGAGCGGCAGAGGCCGGCGCCGCGGAGGCGGTGCGTGTCGGCCGGGAAGGCGACGAGCTGAGAGCCGCGGCCCGGCGCGGGCCGACGGCTGGGACCTCGGCGGAGTAGCCGGAGGCCGTCCACGCCGCGAGGGCTGCGTCCAGGTCCGCGTACCGGCCGATGCCGTAGAAGGGCTCCCCGCCTGCAGCCTCCGTGTAGAAGATGGCACCCTCGCCGCTGGCGGCGTAGCGGCCGAGCAACTCGCGGCTCTCGTACGGGGAATCGTGGGAGGCCAGCAGGACCAGGTGCCCGTTGCAGACGTCGGCGGTGACCCGGTCCGACCGCGCCGTCCTGCCCGTGGTCTGCAACGGACTGTCCTCGACCCACGAGGGCCGGTTCTGGATACGTGCGCGCTGCTCAGTCTCGCTGTATACCCTGGTGACGCCGTAGCCGGCGGCGGTAAGCAGTCGGCTCGCGTCCTGAAGCTGCCGCTCGGCGATGGAGGCGGCGGTGTCGCGGCGCGGGCGGTGCAGGTCGAGCGCGTCGTCGCGGACGAACCCGGCCTGCTCCAGCAACTGCGCGCTGCGGCGGTCCGCTGCCGCCGCGACGAGCAGATCCAGGTCCGGGCGGCGGCCGACGGTGACGACGAGCGGGCTCACGCCGGATGCCCCGGATCATGCATACGGGCGTCCGTATCGAACAGCTCCAACTCGGCCTTGTGGAGCAGATGTTGAACAATGAACGACCGGCCTGCCACCTTCCACAGGCCGCGTCCACGGCCGAGCTGGGAGATTGCGGCGGTCTCCACACCGGTCAGGCCGAGCAGTCCGGCGGTGGCCGCCAACTGGTCGGCCTCCTGGCGGTAGATGACGCGAGTGGCGCAGTCGGTCATCAGGCCCTCGGCGAGCGCGCGGGCGCGCGAGCCCTGGTCGCCGGCCGACAGCAGGTCGGAGAGGCGGTGGATGATCAACATGTTCGCGATGCCCAGCCCGCGGCTCAGCTTCCACTGGGCCTGCATCCGCTCCAGCAGCGCCGCGTGGCGCATGATGCGCCATGCCTCGTCGTAGATCACCCAACGGCGCCCGCCGTTGGGGTCGCTGAGGGCGGCCTCCATCCACGCGGACGCGCAGGTCATCGCGAGGGTGAGTGCGGTGTCGTCGCCGGTGGAGCCGAGCCGGGACAGGTCGATCGTCAGCATCGGGCTGCGCGGGTCGAAGACGGCGGTGGACGGCGCGTCGAACATTCCGGCGAGGTCGCCGGTGATCAGCCGCCGGAACGCGTGGGAGAGGTCCTGCGAGGCTTCGCCGACGCGGCGGGATGGGTCGCCGAGCGCCTCATCCAGCAGGGCGGGCTGGCCGAGGATGGCGGCGACGTCGCCGAGCAGCGGCACCCGGCCGGCAGCGGCGGCCTGCTGGACGGCGGTGTCCAGCGCGACATCGAGGCCGGTGTACTCCATGGGCCGCAGGTCGCGCCGCAGGACGGTCCGGGCCAGGCTGCCGAGCAGCAAGAGGCGGCGCTTGCGGACCTCGCTGGCCCAGGACACCTCGTCGATGCCCTCCGGCGCGGCAGCCGCGTCCAGCGGATTGAGCCGACCGGGCAGTCCGGGGCCCAGGGCGATGGTGGTGCCGCCTACGGCCTGCGCGACGCTCGTCCACTCGCCCTTCGGATCGGACGCCACGTAGACGCGGTAGCCGAAGGCCGTGGAGCGCAAGGCAATTGACTTCGCCAGCGCGGACTTGCCCTGGCCGATGACCCCGGCGATCAAGCAGTTCGGGTTCGTAAAGTTCTCGACCTTGCCGTACAGGGCGAACGGGTCGAAAACGAACGACGCCTCGGCGTGGACGTCGCGGCCGATGAGGACGCCGGAGCTGCCGAGGCCGCCCTCGGCCAGGAACGGGTAGGCCCCGGAGGCGGTCGCGGTGGTCATCCTGTGTGCGGGGAGCTTGAGCTTGCCGCCGCGCAGGGAGGCGGGTCCGGGGCGCCCGCCGGCCGGGTAGAACGGGCGCAGCTCCTCGTTCTCTTCGCGTCGGGTGCGGGTGCGCGTCGGGCGGGAGTTGTCGTGGGCGGTGCGCCGGGCGGCGGCGAGGTCGCGGCGGGCCTGGCGGCGGGAGGCCCGGTCGGAGCGGCTGGGGGTGAACAGGGGTGAGGCGGAGGAGCGCAGGAACGTTTCTCCTAATCAGGTGCGGGAGGAGGAGGTCGGGGTACCGCGCAGCTCGGCGGGGGTGGAGATGCGCCGCATCCGGGCGGAGGCGAGGGTGTGCCGCTGGCAGATGGCCAGGTCGGGCGCGCCCTCTGGCAGTCGCAGTGCGCAGGCTTCGCGGGTGGGCGCGCGGCCGTCGGCGCGGGGGGCGCGGTGGTAGGCGGCGTGGAGGGCGTCCGCGGTCTGCCACAGGCGGATCCGGGCGGCGTGGAGCTGGTCGGCTTCGGCGGGCTGGTGCGGCCTGGTGGTCGCGGTGTGGGTGTCGACGAGCCGGAACAGGGCAATGCAGTGCGCGTGGAGAGCATCCAACTCGACTCGGGAAGCAGGGAGTTGGTCCGGAAGGCTCGTGTGGTGGTGGACGTCCACGGCGGCGGTGGCGAACCGCAGCAGCCGCGGGCCATCGGAGGGAGAGTGTGGCACGAGGTCTCCTGTCACATCCGGGCGAGCGGCAGGGCGGCGCGGGAGAACGCCTCGGCCTGCTCGAACTTCAGGAGGCGCAGGTCCAGGCTGGTGCTGGCGGCGGCGGTCTCGATCGTGGCGCACTGGCGGCGCAGATCTTCGGGGGTGTCGGCGCTGACGACCACGAGGCCGGTGAAGTCGACGTCGGCGTGCCCGGAGATCAGTTCGCGTTCGTGCTCCTTGGCGTCGGCGTACTCCATGGAGTCCGCCTCCGAGTCGACCTGGCCCTTGCGGACGCGCTCGGCCGCGTCGGCGACGATGCTGGCCTTGCGGCGTTGAACCGCCTTCAGGGCAGCGTCGAGGTCTTCGGGCCCGTAGTGCAGGGACAGGGTGCGGCGCACGCCGGCGGAGAAGACCAGGCTGTGGAGGAAGCCGTGGCTCACCTCACTGCGCGGCCACTGCTCAATCCAGTAGACGGCGTGGCAGGCCGTGTCGCTGGTGATGCGCTCGCTCTCCTCGACCAGGACCACCGGTCCTGCTGCGGCGGGGTCGGCCTCGGCGCGGCCGGTGTCGGACCACTGGTCCATCGCGGCAAGCGACTTGGGGTCGTAGGCGCTGCGGATCACGGCGGCGAACTCGCAGCCGTTCAGCCAGCCGGACGGGGTGAGGCCCGCGTTGCGCAGGGACTGCTCGAAGCCCGGGGTGAGCTGCGACAGGACGGTGAAGGCGCCGGTCAACCCTCCGCCGGCCTCGCCGATCAGGCGGCGGGCGGCCTTGAGGTCGAGGGCGATGGCGATGTACGCCTCGTGCGGGGCGGCGGTCGGGCCTGCCGCTGCCAGGAGTTCCTGGTAGACCTGCCCGGCGACCGGGGTGGCGGGGTCGCCGTGCTCGGCCCAGTAGCGCTGCAGAGCGTCGCCGCTGTCGGGCACGGTGCGCTCGATGACCTGCACCGCGCCGATGTAGCCGGTGCGGGCGAGCGCGGCCAGGGCGCGGGCCCACCCGGATACGTTGGCGGACTGGGCGGGAGCGTCCAGGAGGGCGAAGGCGCGGGAGGTGACGCGGACGGCGGCGATCAGGGTGCCGCGCTCGGGGTCGTGGACGGCGCCCATGGTCCCGCCAGGGGCGGTGACCGCGCGCAGGCTCGCCGCGGTTCCGGGCAGGTGGAGCAGACCGTCGCGGCGGGGCCGGGAGCTGGGGCGGGCCAGCCAGATCAGCTGTCCCTTGGCGCGGCGCAGGTAGTAGCGGATGACGATGGGGGCCCAATCTGCCACGGAGCGGCTGTGGAAGCGGATGAGGACGAGTGCGGCGGCCACTGCCCAGACGGGCGTGAGGAGAACCGCGCCGACCAGGCCGCTGGCGACCATGGTCACCAGCAGCAGGGCGCCGGCGAGGCCGACGACGGTCAGCTGGGCGGGGCTCAGGCCGAGCAGGATGCCGCGACGGGAGCGGGTCGGGAACCGCACGGTGGAGAGGAACTCGGTGGACAGGGGCGACTCCTGGTGGGGCCGGCCGGGGCGGTGGGGTCAGCGCCCCGGCCGGGGCGGGATCAGGCGGGCGGAGTGGACGGCGGACCCACCGCAGGGGCCGGGGCGACCGGTGCGGTGGAGGTCGCCGGGCCGGCCGGTGCGGGCGAGGAGCCTCGCGGGGCTGCCGGGCGGACGCCGCGGACGATCGGGACCGATGCGCCGGGGCTGCCGGGTGCGGCGGCAGCCGCTACAGCCGGTGACGATCCGCCGCTGCCCTCACCGGCCGAAGCGGGTGCGGCTCCGCCGTCCGAAGTGCTGCTGGCGGATCCAGCGGCGCGGGTGATCAGCGGCTGACCCGTGCCCGAGGCAGCGCGGGTGATCAGCGGCTTCGACACGGCGCCCGCACCGCCGCCCGTTCCGGTGCCGGGGAAGGCGAAGTTCGTTTGGGCCGGGGTGTCGGAGGGGGTGCTCGACGGGGACGGGGTGCTGCCGATGGCACTGCCCTGACCGGGGACGCTCGCAGGGCCCTGCGGGGAGGCTCCGGCAGCGGCTGCCGCGCCGCCGCTTCCGGCGCTCGCCGCCATGGTGGCGCCCTTGCGAGCCGCGGCGGCTGCGGTCTGCAGGCCCGCGCTGGTGGTCCGGTGCAGGTCGGAGGCTTGGCCGTCGGCGGCCCAGTGGATGAACTTGTAGGTCATCATCGGGCACAGCAGGACCAGGACCATCACGACGATGCCGGACATGATGTCCGACAGGGCACCGATGCCGTCCTTGCTGTTGGAGTTGCCGATCGCGGAGACGCCGATCAAGAACACGATGGTCATGACCAACTTGCTGAACACCAGGGCGGCCGTGGCCTCGATCCACGCCCGACGCCAGCGCGCCGCCGGCTCCCAGCCGCCGCCTGCTCCGGCGAAGACGGCCAGCGTGACGAGCACGAGGATGGCGACCTTGCGCAGCACCATCGTGCCCCAGTACATGACGGCGCCCACGACGCAGCCGAGGGCGACCAGGGACGGGACGCCCCACCCGAGGCCGGAGGTGCTAGCGATCATCCCGATCTTGATGACCCGGGTGACGGCGTCCGAGGTGCTGCTGTTGGCGACCTTGAACAGGCCGTTGGACAAGGCGTCCACAACCGTCAGGCAGATGCTGGTGCCGGCGACGGCGACGAACGAGAACAGGACGCCGGAGATCGTTCCTGTTACGGCCTGGGCCAGGGCCTGCCCGTCGCGTTTCCAGGCGGCCCGCATGAGTTGCAGGCAGAAGGTGGCGACGATCGCGACCAGGCCGATCGGCAGGATGATCGCGTAGTTCTCACGGAACCAGCTGGCGCCCAGGTCGACGGAGGTGGTGGAGTCCACCGCCTGGGAGGCGAGGTTGGCCGCGCTCTGCGCGAGGTCGCCGCAACTGCGCGCGATCCAGTTGCCGATGGAGCCGGTGATCGAGTCGGCGATGCCACCGGGGGTGGCGTCGCACAAGACGCCTGCGAGGGGGAGGTCGCAGAACCCGATAGGGCACCCCCCTCCTTTCTTATAGGGGGCGGGTCAGGGGTAGACGGTCGGGGCGATGGACGCGAGCGCGCAGTCGCGGCCGGGACGGCACTGCACGGCGAGGGTGATCGCCCGTTGTTCGTCGCCCCGACCGCCGCCGGTCCACGTGATCGTCTGGGAACCGGTGACAGTGACGGCGTACATGTAGGCCACCGTGAGCTTGGTGGGGTCGGCAGCCACGGCCTGGTTGAACGCGGTCGGCAGGTGCGCCTCGTTGACCTTCCCGGTAGCGAACTGGCCGTTGTCGCGCATCCGGTCCCACAGGGTGGGGTCGGGAACCTGGCTGGCCAGGGCGGCCGGATCGGCGTACGTGCTCTCGCTGGTCAGCCAAGCGCGCAGCCCGGCGAGCTGCTGCGACTGGGACGCGGTGCGGGTGTCGTAGGTCCACAGCGCCTGCGCGAACGCCTTCGCGAAGACGATCGGATCGCTGGTGTGCGGCGGCGGGGCCACCGGGTTGGTGGCCGCCGTGCCGCCCGAGTCGGACGGCGCGGTGCTCGGCCCGGCGGTGGGCCCGCTGCTGGGGGCCGTGCCGGGAGTGGCAGTGCTGGTGGCGGTGGGGGCGGCCTGGCTGCGGTGGCCGCCGCCGGTGTACCGGGCGATGAGCCCGGCCACCAGGGCGACGGTCACCAGCGCCACCAGGCCGACGAGCACGCGGCGGACCATGAGGGACTGGCCGCCGGGCTTGAACGGCTGGGGCGTGGGCATCAGTGGACGCTCGTCCCCACGTTGGAGAAGAAGCTCACGATGCCGTTCGCGGCGCCGAGGAGAAGCGCGCAGCCGGCCGCAACAAGTGCGCCCTGCTTCCCCTTCTGCTCACTGCCGTGAGAGCCGGTGTGGTGGCCCCACGCCCACACGATGCCGGAGACGCACAGCGCGCCGACGACCGCGATGATCGCGAACAGGTTGATCGAGCCGACGGTGCTCTTGAGCACGTCGAGGCCGGGGAGTCCGCCCTCAGAGGGCTTGATGCCGGGGTCGAACGCCAGCTGCTGGACCTTGGCGGCGGCGTTGGCGAGGTAGGTGGTCAATCACACTCCACGTGCTAGGGGGCGGGGTAGACGCGGCCGGGCCGCGGCGGGGCGAGAGGGAAGAGAGCGCGAATTGCGCGAAGAGGAGCCGCAGTTGGCGTGTAGGTTCCGACCGGAGTTGTCAGGTCGGCTGCCGCTGAGCTGCGGCTATTCGCTCGTCCAGGTGAGTTGTCACCTGGCTTTGTCCGAATGGTCTGTCTCCGGACGTGGCGCGGGCTACTCTCGATAGAGAGCCACCGAGCGCGCGACCTGCGAAGATCCAGACGATCTGTCACCAGCGACAAGCAGATGACAAATCGCTCGGAAACTGACAGGTCCAGCCGGAACCTACATGGCGTCAGGGGACGATGCGGCGGGCGGCGACGATGTCGGGCCGCCAGGATTCGAGGGTCGAGATCTTGACCACGTCGCCGGTGTGCGGCGCCTGCACGACGAGGCCCTGCCCGATGTACATGCCGACGTGGCCGGGGCCCTCGGGCCCGTGTTCGGTGAACAGCAGGTCGCCGGGCTTGAGGGCGTCGACCGATACGGCGGTACCCTCGCTGACCTGCGTGTACGTGGTGCGGGTCAGCGTGATGCCGCCAGCGTGGTACGACTGCTGCATCAGGCTGGAGCAGTCGCAGCGGGCCATGGGGTCGGGGCCGTGCGGCGCGGTGCAGGAGCCGCCCCACTGGTACGGGGTGCCCAACTGCCCTAGCGCGTAACGGATCGCGGACTGTACCGCCTGCGGGGCGTCGGTCGGGATCACGTACCCGGTGGGCAGGGTGCCCGGCGGGATCGTCCCCCAGTCGATACCCGAGCCGTCCGTGCCACAGGAGGTCGTGGCCGGCGGCGGCGAGCCGGGCGAAGGCGACGGCGCCGGAGTGAGGGAACTTCCGCCCAGCGCCTGGAAGATGGCCTGCTGCAGTGCGCTGGCCAGGCTCTCCCACTTGGCGTAGGCATCCGGGTAGCCGGATTTCTGGACGGCCTGCGCGGCCTCGGTGAGCGGCAGCTGCTGCCACCCGTCCACCTTCAGCAGCGCCTTGTAGAAGGCGGTGCTGGCGTAGACGGGATCCTGCAACTGGGCCGGGGTGCCCCAGCCCTGGCTCGGGCGCTGCTGGAACAAGCCCAACGAGTCCCTGTCGCCGTACCCGAGGTTCCGGAGACCGGATTCCTGCAACGCGGTTGCCAGGGCGATGACCTGGCCGCGGGCCGGGACCTGCATCGCTATGCCCGTGGCCACGATGACCTTGGCGTTCGGGATCTGGGTCGTCGGCTGGTCGAGGCCGGACACCGGAACGGTGGGCCCGGCCTTGCCGGCCAGGATCTGCTGGACCTGAGCGGCGACGGCTGCGGCGTCCACCTGCTGGGCGCGGGTGCTGCAGTTGGCCTTGGAGGCGGCGTCGTTCGCCATCACCGCAACCGCGGGGAAGCCGATCATGAGGGGGACGCCCAGGATGAACGCACCGCAGCCGCACACCACCTTCTGCCAGCTCATCGGACGTCCGGCCGACCGCCTTCGACGGCAGCCAGGAAGTCGGACGGGGGTCGGGGCGGGCACGGGTTCAGGGAACGGATGGGCTTCTCCATTTCAGGCGAGAGCAGGGGCACCGTCCCGGCCGCGACAGTGCGGCCGGGACAGATCGGGAGCGGCAGCCAGCCGCCCTTGTAATCTGCGAAAAGACATGGCGGTGCCCTTTCCGTGGCGTGACGGAATTCGGTTGACGGGGTTTTTCGACCGTAGGTCCGGCGCGGCCGTTTTCCTAAAAAGCAGGGATGCGGTCCGCCCGATGACCAGGTGGGCTGGCGGGTCCAGACCCTCTCCGGCCGCTGGCCATGGGTGCCGTTACCTGGCGCGGAGGGGCCCGGTCCTGCCGGGTTGTCACACAGTAGGAGCCGGTCGGCCGGAAACCTAAAAAGGGATCTGGCTGCCTCGCCCCGGGTTCGCCGTGCGACATGGAGGACGTTAGGCGGCGGTCGGCCGGAAACCTAAAAAGATCATGCTCCGGTGGAAAGCACGACCCTTTTTAGGTTTCCGGCCGGAGAGCGCCTAACGTGCCATTTCCGCCCCGCGAAAGCCCCAGACCCGTACGGTCCCTGCTTCGCGCTGCCGCCTCGACCACCCTGGCGGCCGAGGGCGACGACACCCTGTCCCCGTTCTGCAGGAGCACCCCTGAGCTACAAGATCCACCGCGGCGACGCCCTGCTCCGGCTCGCCGAGGTCCCCTCGCAGTCCGTCGACTGCGTTATCACCGACCCGCCGTACAACAGCGGCGGGCGCACGGCGAAGGAGCGCACCGGCCGTAGCGCCCGCGAGAAGTACACCACCGCCGGCAGCGCCCACACGCTGGAGTCCTTCCCCGGCGAGAACAAGGACCAGCGCTCCTACACCTACTGGCTGAGCCAGCTGCTCGCCGAGTCCTACCGCGCCACCCGCGATGGCGGCACGGCCCTGGTCTTCACCGACTGGCGTCAGCTCGGCGCCACCGCCGACGCCCTGCAGGCCGGCGGCTGGATCTGGCGCGGTGCGCTGGCCTGGTACAAGCCCGCCGCCCGTCCGCAGCGCGGAAGGTTCACCCAGCACTGCGAGTTCGTGCTGTGGGGGAGCAAGGGCGCGATGGACGCCGACGCCAATCCGGTCTACCTGCCGGGCCTGTACACCGCCTCGCAGCCCAAGGGCGCCGGCCGGGTGCACATCACCCAGAAGCCCGTCTCGGTGATGCGCGAGCTGGTCAAGATCGCCACGCCGGGCGGCACGGTGCTGGACTTCTGCATGGGCAGCGGCTCCACCGGGGTGGCCGCGCTGCTTGAAGGCCGAGGTTTCGTCGGCATCGAGGTCACCGACCACTACGCCGGCGTGGCCGAGAAGCGCCTGACGGAAGCCGCCCGGCAGGTCCGCGAGGGCACGGCCGACACCGAACCCGCCCCCTGACCGCCCCCACCGTGTGCCGGGCCGCCGCTGACAGCGGCGGCCCGGCCAACCCCCGCGCGGAGAGCACTTGACCCCCGACACCGCCGTCACCATCACGCCGGGCCACCTCGCCGGGCCCGGGGACGCCGATGCGGCCTTCACCACGTTCCTCGACGACTGCCGCTCCTGGAACCTGTACCGGCCCAACGACGAGACCTCGGTCGCCGTCCACCAGAGCCTCACCGCGGCGATCGAACTCGACCACGAGACTAAGCGCGGCCCGCGCTGGACCATCGCGTCCTACGAGTCCCCGGTCGCCCAACTCGACTGGCAGGCACGGTTCTGCACCCAGACCCCGGTGGAGATCGTCATGGCGGTTGCCCACCGCCTGACGGCCGGACTCGGTGCCTTCTCCACGAACGTCCGCGACGACCTCCTGTGGGGCCGCCATCCTCGCGACGAAGCGATCCGCTACTCCCTGGAGGCGGCGGACCAGCGGTGGCTGAAGCCCGACCCCTTCGAATACGGCTTCGACCGCGCTGACCGGACAGGTGGCATCCGCACCCCGGTCTTCGGCGTCGAGCCCCCCGCCCTGGTGGCCGCCGTCACCGTGTGGGGCGGCCCGCGCGGATACGACAACGCCCGGTGGAAGGCCGAGTTCACCCGCGGCACCCCGACGGAGCTGATCACGGCCGCGCTCGACGAGGTCGTCGAGCCCCTTGCCGCCACCCGCCTGCTCGGGCAGGTGCCCGCACCCAACCGGACCCAGGTCCGCGTCGAACCGCTCCACCCGCGGCGGGCCGCAGCCGCCGCCCGCGGCCGGCACGCGAACCCCGCAGCGGCAGCCCCTTCATCGGCCACCCACGCCCCGGCCGGCAGCAGCAAGGCCGGGAGGAGCCTGTGACCGCACCGGACACCAACTCGGTCGCCATCGTCTGTGTTGCCGGACGCGTCACCGCGACCGGCGGAGACGCGCACGCCGCCCGGTTCCTGTCGATGTGCGGGTTCACCCCGGAACCCGGCAGCGACACGGAGCCCCGTTCCCTGCCGGAGGGGCTGAGCGACTTCGAGCAGGCCGAGCAGGCGACGGAAGCAGCGGTGCTGCTGGCCACAGCCGGATACGAGGTCTCCCTCGACCCGGCGCTCGGCGTCCGTCCCTCGCCGCCGCCGTTCGTCCCGGTGACCGGCGGTCGACTTCCCTCAGCGACGAAGGACAGGCTCGCGGGCGAGATCGACGACATCGCCGACCACGTCGCGCACGCACCTGATCCCGCCGAAGCCGCCCGGGCCCTGGACGTCCTGGTGGGCGAGGGCGGAGTGATGGAGCGCACCGTCGACGCTCTCCGTTCGGTCAGCTACTTCACCGACGCCCAGAACTCCCGCCAAGACGAGGTCGCCGACTCGCTGGGCTTCGTCGCCGAGGTCATGTCCGACCTGCGACGCCTGGCCAACGAAGCGGTCGGTCGGCTCACACCCGCCCCGGCGTCCAGGGCGAAGGCCGCCCGCCTGAATCCCTCCCGAACACCGCAGCATGGGGCGCCGCAACCCAGCCACGTGCCTCCCCGGCTGCACCGTCCCGATCCGTCCAGCGACCGCGGCCCCTCGCGCTGACCCCTTCGACCCTGGAGCCCCTGCTGTACCACGCCCCCTTCACCGACATCGTCTCCGACCTGGACCTCGACGAGCTGACACCCGCTGACGAGAACACCGCGCGCGCCATCTCGCGGCTGGCCGACTGGGAAGACCCCTGCACCTCCATAGCGAGGTACGAGAAGCTCGACCCTCAACAGCCGGGAAGGTCGGACCACTTCCACCTCGTCTACGACGATCTGAGGGCAGAGCAGGGCAAGCCGTCCTTCGCAGGCGTCCACCTGGAAGTGGACCAGAACGCGGGGCAGTTCCGGGTCACCGTTCGCGACGAGCCCATGTCGGTACTGGCCGAGGCGTGGCTCATCGCCCGCGGAGCCGACCCCGAACAGCTGCGAGAGCGAATACAGCCCAGCGAGTTCAACGCCGCCGACGCCGAAACCGCGGCAGCGGAGGACCTGCTGCGGCACGCTGGCACGCGCTTTGACGTCCACGACTCAGCATCCCCAGCCGACACCCCGTTCGTGACATGGGTGATCGCCGCCGACCGGGAGGCCCCCGACGCAGCACGGCCCGTGGCGGTCTTCGTGGGACACCGACAGCCCGACACCGAGGCGTTCACGCTCCGGATCGGCCACTTCGCCGACATCGAAGACGCCTACTCCTGGACCAGGAACCCCTTCGCCCCCCTACCTCAGCCCGGCCGACCCGGTGACGCCCGCACCGACGCAGCCCGCCTCGACCGACGCCCTCGCACCCAGCACGGACCCGCCGCCCCCGGAGACCAGCCCGCCCAGGCCGCCGGACCCACCCAGCCGACGCCGGGTGCGGCGCGCCACCGCTGACCCATGAAGGGAACCCTTCCGATCACCACCGAGCCCACCCCGAGCACACCCCTCGACGTCTCACCCCGCTACCTCGCCGGAACCGGCAGCCGCACCGACCCCATCGCCCGAGCAGTCCTCGCCCTCAACTGGCGACACGACTACAACGACGCCCTCGGTCAGACCTTCGTCAGCAGCCCCGACCACCGCTTCCGCATCGGCATGAACCAGCTCGACCCCGGCGCCTGGTGGCGGATCTCCGCCGCCCGAGAACCGCTCGGCCCACCCCAGTGGATGGCCGGGTTCTCCAAGGACACCCCGGAAGAACTCGTCGCAGCCGTCACCGGGGCGCTCCACTTCCCGCTGCGACGACCCGACTGGACGGGCGAGGTCCATCCGGCGCTCCAAGAGGGGAAGTTCGACGGCGACGCCTTCCTGGACACCCTCGTCGCCGCAGGCTGGCGAAACCTCGGTGAGCCCCACGGGATCCGCCGCGTCCAGTCGCCCGACCTCCTCGCCCGCGTCGAACTCCGCCGCGATGCCGACCCCCTCGACCTCATGGGCAACTGCGCGCTCGCCGTCTACGTCGGCCCCGAAGAAGCCGGCGACCCGTACTGGCAGGCGCTCTTCACCGCGGACACACCCGCGCTGGTGACCGACGCCTTCGTCCGCGCCCTGGCCGACCCGGCCCCAGTGCAGCGCGACGGAGAGTGGATGGACGAGCGCCTGCTCGCCCACCTCGGCTACACCCTGACCGAGCACGGCCTCGCGCCGGTCAAGGCCGCCTACACCGACGAGGACCTCACCCGCGCAGCCGCGAAGTCGCTGTCCACCCTGCTGGCCGCCGCAGACGGACACCTGGAGATCAACGACGTCCTGGCCGAACTTGCGGACCAGCCGCTGCCCAGCACCGAAGCCGGTACGGGCCCGCACACGACATGGGGCGAACTCCCGCCCGAGCAGCAACGGCTCGCCGCGATGCTCACCCTCGACCTCGTCATGGACTCCGCCCGGTACAGCCACCAGCTGCTGGGCCTCGACGACGCCCCCGCCGGACAGGTGTGGCAGTACCAGACCCGCGGAAGGGTGCCGACCGTGCCAATCGCGGACCTGCGCTTCACCAACGAAGACCTCTACGCCGCGGCCGGCACGATCGCTGCCCACATGATCGCCACTACCGACGACCCGTCCGGCATCTTGGAGGGGTGCTACGGGGAGCCGATCGCCAGCCGGGCCGACGAGGACACTCCGCAGCGGCACTGGGACCAGCACCCGGACCACGTCGCACAACCCGCCTACGACGAGATCTGCCGCCGGTTCGCCGCCGCCTACGACTCGGCGGGCGACTTCTTCGCACTGGGCATGCCTCGGCCCCCGGCGCTCGTCGCCGCTGCTCCCGCGTACCTGGCCGGGCCCGGCCACACCGCGGCTAGCACCCCTGCCCACCCGCTGCTAGCCGCCGGGTGGGCCCACACCGAGACCCCGTTCAACGACATGTACACGAGCCCCTGCGGACAGATCCGCACCACCGAACTCTACGAGGCGGGTAGTGCGAGCTGGAGCACGGTCTACACGGACCGGTCGACCGGCGACCAGCTGTGGCACTTCACCGCCGACGAGCGAACTCCCGTTGAGATCACCACCGCGGTGCACGCGGCGCTCGCCACCGCCCAGGCCACCGCACCGGCTGACCTGCGCTATCCCGCACTGTCCGGCGGCCTTGAGCCCCTAGCCGAAGCCGACTGGTTCATGGACAGCGTGCCTGGTCACATCGTCTGGACCGCACCCGGCGGCGAGATGGCCTCGATCGGCCGGACCACCAGCACCGCGGCACTCGCCGACGGCGCGAATCCCCACTGGCGGGTCAGCGGAGGCGACCTCCAGCCCGGAGGCCAGGGCTGGTACATCGAGATGGCCGACCGAGCGCCCCGTTCGCTGCTGACTGCCGTCGCCGCCGCGCTCGCCAGCACCGAACCCGTGGCCCGGCTCGCCCGGCAGATCCCGCACGAGCACCGGGTGTACATGGACATCGTCCCGCTGGAGTGGCAGACCACCCCTACACAGGGAAACCGGGCAGCCGCCGCCCGCCGACGACCCCTCGACGGCAAGGCGGCCACGACCGCCGGACCTCAGCCCACCGACCCGCCCCGCACACCGCTGCCCGCGCCCCGCCGGCGAACGCCATGACCGGCACCTGGGGAAGGCCCGCCGCTGACCGAGTCGCCGACCTGCGCGCCAATGCCGAGCGCTACGGCGACCACCAGACCGCCGAGCTGAGCGACCTGGACCTGCTGAACGAGGCGTACGAGAGCGTCCTGCGCGAGCAGATCGACACGCGCGACCGGTACATGACCGTGCTCACCTCGCTGCGCGGCCACGACGATGCCGTCCGCACGGCCGCGGTCACCAGCTTCCGCGACGGCGCCGACCGCTACGCGCAGCACCTCGTTCGCCAGCACATGCGCCCGTACGCGGAACTCGCCTACCGGGCATCGCAGTTGCCCGATCGCCCGGGCCCACGGCAGATGGAGGGCCTGCGCTCGGTCGCCTCCCGGGTCAAGCACCAACTCGCCGACGAGGAGCCACCCGACAAGCTGATCGACCCCGGCGACGCCCGCTACACCCTGCGCAAGCTGCGCAACGTCGTCGGCGTCCTCGACGGCCGGGAAGGACTGGACGCCACTGACGTACTCCGCCTGGTCACGGCCGCGCTCAACGACGGGTCGCTGCGCGACCTGTTCACCGTCGCTGAGCGCGGCGAGCGCCCCCACGAGGAGGCCGCCGCTCCAGAGTTCGTCGGCCCCGGATGGCAGTCGCTCCACCGCACCCTGTGGCACTACCAACCGGAGCCCGACCAGGCCCACGTCAAGGCGTTCCCCCTCGGCGGCGAGTGGTACCTCGACCTGTGGTCCAGCGACGGGTCGCTGTTGGCCTGGGGCGCCGCCCCCGCCGGCGAGGTCGCGGCGCTTGCCCCCGCGCTGACCGCCCGGGCATCCGGCTGGGCGGCCGACCGGACCGACTACGCCTGGCGCCGGTTCGTCGACACCGCCGAAGAACTGCGAGCAAGCGACCCATCAGCCGCAGCTGCCAGCGGGAACGGCACGGCGTCGCGGGCCAGCGCCGCCCGGGCTACGCCAGCCCGCCCGAGCACGGTCACCGTCATCGCCGCCGCCCGCCAGACCACATCGGCCGCACCGACCCGCCTCACCCGCTGATCCGGAAGTCGCCGGCGGACTCCACCCTCGGCGCTCCCCAGCACTCCCGCGGCGACCACCGCCAGTGCGCGCCCCCGGCGCAGTACCCCTGAGCCGAGCACCACAAGATCCTGCCTACGCGAAGGCGGGCCGGACAACATGTGTTGTCCGGCCCGCCTTCGTACGTCAGGCCGCCGCGGCGAAGGACGCCGCAAAGAGCGACTCGGCTCTGTCCAGCTCGGCCGCCGAGGCGATCCTCACCTCCAGGTCACCGGTGCCCAGGTGCCCGACGCCGCGCAGGTCCCTGGTGAACCCCGGGGCAAGGCTGACGGTGGACGGGTCGACGTTCAGGACCGCGACCAGGGCCTCACGGGTCACGCGGACGCACGCGAAGTTCCGGCGGCGACGGAACGCCAGGTAGTGCTGCAACTCGACGCGCGTGCCGTCGCCCAGGTCCAGCAGCCGCTCCTCCAGCTCGGAGAACAAGCTGCGCAGGTCAGCCGAGGCCGAATCCAGCGACTGCCGGACACCCTTTCGGCCCGCGCCCTCCGTACGGGTCGACGAACCGGTGCGCACGGCCCGGGGGCCACACCCCCCGGCGACCGACGTCACCAACTCCAGAGTCACCAGGTCCTGCGCATACTGCTGGTACGCCAGGAGGTCGATCCGGTGGTGCGACATGCCGGCCGCCACGGTGTCGTACCGAGTGAACTCGGTGGCAACGCAGACGACCCGCGGGTTGGTCCAGTCGACGGTCTGCGCCACCTTCTCGCCCAGGCGCTCCGCCACCAGCGTCTCGAACTCCGCGCGATGCTCCACCAGCCAGGCGAGATAGAACAGTCCCTGCGACAGGACGCTGGCACTGCCGGTCCGCTTGTACTCCACGACGACCGGAGACCCGTCCTCGTCCAGAGCGAGCGTGTCGATCCGGCCCCGGTGCAGCGGCCCGGTCGAGTATTCGTGCGCCAGGAATCGCATCCCCAGCATCTCCGGCATGTTGGTCTCGACCAGCACCTGCAGGTGGCGTTCCAGCTCCGCCGCCCCGCCCACGATCCGATGAACAGCCCCGCCCGTTACCCGGAACACCTGCAGCAAAAATCCCCCTCATTCAGCGGCCCATGATCCGCAAGCGGGCCAACCTACTGCACGAAGGGTGAGCTGTCTAGTGAATGTTGCACACATCACAGGGCAGCGAGAGCGTCCCGGCGTCGGGCAAGCTGCGGTCACGTTCACTCTCGGTGGTGACGCCAGAGCGCCTCGGCTAAGCTAGAGGGCACGGGATTCCTCCGGAGCAACTTGCCCGCAACTTGCCCGGGAGTATCCATAGCCGTTTGGGACCAGGAGGGCCGTCTGGGACCAACCGTCACGAGCACAGGTGTCCTGACCAGGTAAAAGTGGGACGGAACCCGGCCGACTGGGACTAGTCGGCCCATGATCCAATGTGCTCGTAATGCGTAGGTCATGGGTTCGAATCCCATAGGCGGCTCTGTGAAAGCCCCAGGACTCACTCGCCGTGACCTGGGGCTTTTGCCTTTCCTGCCGCCGGTGCCGCCGTCGCGCGCGGGCGGCCCCGCATCGTGGGCGTCCGCGCGGTCGTGACCCGCTGTTCCGCGCGTGGGCGACGCGTGGGCGGACGGCGCACCCCGTGGCGGTTCCGGCGAGATCGTGGATCACCTCGGCCTGCCCTGACCTGTGGGTTCATCACCGAGCGGTCGATGCCGGCGGTGGCCGGCGTGATCACTTCCGGGCTCGTGATGCGCAGGTCGTGGGTTCGACGCCCATGGGCGGCTCTGTGGGGGGAGGCCCGGTCGGATCGATCCGACCGGGCCTTCTGCGTTCTCCGGGAGCGGGCGGGCGCGGGGTGACGGGGTGTCATGGGGGTGGCGGGCGGGGCGCATGAGGGGGGTGGGCATCTGGTCGCGGTGCGGCGGCGGGGCTTGAATGGCAGCCAGGTGGGCCGTCGCGGGTGGCCCTGGGGGAGGGTGAGGGGATGGGAATGCCACGGTACGCAGCGGCGCCGGAGCGGAGCAGTCTCTGGATCCGGCGGTTCCAGCCGGCGCCCGCCGCGCCGGCACAGCTGGTCTGCTTCCCGCACGCGGGGGGTTCGGCCGGGTACTTCCTGCCGGTGGCGCGGGCGATGCCCACGTCGGTGGACGTGCTCGCGGTGCAGTACCCCGGTCGGCAGGACCGGGCCGGCGAGCCGTGTGTCGAGGATGTCCACGAGCTCGCGGACCAGGTGGTGCAGGAGCTGCTGCCGTGGGCCGACCGGCCGTTCACGCTGTTCGGGCACGGTCTCGGGGCGTCGGTGGCGTTCGAGGTGGCGGTCCGGGCGGAGCGGGCCGGGATCGCGTTGCGGGGGGTGGTGGTCTCCGGGCGGCGGGCGCCGTCGCGGCCGCGTGACCCGGCGCAGGACGTGCACCGGTCGGACGACCGGGCGTTGATCCGGGATCTGGAGCGGTTGAGCTGGACGGATCCGCTGATGCTGCGGGATCCGGAGATCCTGGAGATGGTGCTGCCGTCGGTCCGCAGCGACTACAAGGCCGCCGAGACGTATCGCAGCCGGCCCGGCCGGGATCGCGTCGGGCAGCCCGTCCTGGTGCTGACCGGGGACGCGGATCCGCAGGTCACCGCGGCGGAGGCGGAGGCCTGGGCCGAGCACACCACCGGCGGCTGTTCGGTGCGGACCTTCTCGGGCGGGCACTTCTTCCTCACCGACCACTCGCTGTCGGTGAACTCGGCGATCAGTGCGTTCGTCGCCGGTCGGAATCCGCCGGCGCGGCTCGGTTAGCCCGGCCTGCGCGCCCGTTCGCCCGTTCGCCCGTTCGACGGCGGGCGGGTGGACGGGTGGACGGCCGTTCGTCGCCGGTCATGCATAAATGACATATGTCGGTCCTTTGATCCGACTATGAGAAAGCGTCGTTCGGAACCCGGTGGGGGCGGCGGTGGAAATCGTTTGCCTACCTATTATCCGACCAATTCTGGCGCTTGTGATTCCTTTCAAAAATGCCTCGCATCCCCTTCCGTGCACCGTTAGTATCAGCACGAATGCTTTCGGTGATCGTTCGATGGTGGATCGCGGAGGAGGTGGCCATGGGTGAGCAGTTGCGCTCGGTGCTGCGTCACGTCGCCTACCCGTTCCTGCTGGTCACGCTCGTGTCGATAGCGACGGCGGCCCTGCGCTGGCGCTGGGATCTCGGTCGGGTGAGCCAGTTCTTCCTGATCGGAACGATCGGCTATCTGACGGTTGTCGAATGGTTGATCCCGTATGAACCTGAATGGCGACCGAGTGGTGGCGAGTGGGGCTGGTACGGCGTCTACTTCGTGCTGACGATGATCGGTGGGGCGCTGTCGCAGGTGCCGGTGTCGGCCGTTGTCGGGTGGGCGGCACCGCCGCATCCGACGCTGCCGCTCTGGGTGGAGATCCCGGCGGCGCTGCTGTTGGGCTCGCTGGCCAACTATCTGATGCACCGCTGGAGTCATACCAACCGCCGGCTCTGGCGGCTGCACGGAGTGCACCACGTGCCCGACAAGGTCAACGTCGCCAACAACGGCGTCAACCACGTCGCCGATGTGGTGCTCACCCAGGGCGCCGTGCAGCTCTCGCTCGCGCTGGCGGGCTTCTCGGCCGAATCGGTGTTCGTGGTGGGTCTGTTCGTGGTCGCCCAGGGCTACTTCGTGCACGCCAATGTCGATGTCCGGATCGGTGCGCTCAACCACGTCTTCGCCGGCCCGGAGCAGCACCGCTTGCACCACAGCGTCGATCTGGCGGAGGCCGGGCACTACGGGTCCGACCTCTCGATCTGGGACCACGCCTTCGGCAGTTTCACCTGGCAGCCGGGTCGCCGGCCGGTCGCGGTGGGGTTGCAGCACCCGTCCGAGTTCCCGCGGACGCGTGAGGTGGTCGCCAGTCATATCCAGCTTTGGCAAAGACCGGTGCGAGTCGACGACTCCCCCGCCTGACCCGTCGCAGGCCTGACGTCCAGCCGTTCGTTCCTCCTCGCTGTCCGCTCCTCCTGTCGTCCGCACCGTCCGTCGTCTCGCCGACCGCTCGCCCCCCGCCGTCCTCGGCGATCCCGAACACGTTTCGGTGGCGCTGTCCCGCGCCGCCGCCGCTCGCCGTTCGGTATCGCCGCCGTCCTGCTCCGCCGCCCGCTCCACCGTCCATCCGTCCGTGCACTCCCCGGCCTTCGGCCTGTCCCCTTCGGCCGGCCCGGTCTCCGGCCTGCCCGGATCCGGTCCGCAGCCGCCGTCCCCATGCCCGTGCGGCGCTCCCACGCCCGTGCCGCGCGCGCGAACGCAGCGACACAAGGACTCGACCATGACGGACCCACGCCTCGCCGCTCTCCCCGCCCCCTCTGATCCCGCGACCGCCTCCGACGCCCGCTTCGCCGCCCCCGCCGCCCCCGTCGTGACCGCCGCCCCCGCCGCCTCCGCTGCCCCCGTCGTGACCGCTGCCTCCGCCGCCCCCGCCCCGGCCGACGGTGTCTGCGCCCCCGCCGGGCCCGCCGGTGACCCGGAGAAGATCGCGATCATCGGAATCGGCTGCCGGCTCCCGGGCGGCGCCAACGACCACCGGTCGTTCTGGCAGAACCTGGTCGACGGCAAGGACTGCATCACGCCGACCCCGCGCAGCCGCTACGACGTGGGCACCCTCGGCAGTCGGGACAAGGCCAAGCCCGGCCGGTTGGTCGGCGGCCGGGGCGGCTACATCGACGGCCTCGACGAGTTCGACCCGGCGTTCTTCGGGATCAGCGGCCGCGAGGCCGACCACATGGACCCGCAGCAGCGGAAGCTGCTGGAGGTGGCCTGGGAGGCGCTGGAGGACGGCGGGCAGAAGCCGGGTGAGCTGGCGGGGCGTGACGTCGGGGTCTACGTGGGCGCGTTCACCCTGGACTACAAGATCGTCCAGTTCTCGGACCTCTCCTTCGAGACGCTGGCCGCGCACACCGCCACCGGCACCATGATGACGATGGTGTCGAACCGGATCTCGCACTGCTTCGACTTCCGGGGGCCCAGCGTCTCCCTGGACACCGCCTGCAGCTCCTCGCTGGTCGCCGTCCACCTCGCGGCCCAGAGCCTGCTGCGCGGCGAGACCGACCTCGCGCTGGCCGGCGGCACCCTGCTGCACATCGCGCCGCAGTACACCATCGCCGAGACCAAGGGCGGCTTCCTCTCCCCGGAGGGCCGCTCGCGCACCTTCGACGCCTCGGCCGACGGCTACGTCCGGGCCGAGGGCGTCGCGGTGGTCGCGCTCAAGCGGCTCTCCGACGCCCGGCGCGACGGCGACCCGGTCCACGCCGTCATCATCGGCAGCGGGGTCAACCAGGACGGCCGCACCAACGGGATCACCGTGCCCAACCCGGACGCCCAGGTCACCCTGATCGAGCGGGTCTGCGCCGAGGCCGGCATCACGCCGGGCGGCCTCCAGTACGTCGAGGCGCACGGCACCTCCACCCCGGTCGGCGACCCGATCGAGGCGAACGCGCTGGCGCGGGCGCTGGCGGTCGGCCGTCGCCCCGGTGACAAGTGCTACGTCGGCTCGGTCAAGACCAACATCGGGCACACCGAGTCCGCCTCCGGCCTGGCCGGGCTGATCAAGACGGCGCTGGCGCTGAAGCACCGGCTCATCCCGCCGCACATCAATCTGGAGCGGCTCAACCCGGCGATCGACCCGGCCGCCCTGCCGTTCGAGATCCCGACCGAGCCCACTCCCTGGCCCGACCACCGGGGCCCGGCCCGGGCCGGGGTCAACTCCTTCGGCTTCGGCGGCACCAACGCGCACGTCCTGCTGGAGGCGGCCCCCGGGACGGCGCCGGCCGAGGAGGCGCCCACGCCGGCGAGCGGTCCCACCGCCCGCCCGCTCACCATCCTCCCGCTCACCGCCCGCGACGCCGCCGCCCTGCCCGAGCTGGCCGCCGGCATCCAGGGCGAGCTGGTCGGAGCCCGCGGCGGCACCCCCGCCCGCCCGGCCGACCTCGGCCACACCCTGGCCCACCGCCGCCAGCACCTCGACGCCCGGCTCTCCGTGGTCTACGACTCGCGCGAGTCGTTGGACGAGGCGCTGACCGCCTACCTGCGCGGCGAACCGCACCCCCGGGTACTGACCGGCCGGCGGCGCGAGGCCCGGCACCGTCGGCTGGCCTGGGTCTTCACCGGGATGGGTCCGCAGTGGTGGGGGATGGGCCGCCGGCTGTTCGCGACCGAGCCGGTCTACCGCGAGGCCGTCGAGCGCTGCTCCGAGCACCTCGCCGAGCTCACCGGCTGGTCGTTGACCGATGAGCTGGCCGCCGACGAGGCGCACTCCCGGATGGCCGAGACCTGGCTCGCCCAGCCCGCCAACTTCGCCGTCCAGGTCGGCCTCGCCGCGCTCTGGCGCAGCCGCGGCGTGCGTCCGGACGCGGTGGTGGGCCACAGCACCGGCGAGGTCGCCGCCTTCCACGAGGCCGGTGTCTACGACCTGGCCGACGCGGTCAAGGTGGTGGTGCACCGGAGCCGGCTCCAGCAGAAGCTGGCCGGCACCGGCGGCATGCTCGCCGTCGCCCTCACCGAGGCCGAGGCGGTCCGCCGGATCCGCCCGTACGGTGACGCGGTCTCGGTGGCCGCGATCAACAGCCCGGGCTCGCTGACCCTCGCGGGGGACGGGACGGTGCTCGCCGAGCTGGCCGCCGCGCTCACCGCCGAGCAGGTCTTCGCCCGCCCGCTGACCGTCGAAGTGCCGTACCACAGCGCCCGGATGGAGCTGATCAAGGACGAGTTGCTGGAGTCGCTCGCCGACCTCAAGGCCCGCCCCGCACAGGTGCCGCTCCACCTCACCGGCCGGGAGGGCACCGCGTACGGCACCGAGCTGGACGCCGCCTACTGGTGGCGCAACGTCCGTGACAGCGTCCGCTTCCAGCAGGCCGTGGAGCGGCTGGGGGACGACGGGTACAGCCTCTTCCTGGAGATCGGACCGCACCCGGTGCTGGGCCGCTCGATCCAGGAGACGCTGGAGGCCCGCCCCGGCGGGGCCGACCGCCCCGAGATCCGCACGCTGCCCTCGATCCGGCGCCAGGAGGACGAGCGGACCACCTTCACCGCCTCGTTGGCCGCCCTGCACAACCTCGGCGTCGAGGTCGACTGGTCGGTGCTGCAGCCGGCCGGGCGCCCGGTGCCGCTGCCGCGCTACCCGTTCAAGCGGGACCGGCACTGGGTCGAGCCCCGGGCGGTGGAGCAGATCCGCCGGGGCCGGCTGGACCACCCGCTGCTCGGCCGCCGCCTGGCCGGCGCCGAGCCCGCCTGGGAGGCCCGGCTGGACGCCGAGGCGCTGCCCTACCTGGAGGACCACCGGATCCAGGGGCGGGTGCTGTTCCCCGCCGCCGGGTATCTGGAGATGGCCGTCCAGGCGGTGCGCGCGCTGACCGGCGGCGCCGATGCCGCGCTGGCCGGCATCGAGCTGCGCAAGGCGCTCTTCCTGCCCGACGAGGAGAGCCGCGCCGTGCAGCTCACCCTCTCCGCGGAGAACGGCTCCTTCACCATCAGCACCGGCACCGCCGGGCCTGCCGACGGCGCCACCGGCGACGGGCCCGAGCGCACCGTCCACGCCGTCGGCACCGTCCGCCCCGGCCAGCGCCGGCGGCCCGGCCACCGACTGGATGCCGAGCGGATCCGCGCGCGGGCCACCCGCCACCTGGCCGGCGCCGACTGCTACACCGCACTGGCCGCCCTCGGGTACCACTACGGCCCGGCCTTCCAGGGCATCGACGAGGTCTGGATCGGCCCCGGGGAGGCGCTGGCCGTCGTCCGGCCGACGGCGGCGATCGCCGGGCAGGGCGCCGGTCACCAGGTGCACCCGGTGCTGATGGACGCCTTCTTCCAGACCCTGCTGACGCCCCAGCTCCTGGTGGCGGGCCAGCCGGGCCAGGCGGGCGAGGCGGGTACGAGCATCAAGCTGCCGCTCGCCATCGACGAGGTCCGCCTGGACGCGGTCGGCGAGCAGCCGCTCCGGGTGCACGCCACCGTGACCCGCGACGACGGGGACGAGATCGTCGGGGACATCGCCGTCTACGACGAGAGCGGCACCCCGCTCGGTGGAATCACCGGCTTCCGGGCCGCCGACGTGGAGAAGGCCTCCACCGCCGTCGGCCTCGCCACCATCGACGGCTGGCTCGTCGAGCCCACCTGGTCGGAGCTGTCGGACGCCTCGGACACCCCCGACCAGCTGGCCGAACACCCCGACCACTGGCTGCTGTTCGCGGACTCCGGAGGTGTCGCCGACGAGCTGGCCGCCCGGATCGCCGAGCGCGGCGGCAGCTGCCACCTCGTCCGCCCGGGCAGCGGCTACCGGACGTCCGGCGACGGGGGCGAGTCCACCGTCGAGCCCGGCTCCGCCGCGGACCTCGGCCGGCTGCTGGCCGACCGGCGGGCCGCCGGGGCACCGGACCCGGCCGCCGTGGTCCACCTCTGGAACCTCGACCGGCCCGTGCTGGCGAAAGCCGACCACGCCACCGTGGCCGGCCACACCGGTGCCGGCGCGTACAGCCTGATCACGCTGGCTGCCCTGATCTCCGCCGAACTGCCCGACAGCAGGCTGCACATCGTCACCCGGGCCGCCCAGGCCACCGCCCCCGGCGAGCCGGTGGAGCCGCTCGGCGCGCCCGCCTGGGGGATCGGCCGGGTGCTGCGTCACCAGGAGCTGCCCGGTCACCCCGGCAAGCTGGTCGACCTCGGTCCGGCCGGTCCGGCCGCCGAGGAGGCGGCCGCGCTGCTGCGCGAGTTCGCGCTGGCCGACGAGGACGAGATCGCGCTGCGCGCCGGGCGCCGGCTGACCAACCGGCTGCGCCCCGCCGAGGGCCTGACCGGGCCGCTGGCGCCCAGCCTGCGGGCGGACGGCAGCTACCTGGTGACCGGGGCGTTCGGCGCGCTCGGCCGGCTGCTCTGCCGCACCCTGGTCCGCCGGGGCGCCCGCCGGCTGATCCTGGTCGGCCGCAGCCCGCTGCCCCCGCGCGAGCAGTGGCGCGGCCTCGACCCGGAGAGCCCGGCCGGCCGCAACGTGGCCTTCCTGCGCGAGCTGGAGGCGCTCGGCGCCCAGCCCGTGCCGGCCCCGCTGGACATCACCGACGAACGGGCCCTCGCGGACTGGCTCGCCGAGTACCGCTCACTGGAGTCGCCGCCCGTCCGGGGCGTCTTCCACCTGGCCGGACAGGTCCGCGACACCCTGGTGCCGGAGCTGGACCGCGAGGTGTTCGACGCCGTCCACGGCCCCAAGGTGCTGGGAGCCTTCGCGCTGCACCGGCAGCTGGCCGACGAACCGCTCGACCACTTCGTGCTGTTCGCCTCGATCGCCTCGCTGCTGACCACCGCCGGCCAGACCAACTACGCGGCGGGGAACGCCTTCCTGGACGCGCTGGCGCACCACCGCCGGGCACTCGGTCTGCCCGCGCTCAGCCTGGACTGGGGCCCCTGGGCCACCGGCATGATCGAGGAGCTCGGCCTGATCGAGCACTACCGCACCAGCCGCGGCATGAGCTCGCTGGCGCCGGGGAGCGGGATGGCCGTGCTGGAGCGGGTCCTGGGCCAGGACCGCGCCCAGCTGCTGGTCGCCACCGTGGTCGACTGGCCGGTCTTCCTCTCCTGGTACCCGGCCCCGCCGCCGCTGGTCGCCGACCTGGCGGCCGCCGCCCGGGAGAACGCGCCGGCGCCGCGGCGCAGCAGCGTGCTGGAGGCGCTGCGGGCGGCCGGTGAGGAGGAGCGCCTGGCGCTGCTGACCGAGCGCTTCGGCGCGCTGGCCGCCGCCGTCCTGCGGGTGCCCGCGGAGCAGATCGACCCCGGCACCGGTCTGAGCGGTCTCGGCCTGGACTCGCTGCTCGCGATGGAGCTGCGGGCCCGGCTCAACACCGAGCTCGGCACCGCCCTTCCGGTGGTGGCGCTGCTCTCCGACGCTCCGGTGGCCGAGCTGGTGGCCCAGCTGCACGCCGGCCTGGCCGAACTGATCGAGGACGACGGCAGTGGCACCGGCGGGGCCGAGGTCGAGCGGTACGAGGACGAGGCGCACCACCCGCTGACGCAGAACCAGAAGGCGCTGTGGTTCCTCAAGCAGCTCAACCCGGACGGCTTCGCCTACAACATCGGCGGTGCCGTCGAGGTCCGGGTGGAGCTGGAGCCGGAGCTGATGGCCGCCGCCTTCCGGACGATGGTCGGGCGCCACCCCAGCCTGCGGGCCAACTTCGTGCTGGACGGCGGCCATGCGGTCCAGAAGGTCCGCGCCGAGGTCGAGCCGGACTTCGGGGTCTTCGACGTCCAGGGCCTGGAGTGGTCCGAGGTCCACGACCTGATCGTCCGTGAGTACCGCAGGCCGTACGACCTGGAGCGCGACCCGTTGGTGCGGTTCCGGCTGTTCAAGCGCGGGCCGGAGCACTGGGTGATCATGAAGGCCGTCCATCACATCATCTCGGACGCGATCTCCACCTTCACCTTCATCGAGGAGCTGCTCGCCGTCTACGAGGGGCTGCGGCAGGGCCGGGCGCCCGGGCTGCCCCCGGTCACCGCCCGGTACCTGGACTTCCTCAACCGGCAGAACGAGTTCCTGGCCGGCCGCGAGGCGCCGCGGATGCTCGACTACTGGCGCTCGCACCTGCCCGCCGAGGTGCCGGTCCTCAGCCTGCCCACCGACAAGCCGCGGCCGGCGGTGCAGACGCACAACGGCGCCTCCGAGTTCTTCGTCCTGGACGAGGGACTCAGCGCCCGGGTGCACGCGCTGGCCCGTGAGCACAACGTCACCGTCTTCATGGTGCTGCTCAGCGCCTACTACCTGCTGCTGCACGCCTATTCGGGCCAGGACGACATCATCGTCGGCAGCCCGGTGACCGGCCGCACCGACGAGGAGTTCGCCTCCGTCTACGGCTACTTCGTCAACCCGCTGCCGCTGCACGCCTCGCTGGCCGGGGCGCCGACCGTGGCGGAGCTGCTGGCGCAGGTGCGCACCACCGTGCTGGGCGGGCTGGACAACCAGGAGTACCCGTTCGTGCTGCTGGTGGAGAAGCTCGGGCTGCAGCACGACCCGAGCCGCTCGGCGGTCTTCCAGGCGATGTTCATCCTGTTGCACCACAAGGTGGCCACCGAGAAGTACGGCTATCACCTGGAGTACATCGAACTCCCCGAGGAGGAGGGGCAGTTCGACCTCACGCTGTCCGCCTACGAGGACGAGGCGGAGCGCCGCTTCCACTGCGTCCTCAAGTACAACACCGACCTCTTCCTGCCGGAGACGATGGCCCGCCTCGCGGGGCACTACGTCAACCTGCTGGAGGGGCTGACCGGGGCGGGAGCCGAGCAGCCGGTCACCCGGCTGGAGCTGCTCGGTCCGGCGGAGCGGGCCAGGGTGCTCCGGCAGTGGAGCGGTGCCGAGCGGCGGGTGGCCCACGAGGTGCCGGTGCACGAGCTGATCCTGCGGGCCGCCGCCGCGGATCCGGACGCCCCGGCGGTGGTCGCGCCGGCGGAGTCCGGCCCGACCGCCCGGCTGGGCTACGGCGAGCTGGAGGAGCGCTCCCGGGTCGCGGCCGCCCGGTTGCGGGCCCTCGGTGCCGGGCCGGGTGCGGTGGTGGCGCTCTGCCTGGAGAAGTCGCCGGAGCTGGTCGTCGCCCTGCTGGCGGTGCTCCGCACCGGCGCGGCCTACCTCCCCTTGGACCCGGGCCACCCGGTCGACCGGCTGGCGTACATGGTCGAGCACGCCGGGGCCGGTCTGCTGGTCGGCGACCCGGAGCGGTTCGGCGGGCTGCCGGCCAGGACCGTCGGGCCGGACGAACTCGCGGGGCAGGCCGGGACCGTCGGGCCGGACGGGCCCGTCGCGGCGGACGGCGGGTTCACCGACGAACCGGTGGACCCCGACAGCCCGGCGTACGTCGTCTACACCTCCGGCTCCACCGGCCGGCCCAAGGCCGTCCGGGTCTCGCACCGCAACCTCGCCTCGGCCTACCAGGCCTGGCACGCCGAGTACCGGCTGGACACCGACGTCCGGGTCCACCTCCAGATGGCCGGCCCCGCCTTCGACGTCTTCACCGGGGACTACGTCCGCGCGCTCTGCTCGGGAGGCGCCCTGGTGCTGGTCGGCCGGGAGCTGCTGTTCAACACCGCCCGGCTCTACGAGGTGATGCGGGCCGAGCGGGTGGACGCCGCCGAGTTCGTGCCGGCGGTGGTGCGCACCGTGATCGGCCACTGCGAACGGTCCGGTCTGAAGCTGGACTTCATGCGGCTGCTGGTGGTCGGCTCGGACGTCTGGAAGGTGGAGGAGTACGAGCGGCTGAGTGCGCTCTGCGGCCCGCGGACCCGCCTGATCAACTCCTACGGCCTCACCGAGGCCACCATCGACAGCGCCTACTTCGAGGGTCCGACCGACGGCCTGGAGCCCAGCCGGATGGTCCCGATCGGGCGGCCCTTCCCGAACAGCGCCTTCTACCTGCTGGACGAGCAGGGCAGGCCCGTCCCGCCCGGGGTGCCGGGGGAGCTGTGGATCGGGGGCTCCGGGGTGGCCCTCGGCTACCTCGGTGACGAGGAGCAGACCGCCCGCCGCTTCGCCACCCTGCCGCTCGGCGGGGCCGACGGCACCGAGCCGGTCCGGCTCTACCGCACCGGCGACCTCGCCCGCTGGGACGCCCGGGGCGGGGTGCACCTGCTCGGCCGGGCCGACTCGCAGATCAAGGTGCGCGGCCACCGGATCGAGCTCGGCGAGATCGAGACCCGGCTCGCCGAGTGGCCCGAGCTCGCCCAGGCGGTGGTCACCGTCCGGTCCGACCGGAGCGGCGAGGACGTGCTCTGCGCCTACTGCGTCCCCGCTCCCGGGCGGACGGTCGACCGCCGGGGGCTCCGCCGCCACCTGGCCGGCTCGCTGCCGACCTTCATGATCCCGACGTACTTCGCCGACCTGCCCGCGCTGCCGCTCACCGCCAACGGCAAGGTGGACGTCGCGGCGCTGCCCGCGCCGCGGGCGGAGGCCGGCGACCGGGCCGCCGAACCGCCGGTCACCCTCTACGAGATCCGGATGGCCGAACACTGGCGGGCGCTGCTCGGGGTCGAGGAACTCGGCCTGGAGCACGACTTCTTCGAGTCCGGCGGCAGCTCGATCAAGCTGATCGAGCTGATCCACGGCCTGCAGGGCGAGTTCAACATCAGCATCCCGGTCAGCGAGCTGTTCAGGGTCACCACCCTGCACGGGATGGCCAGGACGCTGGAGCACATCATCACCGGCCGGCTCGACGGCGCCCAGCCGTACCTCCGGTTCAACCAGGAGCAGCAGCAGACCGTCTTCTGCTTCCCGCCGGCCGGCGGCCACGGGCTGGTCTACCGGCAGTTCGCGGCGCACCTGCCGGAGTACCGGATGGTCGCGTTCAACTACGTCCCGGGGGACGACAAGGTCACCCGCTACGCCGATCTGATCGACGCCGTCCAGCCGGACGGGCCGTGCGCCCTGCTCGGCTACTCGCTCGGCGGGAACCTCGCCTTCGAGGTGGCCAAGGAACTGGAGCGGCGCGGCCGGGCGGTGCCCAATGTGGTGATCATGGATTCGCACCGGATCCCGGAGTCCTTCGCGCTCGGCGACGAGCACGTCCGGGCCTTCGAGCAGGAGCTGGCCGAGCACCTGCAACGGCACACCGGTTCGGCGATCGTCGCCCAGGAGACCCGCGAACAGGCCCGGGACTACCTGCAGTTCTGCAGCCGCACGCCCAACCTCGGCGTGGTCGCCGCACCGGTCAGCGTGATCTCCGACGACGCGAAGGTGGCCCTCTACGCGGCCGGCGAGCACGGCACCTGGCACGGCAGTTCGGCCACCGGTACGGCGGTGTTCCGCGGCTTCGGCACCCACGCCGAGATGCTCGACCACGAGTACATCGCGCGCAACGCCGGGCTGGCCAGGGAGATCCTCACCGGGGTCGCCGCCGATGCGTCCTGAGACCTGCACCTTCCCGCCCGAGGCCGGCGGCCCGCGCGGCTCCGGCCGGCCCGGCAGCTCCACCGGCCCCGGCATTCCAGGCAGTTCCCGCAGTCCCGGCAGTCCCACACGAGAGGTGGACCACCTCATGCTCAGGCAGCATCAGCCGCTGTCGTACCCGTTCGAGTCGCTCGGCCTCGACCTCCACCCCCGCTACGCCGAGCTGCGCGAGCAGCCGCTGGCCCGGATCCGGCTGCCCTACGGTGACGGCGCCTGGCTGGTCACCCGTTACGAGGACGTGCGGACGGTGCTGGCCGACCCGCGCTTCAGCCTCGCCGAGGCGATGGGTCACGACCAGCCCCGGATGCGTCCGGTCGCCCGGAGCGGCGCCGGGCTGTTCTCCACCGAGCCGCCGGAGCACACCCGCTTGCGCTCGCTGGTGGCCAAGGAGTTCAGCGCCCGACGGGTCGAGCGGCTGCGCGTCCGGGCCCGGGAGCTGGCCGAGGAGCTGGTCGACGGTCTGCTCGCGGCCGGTCAACCGGCCGACCTGGTCGAGAACTTCGCGATCCCGATGCCGACCACCATCATCTGCGAGGTGCTCGGCATCCCCGCCGAGGACCACCGGATGCTCTGGCAGTGGGCGGAGACGGTGCTCTCCGCCGTCACCCCCGGCGAGGTGCTCGCCGTGGAGGGCCGGGCGTTCATCGAGTACATGGCCGGCGTGCTGGACCTGCGCGGTCGCGAGCCCGGCGAGGACCTGCTGACCGTGCTGGTCCGGGCCTGCCGCGAGCAGCGGCTGATCAGCGAGGACGAGCTGCTCTCGATCGCCTGTGACCTGCTGATCGCCGGTTTCGTCTCCACCACCAACCAGATCGGCAACTTCTTCCACCAGCTCCTGGTCAATCCCGAGGAGTTGCGCCGCCTCCGGGAGAAGCCCGAGCTGATCCCGAAGGCCGTCGAGGAACTGATGCGGTACGTGCCGCTGCTCACCGGCTTCAGCCTGCCCCGCTACGCCACGGCCGACGTCGAACTGGGCGGGGTGACGATCCGGGCCGGTGACGCGGTGATGATCGCCACCGCCGCGGCCAACCGCGACCCGGAGGTCTTCGAGGAGCCGGAACGCCTCGTCCTGGACCGCCAGGGCAATCCGCACCTCGGTTTCGGCCACGGCGTGCACTACTGCATCGGCGCCCATCTGGCCCGGCTGGAGCTCCAGGTGGCGATCGAGACGGTGCTGGAGCGGCTGCCCGGTCTGCGGCTGGCCGTCCCCGAGGACGAACTGCGCTGGAAGGCGGACGCGATGGTGAACGGCCTGCAGGCGCTCCCGATCGCCTGGTGAGCGACGACAGGCGCGCGACGGCGGCGCCGAACGGCAGGCGCAGCGGCAGCGGCAGCGGCAAACGCTATGGCAGCGGCAACAGCAGGCGCGACGGCAACAGCAGGCGCAACGGCAACGACAGCGCAACGGCACGACCATGAGGAAGGCCAGGGCATTGGCACGGCACACAGCGGCAGGGCGCCGACGAGAATCGATGATCATCGTGGGTGGCGGCCTCGGCGGCCTCTCCACCGGCTGCTACGCCCGGATGAACGGGTACCGCACCCAGGTCTTCGAGATGCACGAGATCCCCGGCGGCTCCTGCACCGGCTGGGACCGCGGCGACTTCACCTTCGACTGGTGCATCAGCTGGCTGCTCGGCAACGGCCCGGGCAACGAGATGTACCAGATCTGGCTGGAGCTCGGCGCCCTCCAGGGCAAGGAGATGCGGCACTTCGACGTGTTCAACATCGTCCGCGGCCGGGACGGCCGGGCGGTGCACTTCTACTCGGACCCCGACCGGCTGGAGGCCCATCTGCTGGGCATCTCGCCGGCCGACGCGGCGCCGGTCCGGGAGTTCTGCGACGGCATCCGGACGTTCCGCAAGGCGCTGGCGGTCTACCCGTTCCTCAAGCCGGTCGGGCTGATGGGCCGGATCGAGCGCTGGCGGATGCTGGCCTCGTTCCTCCCGTACTTCACCACCATCCGGAAGTCGATCACCGTCCTGATGACCGACTACTCGCAGCGGTTCCGCGACCCGCTGCTGCGCGAGGCGTTCAACTTCATCCTCTACGAGAAGCACCCGGCCTTCCCGGTGCTGCCCTTCTACTTCCAGCTCGCCTCGCACGCCAACCAGGCCGCCGGGGTGCCGGCGGGCGGTTCGCTCGGGCTGGCCCGTTCGATCGAGCAGCGCTACCGCGAGCTCGGCGGCGAGGTGATGTACAACGCCAAGGTCGAGGAGATCCTGGTCGAGGACGACCGGGCGGTGGGCGTCCGGCTGAGCGACGGGCGGGAGTTCCGCTCCGACATCGTGGTCTCCGCCGCCGACGGCCACACGACGGTGATGAAGCTGCTCAAGGGCCGCTACCTGAACGACACCTACCGCCGGCTCTACACCTCGCTGATCGACGAGCCGGGCCAGCTGTCGCCCGGCTACGTCTCGCTCTTCCTGGGCCTGCGCCGACCCTTCCCGGAGGGCGACCCGTGCACCACCTACCTCCTGGACGAGCGGCAGGCCGCCGAGCTCACCGGCATCCGCTGCCCGAGCATGAACGTGCAGTTCCGCACCCGGCACTACCCGGAGCTGGCGCCCCGGGAGTCCACCGTGGTGTTCGCCACCTACTTCTCCGAGATCGACCCCTGGCGGGAGCTGCACGACGGCCCGGAGCAGTCCTCCCGGGTGCGGCGAGGCGAGGAGCTGCACACCCTGCCGGTCAAGCACGGCCGCGAGTACACGGCGGCCAAGCGCAGGGTCCGCAACGGCATCGTCTCCTTCCTGGACGAGCGCTTCCCCGGCTTCAAGGGCGCCGTCGCGGTGGCGGACGTCTCGACCCCGCTCACCCAGGTCCGCTACACCGGCGTCTACGACGGCACCTTCCCGGGCTGGAACCCGTTCGTCGAGGGCAGCGAGACGGTGGAGCAGGAGATCAAGAAGAACGGTCCGGTGCTCCCCGGGCTCTCGGACTTCTACCTCTCCGGGGTCTGGGCCACCATCGGCGGCCTGATCCGGGCGGCCGCCGCCGGCCGGCACGTGATGCAGTTCATCTGCCGGGACGACGGGCGGGAGTTCCACGCCGAGATCGACCTGAGCGCGCCGCCGCCCACCCATCTGATCCTCCCCGTCGGCCGGCCGCCGAAGCAGCCGACCGGGCCGGTCGAGGAGATCCCGTCCACCACCACCGTTTCGACAGGGGCCCTGGCATGAAGATCGAGAAGTGGGTGGTCCGCGAGCACCTCGACGGGGTGCCGGACGTCAACCGGATCTACCGCAAGGTGGTCGAGGAGGTCGAGATCAGGCTCCGGCCGGACGAGATGCTCTTCCGGACCAGGTACGTCTCGGTCGACCCGTACCAGAACGGCCTCGCGCTGGAGACGCCGATCGGCCACCACATGGGCGGTGACTCGATCATGGAGGTGCTGGAGGCCGGTCCGGAGGCCGCCTTCCGGGTCGGCGACCTCGTCCAGGGCTTCGGCGGCTGGCGCAGCCACGTCGTCCACAACGGTGCCGAGGAGCTGTGGAAGACCGGCACCTTCCCGATGGTCTTCCCCGCCTACCGCCGGCTGGACCCGGCCCGGTACGACGAGCGGCTGCCGCTCTCCACGGCGCTCGGCATCATGGGCGCGCCCGGGATGACGGCCTGGGGCACGCTGACGAAGTTCCTGGAGGTCCGGCCCGGCGACACCGTGGTGATCAGCGGCGCGTCCGGCTCGATCGGCACCCTGGTGGGCCAGTTGGCCAGGCGCGCGGGCGCCGGCCGGGTGGTCGGCACCACCGCCTCGGCGGGCAAGGCCGCGTACCTGACGGAGCTCGGCTTCGACGAGGTGGTGCTCTACGACCAGGCGGACGACGCGGAGAAGGTCCGCGAGGCGCTGCTGCTCGCCGCCCCGGACGGCGTCGACCGCTACTTCGACAACCTCGGCGGCACCGTCACCGACGCGGTGTTCACCATGCTCAACGTGGACAGCCGGGTCGCGGTCTGCTGGCAGTGGGCGACGACGGTGAACGGGGAGCTGACCGGGCCCCGGCTGCTGCCGTACATCATGTTCCCGCGCACCACGATCCGTGGGATCTTCGCCCAGGAGTGGTTCGACGAGCCGCAGTTGGCGGCCATGCACGAGGACCTCGGCGGGCTGGTCCGGCGCGGTGAGATCCGCTACCACGAGACCGTCCACAAGGGCTTCGACGAGATCCCGAAGGCCTACCGGAGCCTCTACGTGGACCGGGAGGCGAACCGGGGCAAGGTGCTGGTCGAGGTGTGAGGGCTGCCGAGGGCGGCGCCCGGGGCGGCGCGAGCCGCCGGGGGGAGAGGGCGAGCCGCCCTCTCCCCCCGGGGGGTCACTCGTCGTCGAGGTCCAGGTCCAGGCCGCCGGCGTCGCTGCCGTCCGGGGTGCCGCTGATCGCGTACCCCTGGCGGCGCGCCTCGTAGCAGGCCACCGTCGCGGCGGCGGAGACGTTCAGCGAGCCGACCCGGCCCAGCTGGGGGACGAAGACCACCTGGTCGCAGAGCGCGAGCGCATCGGCGGTGATCCCGCGGTCCTCGTGGCCCAGCACGAAGGCCACCGCCGGGGTCAGCTCGGCGGCGAACATCGGCACCGCGTCGTCCGCCAGCTCCAGGCCGACCACCTTGAAGCCGTCCGCCTTGGCGGCGGCCACGGCCTCGGCGACGGTGGGGAAGTGCTCCACCTTGAGGTACTTGTCGGTGCCCATCGCGGCCTTCTGGGCACCGGAGGAGCGCACCGACGGGGTGTCGCCGGTGAGGTACAGCTTCTCGGCGCCCATCGCGGCACCGGTCCGGACGACCGAGCCGACATTGAACGGCGACTGGAGGTTCTCCAGGATCAGCGCGAGCCGGAACTCGTTGCTGCGCCGCCACTGGCGGTGCAGCCGCTTCAGTTCGGTCCCGCGGAGCTGCTTCACGACGTCGTACCTCGTCCACTCTCGGGGCCCGCGCCCTCCGGGCGGGGCCGCGCTTCAAGAATCCGGAACCCGTTGACCGACGTGACGCGGGTGGTCGGGTAGCCCTGGTCGTTCAGCCACTTCTGCAGCGAGTCCGAGCCCAGGTGCTTCTGGACCACCAGGAACGCCGAGCCGTCCGGGGTCAGCCGGCCGAGCCACTGGTGCAGCAGCCGGCGCAGTTCCGCCTTGCCGACCCGGATCGGCGGGTTGGAGTAGATCGCCGCGAACCGCTGGTCCTCGGGGACGTCCTCCGGCAGCGCCGCCTGCACGTTGCCGAGGCCCAGCGCCTCCGCGTTGAGCCGGACCAGCTCCAGCGCGCGGGTGTTCACGTCGACCGCCCAGACCGGCAGCCGCTTGCGCCTGGTCGCCCAGGTCAGCGCGATCGGGCCGTAGCCGCAGCCGATGTCCAGGATCGGGCCGCGCACCCGGGGCGGCGGCGCGTGCTCCAGCAGGATCCGGGTGCCCGGGTCGAGCCGGCTGCGGGAGAACACACCGGCGTCGGTGGTCAGTTCCAGGGTGACGTCCGGCAGGGTGACCGTGATCGGACGCCGCTCGCTGGCGACCTCGGGTGCACCGGTGAAGTAGTGCGAGCCGGACATGATTTCCCCGTCGTTCGTAAGGGCTTCGGGGCCACCGGGTGGGTGTGGGTAAGCCCTGCTGGTACGGCACTGATCGTACCCCCGGTGGCCGGGGCCCCGTTTTGCGCGCGGACTGCCGGGCAGGCGGGAGGCGGTCCGCGGCCTGCGGACCGGGACCGGACAACACGCCGAAGGCCCGGCGGCGCATCGCGTCGGAGCGGCCGCCGACGGATACTTCCAGTACCCCCAACGGGCCCCGTGGGAGCCTCCGAGCAGCAAGGACGGACGCCATGCCGCAGAATCACGAGGACTACCTGGACGAGGTCGCCGAGGCGGTGGAGCCGGACGACGAGGCCGGCGAGGGCGACGAGTACGACGAGCTGGCCGAGCGGCGGGCGCTCGGCGCCGATCCGGCCACCGAGGTCGCGGACGTCGCCGAGCAGAGCCGGGTGGTCGAGCTCGACGAGGACGAGTACCGGGAGTAGGCGGGTACCGGTAGCAGCCGGGCACCGGTAGCACCGGCGGCAGCCCGAGGACCGGCGCAGCCCGGGGCGGCGGAGCGTCGCCGCCCCGGCCTCAGGCGGTCACAGCGCGCCGCGCCGCTGCAGCCAGGCGAAGGCCGCCCAGCCCGGCAGCACCGGCAGCACCAGGGTCAGCAGGCGGTAGAGCGCGACGCCCGCCAGGGCGCCGCCCTCCTCCATCGACGCGGTGTGCTCCAGCAGCGTCACCAGCGCGCTGTCCACGGCGCCGGCCCCGCCCGGGGTCGGCGCCGCGTTGCCGACCGCGTTGCCGATCAGGAAGACCACCGCCACCGAGGCGAAGGCCGGCTCCCGGCCGACCGCCCGGACGCAGCAGTACAGGCAGGCGACCAGGCAGAGCGAGACCAGCAGCTGCCCGGTCACGCCGACGGCCAGCCGTCCGGGGCTGCGCAGCAGCTCCAGCAGCCGGGGCAGCACCTCGGAGGTCAGCGGCCGCAGCCGGGCGGCCAGCCAGCGGCGGGCCGGCGGCACGGCGGAGACCCCGGCCAGCAGCACCCCCGCCCCGGCCAGCCCGCTCACCACGGCGGGCAGCGCGTCCAGCTCGGAGCCGCCGGGTTCGAGGTCCAGCAGGTAGACGAAGGCGCCGAGCTGCAACAGGTGCAGGACGAGCCCGAAGAGCTGGCCCACGCCGACGCTGGACAGCGCCTGGGCGGTCGGGATGCCGGCCCGCTGGAGGAAGCGGGTGTTCAGGGCCACGCCGCCGACGCCGCCGGGCGAGACCAGCTTCACGAAGGAGCCGGCCAGCTGGGCGAGCACGGCGTTGCGGAAGTCCAGCCGCTCGGGGACGAAGCCGACGAAGCCCATCGCGGCGGTGAAGTGGCTGGCGGCCGCGGCCAGCACGGCGAGCGCGAGCCAGAGCGGGTCGGCGTCGCCCACGGCGGCGATCGGGTTCTGCTCGGAGGCGAACAGCTGGGGCAGCAGCAGCCACCCGGCGACCACGCCGCCGGCCACCGCCAGCAGGGTCCGGGGGCGCAGGCGCTCCACCTTCACCGCGCGGACGGGCGCCTGCGGCCGGGTCCGCAGGACTTCGGCGCGGATGGCGTCCAGCAGCTCACCGGGCGGCGGGGGAGCGGGCGGCACGGCGGTGGCGGTCGGCACGGCGGTGGCGTCGGCCGGGCCCGCACCGCTCCCGGTCCGGGCGGGCCCGGGGACTCCGGCGACCCGGGCGGCCTCGACGGCCCGGCGGTCCTCGCCGCCCCGGGCCCCGTCGCCCGCCGGGGCGAGGGCGGCGCAGTGGGCCCGGGCGGCCTGTTTGAGCGCGGTCCGGGTGGTGCGGGCGAGGGCGATCGGCTGCAGCAGCGGGAGGGCCGCGCCGACGACGTCCGGGCCGAGGACCGCCACCGCGGTGCGCACCGACCGCTCGGCGCCGACCCGCAGGGCGAGGGTGGTGAGCAGCTGGGCGATGTCGCAGCGCAGCACCAGCTCGCTCGCCGCGATGTCGCCGTCCGCGAGGTCCACCAGGTGCACCGCGCCGGCCCGGTCCACCAGGATCGAGGAGGGGACGAGGGCCCGGTGCGAGATCTCCCGCCGCTGGAGCAGGGCGAGCTGGGACCAGGCGTCGGTGAGCAGCCCGTCGGTCAGCTCCTCGCCGGCGAGCTGGTCCAGGGTGCGGCCGGGCAGGTACTCGTACGCGACCAGGGCGCTGTCGCGGCCCAGCCCGGCGGTGGCGGCGATCCGGCGGGTGCGGACGCCGGCGGCGACGGCGGCGTAGGAGACCAGGGCCTCGTGCTCCAGCCCGGTGCGCAGCGAGCGCAGCGCGCGGGGGTGCGGGGCGGTGCGCAGCCGCAGCCGGCGCCAGGCGCGCTGGACCAGTGCGGCGGTGACGGCCTGCCGGTCGAGCAGCTGGACGTCCAGGTCGGGGCGGCCGGCCTCCTGGCGGACCAGGTAGCGGTCGGGGCCGGCGGGGTGGGCGGCGAGGGGCCGCAGGCCCGCTTCGCGCAGGCTCTGCAGGAGCTGGGCGGGCCGGGGCCGGGGGTCGGGGGTGCCGACGGCGTAGAGGGTGCCGTGGGCGGCCGTCCAGCCGATCAGCAGGCCGAGCAGCAGGGCGGTCGGCGTGGCGTAGCCGGCGGCCAGCCCGGCGAGGGCGGAGACGGACAGGACGATCCGGGGGACCCGGTGCTCGCGGGCGGCGGAGGCGGTCATGAACGCGAGCACGGGGGCGAGGTAGCCGTAGACCGGTTCGGTGTGGGCGAGGAGGTGGCCCGGCAGCGGCTGGGTGATGGCGGCGACCAGTGAGGCGGGGGCGAGCTCGTCGACCCCGAGGTCCACGGCGAGGGAGGCGCCGTAGGCGAGGACGGCGGCCAGCAGGCCGTCGGAGAGGTGCTGGAGGATGCGCCGCCGCTCGGGCACGGCCGAGACCAGCCGGCGGACCGCCGACCAGACCGGTACCAGCAGCAGGGCGGCGGTGGAGAGCCCGCCCGCGATCCCGGCCAGCGGGCGCGGCACCAGCCGGGCGGCCTGGGCGACGTCGGCGGCGATGCCGCTGGTGGTGGCCCGGGCGTAGTCGGCGAGCAGCAGGGTCAGCGTGATCGCGGCGAGGCCGACGAGCAGCCGGATCAGGGCCACCGGCTGGCGGACCCGGCCGGTGGGTGCCGGTCCGGGGGTGCCGGTCCGGGGCGCCGGTATGTCCGGCGGGAGCTCGGAACCGGCCCGCCCGGGTGCGCCGGCCGGCCCGGGCCGGCCGTCCGCCCGGGCATCGCCGGTGTCGCTGTTCGTACTCCCCGCCGCGATCGCCACGGTTGGCATGCTCCCACGGCGGCCCGCCGGCCGGTGGGGGAACCCGGGCGGGGCGGGACCGGGCTCAGGCCTGCCGGGTCGGCAGGGCGACCAGGTGGCGGAGGTTGACGTGGCGGGGGCGGGTGACCGTGTAGGCGATCAGGTCGGCGATGTCCTCGGCGCTCATCGGCGGGATCGCGGCGAACATCCCGCCCAGCTGCTCGCGCAGCGCCGGGTTGTCGATGTGCGTGTCCAGTTCGGTGGCGGTCAGCCCGGGCTCGATGGCGCTGACCCGGACGTCGCGCGGGCCCAGCTCGGTGCGGAGCGCGTTGGAGAGCTGGGTGACGGCGGCCTTGGTGGCCCCGTACACGGCGTAGTCGGGGAAGACGATGTGCGAGGCGATCGAGGAGATGTTCACGAGGTCGGCGGTGCGGCCCTCGTCGCCGGCCGCGGTGAGGTCGGCGGTGAAGGCGCGGACGATCCGCAGCACGCCGGTGAGGTTGGTGTCGATCATGCGGGTCCACTCGTCGAGCCGGCCGTCGGCGAGGGGGTTGGGCAGCATCACGCCCGCGTTGTTGACGACCAGGTCGACCGCGCCGTACGCGTCGTGGACGGTCTTGACGGCGGCGTCCACCGAGGCCTGGTCGGTGAGGTCGGTGGTGACGGCGAGGGCCTGGCCGCCGGCCGCGACGATCTCGGCGGCCAGCGCGTCCAGCCGGTCCGTCCGGCGGGCCAGCAGGGCGACCCGGGCGCCGCCGGCGGCGAGCAGGCGGGCGGTGGCCTCGCCGATGCCGCTGGCGGCTCCGGTGACGACGGCGGTGCGGGTGGCGAGGGCGGCGTAGCTCATGAGGTCCTGCTTTCGTGATCCTTGCGGTCGGGCTGACGGGGACCACTCTGCGCGGGCTCGGGCGGGCCATCCAGGGCCGCGGATGTCCTGGGAAAGCGCTGCCGGGGAAGGGGTTTCCCAGGTGTGCGGTTCCTGGGAACGCCCGTACCACCCTCGCGCCGTGGAGCCGGGGCTACCCTGCGGGCATGGAGAACACCGTCGGGGACTTCCTCCGCTCGCGCCGGGCCCGGATCCAGCCCGAGGAGGTGGGCCTGCCCTCGCACGGCCGCCGCCGGGTGCAGGGCCTGCGCCGGGAGGAGGTCGCGCAGCTCGCCGGGGTCAGCGTCGACTACTACATCCGGCTGGAGCAGGGCCGGGGCGGCAGCGCCTCCGACGCGGTGCTGGCCGCGGTGGCCCGGGTGCTGCGGCTGGACGAGGTGGAGGCCGCCCACCTGCACGCGCTGGCCCGGCCGCCGCGCCCGGCGGGCCCGGTGCGCGGCGGGCGGCCGGTCCGGGAGGGCACCCGGCTGCTGCTGGACCTGATGGCCGGGGTGCCGGCCTTCGTCCTCGGCCGCCGGATGGACGTACTCGCCTGGAACGCCCTCGGCGACGCCGTCCAGGGCTTCTCCGCGAGCCCGCCGGAGCAGCGCAACGCCGCCCGGTACGCCTTCCTCGATCCGGCGGCGCGCGCGTTCTACCCGCAGTGGGACGCGGTCGCCGCCGAGACGGTGGCCGTTCTGCGCCTGGACGCCGGCCGGTACCCGGACGACGCCAGGCTGGCCGCACTGGTGGGTGAACTGTCCGTGCGCAGCGAGGAGTTCCGTCGGCTCTGGGCGGACCACCAGGTGAAGCAGAAGACCCACGGCGTCAAGCTGATCCACCATCCGCTGGTCGGCGAACTCGACTTCGGCTACGAGACCCTGGCCGTCAACGGTTCCCCCGACCAGGTGCTGGTCACCTACACCGCGCGGCCGGGCTCGCCGACCGCGCAGAAGCTCGCGATGCTGGCGAGCTGGACGGCCCCGGAGGCGCCGGTCGTCGCGGAGTGAGCCCGCGCCGGCCGGGCCGGGCTGCGCCGGGGCGTCGAGCCGGGGCACCCGGGCGTGTCTTGGAGGTCCGGCCGGGGCGGCCGTCACTACTCTGCGTGCATGAGCGCCTGCGAAGACCTCACCGCGGCACCCCAGGACATCACGCCCCTGCCGCCCACCGACGGCTGCGCCGACTGCCTGGCCGCGGGTCGCCGGGACTGGGTGCACCTGCGGCTCTGCCTGGACTGCGGTCACATCGGCTGCTGCGACTTCTCGCCGCAGAAGCACGCCACCGCGCACTTCCACAACAGCTCGCACCCGGTGATCCGCTCGTACGAGCCGGGGGAGGACTGGCGCTGGTGCTTCGTCCACGAGGTCATGGGCTGAGCCGCCCTGCCCCGGGCCCCGTTCGGACCCCGGGCCCGACGTCTCCGGCCGCGGGGAGGTGTAACCCGGCTGAATTCCGGACATAACGCCCGTGCGGCCTCCCGGTCGACGTCCCCGTGGCCGGTGACCGCCGAAGGGAGGTCGACGATGACCAAGCGAACACCGGGCAGTACCGACAAGCTCCGCCGGGGCACCCAGGACCTGCTGGAGCGCCGGGGCATGGCGATGAGCCCCAAGCCGATGCCCCCGAAGCTCGGCACCCGTGCCGCACGGGCCTCCGGCGTCGGCGCCGGGTCCGGTGGCGCCTTCCGGCACGGCGGCCAGGACGCCGGGACGGCGGCCATGCACTCCGCCCCCGCGATGCACGCCGAACTCAAGGGCCACCGCCACCGCGGCGCGGAGAAGCACTCCGCGCACTGAAGGGGACGCACTGAGAAGGTGCGCTGAGCAGACGTACCGAGCAGGTCGCCCTTCGTCAGGGGGCGGGCGCCGATCGCGGCGCCCGCCCCCTGACGTGCGCCCGGGAGCACCCCGGGGGCGTCTCGGGGTCGGCTCCGGGGCGGTTGGGGGTCCGTCCCGGATGGGCGGTGCGCCCGGCTCCCACAAGACTCGTTCCCGGACAGAGCACCACCCGCCGGACGAGCCACAGTTGGAGAGCAAGCAGATGAAGACCCCCGTGCGCGACCGCCGTTGGACCACCTTCGCGATCTCCGGCGTACTCCTGGCGGCCGGGGTCGCGGGCATCGCGACCCCGGCGCTGGCGGACGACCGCCCGGCGGGCGGCGCGGGTTCGGCCGCCGTCGCCGTCCGGCTGGCCGGACGGCCGGACGGCGCGGCGCTGGCGCGGACGCTCGCCGACCTGCCGAGCGGGGGCATCACCGGCGCGCTGGTCCGGGTCGGCGGCCGGGGCGGCCAGTGGTCCGGTACGGCGGGGGACGGGGTGACGGCGGACGCCCGGTTCCGGATCGGCAGCATCTCCAAGGTGTTCACCGCCACCGTCGTCCTCCAACTCGCCGCCGAGCGCCGGCTCGACCTGGACGGCACCGTCCAGCAGTACCTGCCGGGGCTGCTGCCGGCGTCCTTCCCGCCGGTCACCGTGGGCCAGTTGCTCGACCACACCAGCGGGCTGCCGGGCGGCGGTGCCCTGACCTCCGGGGACGGCACGGAGAGCTGGTTCGCCGCGCACAAGGCCGACTCCTGGACGCCCGCCCAGGTGGTGGCGGACGCCGTCACGCAGCCGATGGGCTTCGCGCCGGGCACCGCGCAGCAGTACAACGGCATCAACACCTTCATCGCCGGGATGCTGGTCGAGAAGGTCACCGGCCGGTCCTTCGCCCGGGAGGTGCAGAGCAGGATCGCCCGCCCGCTCGGCCTGCGCGACACCGTCGTCCCGGACCGCGACGACCTCGCCCTGCCCGGCCCGCACGCGCCGGCCTCGGTGGACGTCACCGGCCCGGACGGCGTCCGGCGGCGGGTGGACGTGACCGAGCAGAGCCCCTGGCCGTGGGCGGAGGGCGGCATGATCTCCTCCGCCGCCGACCTGGACCGGTTCATGACGGCGCTGCTGCGCGGCCGGCTGCTGCCGCCCGCCCAGCAGGCCGAGCTGTTCGACGTGCCGGACGTGCCCAACCAGCGCAACAAGAACTGCGAGACCGGTCCGACCGCCGGCCACGCCTGCTTCAGCAAGGGCCTGATGAGCGTCACCCTGCCCAACGGCACCCAGGTCTGGGGCAAGAGCGGCTCCCGGCCGGGCTACACCAACGGTGTCTTCGCCACCAAGGACCTCAGTCGCAAGGTGGTCTACTCGATCAACCCGACCGGCCTCTCCGGTGCCGAGTTCCCGAAGATGTGGCAGATCGTCACCACCTCCTTCGACTCGGGCCAGGAGTACCCCGAGGCCGGCTGACCGGGGGCTCCGGCCGATCCGGCAGCCCCCGGCGAGCGCGCGGCCGGCCGAGCCGCCCGGTTGTCGGTGCCCTGCGGTACGTTCCTCGTGATCACTGGCGGGGCTAGGACACGGGGGCGCGCGCGATGGCCGACCTGATGACGGACGAGCCGGTCGAGCTCCAGCTGGAGCGGTACCGGAGGGAGTTGACCGGCTACTGCTACCGGATGCTCGGCTCGGTCTTCGAGGCCGAGGACGCGGTGCAGGAGACGATGGTCCGCGCCTGGCGCGGCCACCAGGGGTTCGAGGGCCGGGCGGCGCTGCGCTCCTGGCTGTACCGGATCGCCACCAACGTCTGCCTGGACGCGCTGAACGGCCGCAACGGCCGGGCCCGGCCGATGGATCTGGCCGGGCCGTCCACGGTGGCCACCGCCACCGAGGCCCAGTTGCCCGAGGTGACGTGGATCGGGCCGGCGCCGGACGGCCGGATCCTGCCCGAGACGGGGGATCCGGCCGACGTCGCCGCCCAGCGGGACTCCGTGCGGCTGGCGTTCGTGGCCGTGCTGCAGCGGCTCGCGCCCCGGCAGCGGGCGGTGCTGATCCTGCGGGAGGTGCTGGGCTGGAAGGCGGCCGAGGTCGCCGAGCTGCTCGGGGTCACCGTCGCCTCCGTCAACAGCGCGCTCCAGCGGGCCCGGGCGGTGCTCGCGGCGGACCCTTCGGCCACCCGCCCGGCGCCCGCGCTGGACGACGACCACCGCGCGCTGCTGGCCCGCTACGTCAGTGCCTTCGAGGCGTACGACATGGACGGGCTGGCCGCGCTGCTGCACGAGGACGTCACGCTCAACATGCCGCCGTACGAGCTGTGGCTGACGGGGCTCGCCGACATCCGGGAGTGGATGCTCGGCCCGGGCCACGGTTGCCGGGGCTCGCGGCTCGTTCCGGTGGAGGCCAACGGCAGCCCGGCGTTCGGGCAGTACCGGCCGAGCCCGGCGGGCGGGCACGAGCCGTGGGCGCTGATCGTGCTGGAGGTGTCAGCGGGCCGGATCACCGGCCTCACCAACTTCCTGGACACCGACACCCTCTTCCCGCTCTTCGGCCTCCCGCCCCGGCTGGACGGCTAGCACCTCCTCGACGGGCAGGGCGCCGGCCAGGCCGGTGAACGCGAGCAGCTCCCGCAGGGGGCTGCTCGCGTTCTTCAGGACGACCCGTACGCCGTGGCGCCCGGCCGCGAGCCGGAGCCGGGCGAGGGCGTCGACGACGGCCAGGTCGGGGTCGGTGAGGGCGCCGACGTCGCAGGTCAGTGCCGGACCGGTGGGGGGCTTCCGGCGCGGGTTCGGGCCGGAGTTCACAGGCGTGTTCATGCGGGGCAGACCGCTCCGGCGGCCCCGGCTCATCGGCCCGCGGCGAAGTTCGCGCAGAAGACCCCGGCGGAGCGCGCGGGGAGGGCCTCGGAGGAGCCCTGCGGGGAGGGCCTCGGAGAAGTTCTCGAAGAACCTTCCGGTGGAGCGATGAGTTTCGCGGCCGGCCCCGGTCCACCCATGTGAAAGCACCGCACCGCACCGCACACCACGGAGGACGCACCATGACCGAGAACCTCGGCGAGCTGACCATCACCCGCGAGCTGCCCGCCGCCCCGGCGTTCGTCTTCCGGGCGTACACCGAGCCCGAGCAGTTCGTCCGCTTCTGGGGCCCGGTCGGCACCCACGTCCCGCTGGACACGGTGACCATCGAGCCGGAGGTCGGCGGGCGCTACGACAGCACGATGGTCATCGAGGCCACCGGGGACCGCTACCCGGTCACGGGCGAGATCACCGACATCCGGCCGGGCGAGCTGCTGGCCTTCAAGGAGGACAGCGTCGGGCTGCGCTCCACCCTGACCCTGACGGACCTCGGTGACGGCCGGACCAGGGCCGTGCTGCACCAGACCGAGGTGCCGTCGATGTACTGCGGCCCGGAGGCCGAGGCCGGCCTCAACTCCAGCTTCGACCGGCTGGTCGAGCACCTCCTGGGCCAGGCCTGACCGGCCGTCCCGGGCTGCTCCGGTCTGCCCTGCTCCGGACTGCTCCGGACTGCTCCGGGCAGCTCCGGAGGGCTCCGGAGGGCCCGGGCCCGGGGCGGGTGGCAGAGTGGGGGCCCAGAGATCCCCGTGCCGTAGGAGGCCCGCTGTGTCGGCTGAGCCGTTGAAGTCCCGCGAAGAGTGGCTGGCCTCGCTGCCGCGGATCTACGCGGCCGCGGGCTGCGTGCTGCGGGACGAGTCCGGCCGGATCCTGATCGTGAAGGCCGGGTACCGGGAGCACTGGCAGTTCCCCGGCGGCACGATCGACCTCGGCGAGGGTCCGGTCGAGTGCGCCGCGCGGGAGCTGACCGAGGAGACCGGGATCGTCCGTCCGGCCGGCGAGCTGCTCGCCATCTCCTGGACCCACCCGTCCGGCGAACTCGACCACCCGGCCGAGCACTTCCTGTTCGACTTCGGCACCGTCCCGGACGGCACCCCCGTGACCGTCCCGGCCGGCGAGCTGGACGACCACCGCTGGGCGACCGACCAGGAGGCGCTCGAACTCCTCGGCCCGGCGCGTTCGTTGCGGCTCCGGGCGGCGATGGAGGCGGCCGCCGACGGGCGGGTGCGGATCATCTCCACCCACGTGTCGGGCTTCTGAGCGGTCGTGGGCCCCGGCGGGCCGGGGCCCACACCGGCGGGTTCACACCGGCGGGTTCACACCGGCGGGTTCACTCCGGCGTGGCGGCGCTCGCCGCGATGAAGGCCGCCACGGCCTCCGAGGTGAACGTCTCGACCTCGGCCTTGTCCACGCCGAGGTCGGCCAGCGGGCCGGTGCCGTTCGCCTGCTCCAGCAGTGCCAGCAGGATGTGCTCGGTGCCGACGTAGTTGTGGCCCAGCTTGAGCGCCTCCCGGAAGGTCAGCTCCAGCACCTTCTTGCCCTCGGTGTCGTACGGGACGAGCCCGGGCACCTCCTCGACGGCGGCCGGCAGCGCGGGGGCCGAGGCCTCCCGGACGGCCTCCGGGGTGATGCCCTGGGCGGCCAGCGCCTTGACGGCCAGGCCCTCCGGCTCGACGAGCAGGCCGAGCAGGAGGTGCACGGTGCCGATCTCGGCGTTCCCGGCCGTGCGGGCCTCCTCCTGGGAGGCCATCACGACGTGCCGGGCCCGGGGGGTGAAGCGGCTGAAGCCCTGGCTCGGGTCGAGGTCGCCGGGCGCGCCCGGGTCCTTGGGGACGAAGCGCTTCTGGGCGGCCTGCTTGCTGACGCCCATGCTGCGGCCGATGTCCGTCCAGGACGCGCCGGAGCGGCGGGCCTGGTCGACGAAGTGGCCGATGAGGTGGTCGGCCAGCTCGCCGAGGGCGTCGGCGGCGATGACCGCGTCGGAGAGCTGGTCGAGCGCGTCGGTGTGGACCTTCTTGATCGCGTCGATCAGGTCGTCGAGGCGCATGGGAGTGGTCTTGGGGACAACGGGATTCTCCATGCGTCAACCGTAGGTTGTCGACCCGAGGATCGTCAACCATCGGTTGACGATGGTGCGAGTTGTGTCTCCGGGGGCCCGCGCGGGCCTGCCCTCAGACGGTCTTCTCCCAGACGTACGCGGCCGAGACCGGGTGGCTGCGGTACTTCTCCCACGTGGGCTTCAGTGCGATCCAGGCGTCGTCCACGACCGCCTCGGCCATCTCGACCAGCCGCCAGCCGGCCGCCAGCCCGGCGGTCAGGTGGTCGGAGACCAGGTGGACGTGGGTGGTGATGGCGATGTCGTCCCCGGCGGTGCTGGTGAAGTGGGTCGGCATGCCGGCCGCCATGATGAAGTACGGGTGCAGGCCGACCAGGACGCAGCGGCCGCCCGGGCGGGCCAGCCGGAAGGCCTCGCGGTAGAGCGGGCCGAGGTCGGCCAGGTGCTCGTCGATCAGCGAGGAGATCACCAGGTCGTAGCCGCCGCCCGGCAGCCCGGTGGCGGCGACGTCGGCCTCGGTGAGGCTGTCGTGGACGGCCTTGCCCTCGGCGACCGCCAGCATCTCGGGGGTGAGGTCCACCCCGTCCAGGACCAGGCCGGCGGCGGCCTTCCCGCGCAGCCAGGTGCCCGTGCGGCCGGTGCCGCAGCCGAGGTCGGCCGCGCGCGTCACCGCCGCCCAGTCGGGGGCCGCGAGCCGGTCCAGCACGGCGAGGTCCATGGCGTCCTCGACCGTTCTCTCGTACGTCCCGACCCACTGGGCGTAGCCGGTACGGACGTCCACGGTCGGGTAGTTGCGCGTGTCGAAGTCGGAGAAGTCCACCATTGCGCGAGTATCTCCGCCGGGGCCGAACGGCCGCGAACGATTTACCGTGCCCGGTCGGGGCGCCGCCCCGGCGGGCCCTCAGAGGGACAGCTTGAACCCGTCGTGGCTGCGCGCGAACCCGAGCGAGGCGTAGAACCGGTGCGCCTCGGTGCGGCGCTTGTTGCTGGTGAGCTGGACGAGGGTGCAGCCGCGCGCGCGGGCCCGCGCGACGGCCCGGGTGAGCAGCTCGCGCCCGAGACCGGCGCCCCGGCGGTCCGCGCGCACCCGGACGGCCTCGACCAGCGCGCGCTCCTCGCCGTGCCGGCCGAGGCCGGGGATGTAGGTGAGCTGGAGGCAGCCGAGCACGGTGCCGGCACCGTCGTCGAGCACCAGCAACTCGTTGCGGGCGTCCTCGTCCACGGCGGCGAAGGCGCGGGCGTAGGCTTCGTCGACCTGGACGGTGGCGGGGTCGGTCACCCCGTCCTCGTCGGTGAGCAGCGCGATGACGGCGGGCAGGTCCTGGCGGGTCGCGGTACGGAGGATCACGCCCGGAGTCTGCCAGACCCGGCGGGGCCGACCCTGGGAGGGGCATGCGCATAGTCACGCTGCCGGAGACCGCGGTGCCGGGTGAACTCAAGCTCCAGGTCGCCGAGTTGCAGGACCAGGCCTGGCCCGGTCCACCGGCGCCGTCCATCGCGCCGGTGCACGACCCGGCGCTGCGCCCGGTGTCGATGCTGCTGCTGGACGGCGCGCGGGTGGTCGCGGCGCTCGACCTGCTCTCCAAGCGGCTGGAGCACGCCGGGCGGACGTACGCGGCCTGCGGGTTGAGCGCCGTGGTCACCGACCGGGCGCAGCGCGGCCGCGGGTACGGGCGCCGGCTGGTGGCGGCCGCGCGTGGCGTCGTCGCGGAGGGCGGCGCGGACCTCGGGCTCTTCACCTGCGACCGCGTGCTCCAGCACTTCTACGAGGGCGCCGGCTGGGAGCGGCTGCCGGGCGCGGTGCTGGTCGGCGGGACGCCCCGACTGCCGTTCCCCAGCGACCAGGAGGGCTTCGACAAGGTGACCATGGCCGGCTTCTTCACGGAGCGGGCCCGCCGGCACCGCGCGGACTTCGCGGGCAGCCGGATCGCCCTTCATCCGGGCGAGATCGACCGGCTCTGGTAGCCGGGTCGCCCGGGGCGCTCCGGACCCGGCGGCCGGTCGGTGGGTGCGGCGCCGGCCGGTCGGTGCCGTGCGGTCAGGGTCGGCCGGTCGGTTCCGTGCGGCCAGTGCCGTGCGGTCAGCGGCGGGTGACGGACTGTCCGGCGGTCGGCCGGGAGCCCAGCAGGCGGGCGCGGACGGCGGCGAGGTCCGCCGGGTCGACACCGGCGGCGAGCAGGTGGCCGACCGGGTCGAAGCCGTCCAGGGTGGCGTGGAGGGCGGCCTCGGCGGTGGTGCCGGCCTCGGCGAGCACCGCGTCGATTCGGCGGTACTGGTCCGGCAGGCCGAGCATGCCGTACAGCGGGCGGACGTTGGCCGTGCTGAGCAGGTAGTCGGCGACGATCTCGGACGGCTCGACGCCCGCGAGGGCGAGCAGCAGCAGGGCGGCCAGGCCGGTGCGGTCACGGCCGGCGCCGCAGTGCACGACCAGCCCGCCGGGCCCGGCGCCCGCGACGGTGGCGATGAGTTCGGCGGTGGCGCGCGGGCAGTGGTCGAGGTAGGGGCGCAGTGCGAGCGGGGTGCCGTCCAGTCGTCCGTAGGTCTCCCACCAGGCGGGTCCGGCGAGTTCGTCCAGCGGGACGCGGATCAGCTCGATGCCGTCGGGGAGCGGGAGGAGCGGCCGGTACTCCTCGATGTTGCGCAGGTCGACGACGGTGCGTATGCCGTGGTCGAGGAGGTCGTCCCAGCCCTCGGCGGTGAGGCGGTCGAGGTTGTCGGCGCGGACGATCGCGCGGTGGGCGGTGCGGGTGCCGTCGACGGTGCGCAGGCCGCCGAGGTCGCGGACGTTGAGGCAGCCGTCCCAAGCCAGCGTGCGGTCCTCGGTGGTGGTCAGCGCGTGCGTCCGGCTCATCAGGCTCCCCGTTTCTCACCGGGGGCCCGTTACCCCCTCGTTATATGAGGACTCCCGGGTCGACCCGATGGTTCCTCGGCTGTGCGACCGGCCGTCAGCAGGGAGCCGGGTGGGGTGGGTCCAGGTGGTGCGGGTTCGGGCGGTGGTGCGGGTGCTGCGGGGATTCAGGTCCTGCGGGTGGTGCGAGGGGGTGTCCTCAGCGGCCGGTGGGCTCGGCGGCCTCGGTGCGGACCAGCTTCTCCATCGGGTCGGCGGCACGGTGGCCGAGCACCGATCCGGCGACGAGCGCGCCGACCAGGAACACGGTGGACAGCCAGGCCATGGTCGACACCGGCAGGGTGAAGGCGCCGACCACCCGGGCCGCGCACTCGGTCAGCAGGGCGGTGCCCCAGATGCCCGAGAACAGTCGCTCGTAGCGGCGGAAGGAGCGCGAGCGGGCCGCCCGGCCGTCGGCCAGCCGCTGCCAGGCGGCGGAGCGGGCCTGGTCGCCCTTGGTCAGGAAGGGCATCAGCATCGGGGACATCATCGGCCGGCCGAGCACGGTGGAGACCAGGATCGCCAGCGCGAGGGTGCCGCTGAGGGCGCCGTCCTTGGCGAGCATCAGCCGCGCGTCGCCGGTGACGGTGGTGAGTGCCAGGCCGACCGCGTTCACGCCGAGCATCATCGAGGCCCACAGGTTGAGCTTCCGCTCGCGGACCAGGCCGACGACCGTCCGCCCGGCCGGGACGACGCCGCTCCAGGCGAGGGCGGCGAACTCGCTCATCCCGAAGGCGGAGTGCAGCAGGTAGTAGCCGGCCAGCGGGGCGGCGACGTCCAGGGCGAGCGGGCGGAGCGTGGCGGCGAGCGGGTTCGGGGCCTTGGTGCCGGCGGCCCCGGCGGTGGCCGTTCCCGCGGTGACGGCGGCGGTGGAAGCGGCAGGGGTGCTGAGGATCTGGCTCATGGTGGGTTCCTCCCCGGACTGGTGCTCGGCCCGCGGGCCGGTGCCCGCGTCGTGCCTCCAGTCTCCCGAGCCGACCCTCCGTCAGAGCAGTGTCGTCCGTTGCGGGATCCGCATGACAGTTGTCACGGCGCACGCCGTGACAGTGCCTCCGACCTGCGCGTTCATTCGGCGCCCGGGTCGACGGTCCAGAGCTCGCGGCCGAGGGTGTCCAGGCAGCGGACCGCGTGGAAGCGCTCGTCCCCGGCGGAGAGGAACCCGTCGGCGACGCCGTGCAGGACGGTCCGCGCGACCGCGTCCGCCCTCGTCCAGGCGCCGGTCAGGACGAGCTCCTTGTCGACCAGCTCGGCGCGCTGGATCCGGGCCACCGAGGCGGCCAGCAGGACGGCGTTGACCTGCTCCAGCTCGGCGAGGTCCAGATAGGTCTCGCCGGTGCCGCTGCGGTCCCGCTCGACCCGGCGCAGCAGCTCGGGCAGACCGTAGTGGCGGACGGCGGCGATCGAGTCGTCCAGCGCGACCCGCCAGCGCGGGCCGGGCAGCACCTCCCACCAGACGTCCTCGCCGACGGGCAGCACCTCGCCGATCCGGGCCCGCCAGGTCTCGATGCCGTAGACGGCGCGGGGGTCGGGGCGCGGGCCGGGGAAGGCGGCGACGGCCCAGTCCGACCTGCGGACCACACTGAGGTCGAAGGTGTAGCGCACCGGGCCGTCGGCGGGCGCGGCCTGACCGCCCTGCACGCCCTGGCCGGCTTGCCCGGCCTGACCGCCCTGCACCGCCGGGCCGCTCGGGCCGCCCTGCTCGACCAGGCCGAGCAGGGCCCAGTGGGTCTCGTCGGGGAGACTGAACGTCCGGCGCCACCCGCGCAGGCCCAGGGCGCGCAGCGCGGGCGCGAGGTGGTCGCGCAGGCCCTTCGCGTAGAGCTCGTGGGCAGTCGTCATGGCGTTCTCTGTCCCTCGTGGGGGTCGTGGCCGGGGTGCGGGTGGCGCCCGGCGGGCGTGCCGGCCGGGCGGCCCGGGGCATGGCAGCCCGGCAGCGGCGTCCGGCGGTGGGTGTCGGAGGGACCGGCGGTGGGGCGCGACGCGCGCAGGGTGGACGCGCGCGGACCCGGCCGGGCCGGCGGGGCGGGGGCAGGTCCCGGCGGGGTCGGTCCGGGACTGCCCTGCCCACCTCCCACGGTCGCAGGCGGGGCGCGGCCGGTCTGCGGGCGAAGGGCAGCGGCCCGCAGGACCAAGGGCCCGGCGCCCTGCGTCCTTGGTCGGCACCGGCCCTACGGCCCCCCGACCGGTCACCGGCCGCGCGCCGGCCGCGCGCCGACGGCTCCCCGGCCGCTCCCCGCCCGGGTGCCGACCGCTCCCCGACCGCGCGCCGACCACCTCGGCGGGACCCGACCGCGCCCCGCCGGGGCGCACCGGCGAGCGGGGGGCGCGGGCGGCGGCCCGCGAGCGGGGAGTGCGGGGGTGCGGGAGCGCGTCCCGGGCCCCCGGCCGGTCGGGCGCACGGCGCACATGGCGCATGATGTGGCGGGTGCAGAGTGCAGAGCGCCCCGGAGCGGGCACCGACAACCCCGTCGGCCGGTCCGGTCCGGCGGCACGGACGTCCGGCCCGCCGCCACCCCCGGCCCGGGACGCGGCCACCGCCCCCGTCGACCTCTCGGAGGCCGTGCGGGCGGCGCAGGGCGGCGACGAGGAGGCGTTCCGGCTGCTGTTCCGGAGCGTCCAGCCGGGTCTGCTCCGCTACCTCCGGGTGCTGGTCGGCGGCCGGCCCGAGGACGTCCAGGACGCCGAGGACATCGCCTCCGAGGCCTGGCTGCAGATCGCCCGCGACCTGCGCGGCTTCTCCGGCGACGGCGACGGCTTCCGGGGCTGGGCCGCCACCATCGCCCGCAACCGCGCGCTGGACCACCTGCGGGCCCGGCGCCGCCGCCCGGTCGCGGACCTGCCGTTCGAGTACCTGGCCGAGCTGGCCGCCGGGGACGACACGGCGGGCGCGGCGCTGGCCGCCGTCGGCACGTCGGACGCGCTGGCCCTGATCTCCCGGCTGCCGCCCGACCAGGCCGAGGCCGTCCTGCTGCGGGTGGTGATGGAGCTGGACGCGGAGAGCGCCGCCCAGGTGCTCGGCAAGAAGTCCGGCACCGTCCGGATGGCGGCGCACCGGGGGCTGCGCCGGCTCGCCAAGCTGCTGGAGCAGTCCTTCGCGGCGGGGGCGGGGATCCCGGCGCAGCAGGCCGTGCCGAGGGGGGCCGGAGCGGTCGGGAAAGAAATTCCTCCGCAGGGTGTGACAGAACGCCGGGCCGCGACGCTGAAGGACATGAGATGAGCACCAACCGATCCCGCCGGATCGACCAGGACACGGCCGAGCACCTGCTCGGCGGTGCCGTGGGCGGACCGTCGGCCGGGCGGGACGCCTCGCTCACCGGAGACGCCTCCCTCACCGGAGCGGACGCCGGTACCGGGCGCACCGCGCCCCTCCTGCCCGAGGACGGGCCGGGAGGTCGGGTGGCCCGCGTGCTGGCCGCCGCCGCCGCTCCGGCGACGGCGGGCGAACTCGCCGGGGAGGAGGCGGCCCTGGCCGCGTTCCGGGAGGCCCGTCTCGCGCCCGCCCCCGCTGTACCCGCCGTACCCGCACCCGTCCGGAGACGATCGATGGCAACCGCCGCGCTGGCCAGGGCCTTCAGCACGAAGGCCGTTGCCGTCGTGCTCGGCGCCACGGCGCTCGGCGGGGTGGCGGTCGCGGCCGGCACGGGCAATCTGCCGTCCCCGCTCGGCGGCGGTTCCGAGGAGCCGAAGCGTTCGCTGCTGGCGCCCACCACCTCCTCCGCCCCGGTGGCCGCCTCGACCGGGCCGGACGGCAGCCCGTCCGCCCGCCGCCCCGGCGCCGGTCCGTCGACCGGTGCTCCGTCCGGCGGGGCCGCCACCGGCGGGGCGTCCGGCGTCGCGCCGTCCACCGGCGCGGCGAAGCCGTCGTCGCCGGGTGCCCAGCCCTCGCCCCCGGCCTCCGCGGAGACCAGGGGCCCGCAGGCCAGGGCGGTGCTGATCGCCCTCTGCCAGGGCTACACCGACCGCAAGGGCAAGGGCGAGCGCCCGCGCCTGCTGGTCGCGGAGCCGCAGTTCGGCGCGCTGGTCGCGGCGGCCGGCGGCCCGGAGAAGGTGGAGGAGTACTGCGGGGAGGTGCTGCGGCACAAGGACGACGACGACCGTCAGGGCCCCGGCTCCCCGTCCCGCCCCGGCAGCGACGGCACCGGCAGCCCCGGCAGTGGCCGCACCGACGGTGGCAAGAAGGACGACGGCAGGAAGGACGACGACGGGAAGGGCGGCTCCGGCGGCGGCAGGAACGGGGCCACCTCGTTGCCGACCGCGCTGCCGACGCTCCCCGGCACCCTGCCGAGGCCGGACCGCTCCGGGCAGTCCGCCGACTCCTCTCCCAAGAGGTAACCCCCGAACTCCGGATGAGCGGCGAGCGAAACCCCCCGGGCTCGTCGCTCATCCGGACCGAACCACCCGCTCCACCGGCTCCACCGCAGGACCGCTCCACCGCAGGACCGCTCCACCCTCACCACCCGCAGACCCCGGGTGGCCGGTCGGCTCCCCCGTGCCAACCGTCCACCCGGCCGGCCCCGGCCGGACCGGACGGCGCACCCCGGACGCGCCCCCGGCCCGGCCAGGGCCGAACCCGTCGGCCCGCCCGCCCGCATCGGGCGGGCCGCACGCCGCCCCACCAGGCCCGCACCGGACCTGGATCCGATCGTGCCGGCACCCGGCACGACCACGAGCCGGCGGCCGGGGAACCGCTGCCCGGTTCCCCGGCCGCCACCCCGTCCGGCGGGCCGCCTTCTCCCGGCGGCCCGTCCGGTCCGGCGCCCCCGGGGGCCGCGGACGCCCGCGGCCCCCGGGTTCGGCCGGAGCGGGCGGACCAGGGGAGGCGGTCGGCCCCGGCGGCTATCGTGCACACGTGCACGAGGCGGTCCGTGGCCGCGGGCAGGGCACGTGAGGGGAGCGTTTCCAGGTGATCGGACGGGCGCTGAACGGGCGTTACGAACTCGTCGAGATACTCGGCGTCGGCGGGATGGCCACCGTCTGGCGGGGCGTGGACCACGTGCTGGGCCGCCAGGTGGCCGTCAAGGTCCTCAACGGGGGGCTCGCCGACGACCCGCGCTTCGCCGAGCGGTTCAGCCGCGAGGCCCAGCACGCGGCGATGCTGGTGCACCCGCGGATCGTCATGGTCTTCGACTCCGGGGTGGACCAGGGCTCGCCGTACATCGTCATGGAGCTGGTGCAGGGGTGGTCGCTCGCGGCCCTGCTGGCGCAGCAGCCCGGCCTGCCCGTCGAGCGGGCCGTCGGCATCGCCGCGGCGGTCTGCGAGGCGCTGGAGGTCGCGCACGGTGCGGGCCTGGTGCACCGGGACATCAAGCCCGGCAACATCATGATCACGAACGACGGCGGGGTGAAGGTCGTCGACTTCGGCATCGCCCGGGCCGGTTCGTCCAGCAACCTCACCCAGGCGGCGATGGTGCTCGGCACGGCGGCCTACCTGTCGCCCGAACAGGCCACCGCCGCCGAGCTGGACGGCCGCACCGACCTGTACGCGGTCGGCTGCGTGCTGACCGAGATGCTCACCGGCGCACCGCCGTTCACCGCCGAGACGCCGGTGGCGATCGCGTTCAAGCACGTCACCGAGCAGCCGTTGCCGCCGTCGGCGCGGCGGGCCGGGGTGCCGGCGGCGCTGGACGCGGCGGTGCTGCGCCTGCTCGCCAAGAACCCGGCCGACCGGCCCGGCACCGGCGCGGCCGCGCGCGCCGAACTGCTGGCGACGATCCCGGGGCTGGCCTTCTCCGACCCCACCAGCGAGCTGCTCGCCACCGGGGCGGCCACCCAGCTGCTGCCGCCCGTGCCCGCCCGGTCCGCTCCCGCCGCCACCTCGGTGATGGCGCCCGTCCCGTCCGCGCCCTTCGAGGCGGACGAGCCCGTCCGGGAGAGCCGCCGCAAGCCGCTGATCTTCGGCGCGCTGGGCCTGGTGGGGGTCGCGGGCGCCGCGATGCTCGCGCTCACCGCCTTCGACGACGCGGGCACGTCCGCGGCCGCCCCGCCGCCCAAACCGGCCCGGACGGCCTCGGCCACCCCGACGCCCACGCCGTCCACCCCCGTCACCCCGCCGGGCACCCCCACCCCGCCGGCGACGCCCACCCCGTCGGCCACCGCGACGCCGCCGCGCGGTCAGACCCCCGCCGTGCAGCTCAACGCTCTTCGCCAGGTGGTCGCCCAGGCCCAGATCACCAGGGAGCGCGACCGCCAGCTCGACCTCCTGCACACCCTCGACGACGCCGCCGCGCGCCTCAACCAGGGGAAGGAGGAGGACGCCGCGCAGGAGTTGAAGAATGCGCAGAAAACAGTCCGGGACCTCGCCAAGAAGCACGCGATCGACGGGCAGACGGCGCAGAACTGGAACTCCCGCCTCACCGCGCTGATCACCTCCCTCAACGCCTCGGCCGAGCACGACCAGAACGACTGATCCGGCGACCGGGGGCGCTGCTTCGCCCCACCCCGCCCACCGCGACGGCCGAGGCCGTCGCCCGAACGAAGATCACCGAGCAGTAGGCTCACTCCGCAACACGACGCGAAGGAGAGCTCGATGGCGCGGGTTGCGGTGGTCGGCGGGGGTATCAGCGGGCTGGGGGCGGCGCTCATGCTCGGCCGGCGGGGCCACCCGGTCACGTTGTTCGAGCAGGACGCGCGGCAGGCCGGGGACGACCTCCACCAGGACTTCTTCCACTGGCGCAGGCCCCGAATACCGCAGGCCGTCCAGCCCCACTCGTTCCTCGCGCCCGTGCGCACCGTGCTGCGCGCCGAGGCCCCCGACGTCTACGCGGACCTGCTGGCGCGCGGAGCCCGGGAGTACCACGACTTCGACTGGTTCGACGAGCACCCGCCGCACCGGGCCGGCGACGAGGAGCTGGTGACCCTGCGGACCCGGCGGATCGTGCTGGAGGCCGCCCTGACCGCGGCCGTGCAGCGGGAACCCTCCGTGGAGGTGCGGCGGGGCAGCCGGGTGACCGGCCTCGCCGTCGAGGAGGGCGACCCCGCCCGGGTGACCGGCGTGCGGGTCGGCGAGGAGACGCACCGGGCGGACCTCGTCGTCGATGCGTCCGGCCGCCGCTCGCCGGTCCCCGCCTGGCTGGTCGCGGCCGGTTGCCGCTCGCCCGCGGTCGACAGCCACCGCACCGGCATCGCCTACCTGTGCCGCTGGTACCGCCTGCGCGCCGACGGCCCCCGTGACCCCGGGCGGGTGAAGACCGGCTCGGCCGCACCGTTCGCGCTCGCCGGCGTCTTCCCGTCCGACAACGACACCTTCGCGGTGAACCTGCTGCTCTCCACGGGGGACCCGACCCGCGGCGCGCTCACCGACCCCGCCGTGTTCGAGGCCGTCGCCCGAACCTTCCCCGCCTGCGCGGCCTGGCTCGGCCTGGACCCCGAACCGCAGTCGCCCGTCCTGGCGATGGCGGGCCTGGACAACCGCTGGACGGCGCTCGTCGACGACGACGGGCCGGTCGTCACCGGCCTGGTCAACATCGGGGACAGCCTCATCCACACCAACCCCACCCTGGGCCACGGCGTGGCCCTCGGCCTGCTCGCGGGCCGGCAACTCGCCGGCCACGTCGACGAGATCGCCGCCGACCCCACCGGCTACCACGCCTGGACCGTCAAGGCCCTCCGCCCTTGGTTCGACGCGCAGGTGACGTCCGACCAGGCCAACGGGCAGCGGCTCGCCGAGAGTTCGCCGCCCCCGGAGCGGCGGGCCGCGGCGGTGGCCGCCTGCGCCTTCGAGGACCCGGTCGTCATGAGGGCCCGCGCCGAGGTGCGTCATCTGGTGCGCACGGCCCAGGAGGCCTACGGCACCGACGAGGTGGACCGGCACGTCACCGCCTGGCTGGCCGCCCACCCGGACTTCGCCCCGGAGTACGACGGCCCGACCCGCGACCAGTGGGACGCCGCCGTCGCGCGCTGAGCACACGCCCGGCACCGCACCTCCGGAGTGGGAAGTCGGCGGGTCCGACTTCCCACTCCGAGGCGCGAGGCAGTGCAATTGAGCCTGCAGATGAGGGGTGCAGGTTCTACGGCCTCTGAAGGTCTTCGACCAGCCGTGCGGCCTCCTGCCGCGCGGGCTCGACCCGGGGATCGGCCGGATGGGCGTCGGGACCGGCGAACTTCGCGAACACGAAAAGCTGCATCACCTTGCCGTCCCGGCTGTCCAGATCGTGGCGCCGTTCCCACCGCACACGTTCAGCCAGAGCCGGGACGGCCATGGAGGCTGCCAGCAGCGAGGCGGCATCAAGGCCGCGCGGTGCGTCACCCCAGTCCTCCCAGTCGAACAGGCAGAAGCACGGACCGGTGACGTTCGCCCAGTTGAGATCGGCGTGAGCCGGCACCCAGTGGCGGACGGTCGTGTCGGCCCGGCTCGGGAAGGCGGCCTGGATCGTCTCGGTGACGAGCGGCTGTGTGATCAGCTCGGTGTCCGGTGTCGCGATGCGCCTCGTCTGCTGTGCTGCGAGCGAGTCCAGCGTTCGGCCCAGTTCCTTCCACCACGCCTCTGGAAGGCGCGGATCGGCGGCGAGGACACTGGTGCCGACGGGAGCCCCGGGCAGCAGGGTGGTTTCGTCCGCCCGCCATACGGCAGCGTCGACGGAGCGCCAGGTTACGGACTCTTTCCAGTCGGGCTTCGCGATGCCCGTCAGAGCCTCGGCGCACTCGGTGCCGTTCCAGCCTTGCCCGAGAACCTTGTGCAGCGGCCGTCGCTCGATGCGGACCCAGGTTTCGCGGTTCGTCCGCGCTCCGATCGAACGTCGCTTGCGCACCATCGTGTCCGTGGCGAGGTGGACTTGAAGAGTCCGCGCGACTCGATCGAGCACCTCGTGGATCGGCTCGACCCGCAAACCAATGGCGCGGCCGCCGACTACCGGGGGTGTCATGTCGGTGACCGTAGCAGTGCGTCGAATGGCTGATCGGTTGTGGTCAGCCCGAGCACCGAGGGCTCACGGCCGGCCGAGAAGAGGCTCAGCCATGTGCGGGGCCAGCCGCCGACGGGATGGGAGCACGGCGAGCGGCCATCACGTTGGCCAGTCCCTGCTTGTTCGTGATCCAACTGACATTGCCGGCACCGACCGCGTGCTGTACGGCATTGAAGGCGGCTGCGTTGACCTCGGCAGGCTGAGCCAGGTGTGCCCGCATGTAGTGCTTGAAGAGCGCGGGCAGTTGCTCCGGACTCGTCGCGGTCTTGGTCCTCAGGGAGAAGAGCGGTAGGAACCACGTTTCGAAGCTCTCCTTGATCGCCTGGGTGGCTCGGTACGCCTCGTGGAGCGGTTGCAGGCTTGCCGTGTGGTCGTACGGGAGGTAGCCGTGCAGGGCGTATTGAAGTCGAGCGCCGCCGTGTTCGCGAAAGTGCTGGCCGTGGGCGGCGATGTGGTTGGCCGCGTTCTCGGTGATGGTCATGACGGCCGTGTCCGCTTCGTGCCGCCGGGCCGCGGCGAGGACCGTGACGTGGATGCCGACCCGTGGGTCGAGGACGAGGCCGTCGAGGCCGTGGGGCGAGAGGTCGATGCCGTGGTCGCGGGTTCGGGAGAGGATCAGCCGCTCGGCGACGTTGCCGGCGGTGTTCTGCAGGTGCCTGGGCTGCTGGCGGTGGCTGGCGTGGATGTCCGAGCGGTCGAGGACGGGGCGGTCCTTCGCGAGTTCGGCGACGAGGTGGAGGCCCGTGCGGTCCTCGGTGTCGGTGCTGCCGCAGGCGTTGCAGGGGTGGCTGCCAGTACCGGTCATGTGACCGCAGGCCCGGCAGGAAGGGACGGTCTCGCGGCTGATCGTGAGGGTACCGGCGCAGAGGTTGTTCTCGATCATCTCCAGCGCGAGGCGGGCGACCTCGGCGTCGGTGTCGGTCATGATGCCGCCCACCGGGAACTGTCCGGGCGGGTATTTGTCGGTTATCAGGTCGGCTTCGAACCGTTGGCGGGGGATCGTCGGGCCGTCGGCCTCGCGGTGGCGAAGATCTCCGGCGAGGGTGACGGTGTTCCAGAGGTGGGGTGTGGGCGGTAAGCCGAGGATGGCGTTGAGGGCGGCGGCGAGGCGGATGCCGACGGCCTTGCCGGGGCGGGTGGCGAAGGTGAAGGGTCCGTTCTGGACGGGCCCGTTGAGGAACAGGTGTCGCACGGGATCCTCCTAGATCGGCGGGGTGGTTCCCGTCCGGGTGAACCGGCCGTTTCGCAGTTCGTAGTGGAGGATCGCGGCGTTGGGCATCTTGCCCTTCCGCTCCTCGGCGAGGATCTCGGTCAAGGTGCAGGATTCGAGCAGGGATCGAAGGGCCACTGCGGCGGTCTGGTGGGTGAAGGCGACAACGGTGCGCGATTCCTGAAGTTCGGCCTGGGCGAGGGCGGCGAACTCGGCGGCCCGCTTGAGCACTCCTTCGGCGAGCGACTCGCCGCCACCCGGCGCGGTCCAGATGTGCTTGCGCAGGCGGCGGTCCTCGGCGAGTGCGGGGTAGCTGTCGAGCAGCTCGCGCTTGGTCATGTAGGTGGCGTCGCCGTAGTGCTGCTCGTCCAGGAGCGCGGTCTGCCGGGGCCAGCCATCGGGGAGGGTCGGCAGGGCGATCGCGGCGGTGTCGATCGCCCTGCGGTAGGTCGAGGTGTAAACGTGCGGTTCGGGGCCGGCGAGCTCCGGCAGAACGCCGGCGAGCCACCGGGCCTGCCGGAAGCCGCGCGGGGTCAGGCCGACGATGGCGCGGGAGATGGCATGGGCGGCGGCTCCGCTGAAGGGGCGGGGGTCCTGGTAGAAGCCGTTGTACTTGTCGGCGTTCTCGACGGACTCGGCGTGTCGGATGACGAGCAGGGGCAAGACGAGGCTCCTATCCGGCGAGGTTGGCGACGTAGGAACCGCTGACGGTCCAGGGAGTGAGTTCGACGCCGAAGCCGCTGTGTTCGCCGTCCTGGGTGTGGACGAGCTTGCCGGACAGGTGCACGGTGTCGCCGGACCTGAAGGCGCCGGTGTAGGCGCCGAGGTAGGAGCGCATGTGGGTGATCCGGCGAGCGAAGGAGTCGGCCTCGTCGATGGTCGAGCTGAGGATGGTCTTGACCTTGATCCCGTAGACGGCCGGGGTGGTGAGACCCTCGGCGTGGTCGGTGATCTTGGCGAGGAGCGAGATCTCGCCGATCTCCTTGGAGGAGATCCGGGCGAAGGTCTTGTCGCGGTCGGAGCGAATGGGTTCGCAGTTGATGTGCGCGCCGGCGGTGGCGGTGAGTCCTTGGAGCTTGCGGCGTTCCTGCTTGATGAGGGCGTCGAATGAGCTGCCCTCCATGTACTTGGCGCGTCGGATGTACAGCCGGGTGAGGTCATCTCCGTCGTACGGCCGGATCAGGTCGGTCTGCTGGAAGAGCTCCTGTGCGGTCTGGTAGCCCTCGGGTCCGTAGCAGACGAGGTCGATGTCGGAGCGCTCGTTGAAGCAGCCGACGAGGAAGGAGCCGGTGACGCCGATCAGGCCCTGGGCGTCGTTCGCGGTGATCCACCCGGTGATCGCCAGGAGGTCTTTGCCGGCTGGGTTGTCGGCGACCGCGCCGGGGTCCTCGTGGATGGCGGCGAGGGCCTGGCGGCAGGAGTAATGGACGGCCACGTCCTCGCGCGGGATGCCGGTGATGACGCAGCCGAGGGTGTCGGAGTAGACGTAGCACTCCGGCCTACCGGCCAGGATGCCGAAGGACTTCGATACGACGCTGTTCTGGCGGTAGGTCCGGTCGAAGAGCCGCCGGTCGCCTTTCTCGTCCGGGTGGTACTTGACGTAGCCCAGGTAGTGGCTACCGGGGTGGCTGTCGCCGATGACCTTGAAGACGACGCCGTGGTGGTCCATCAGGTAGTCGCGATCGCGGACGGCGGGGACAGGGCTACCGGTGTTCAGCGGCGAACCGCTCCAGAGTGGGGAAGGTGCCGGTGTCGATCGTGTCGGACGACTCATACTGATCAAGTCCCATCGTGAAAAGGGCGCGACGGTACTGCCACTTGATGTGCTTGTCGTGCCGTTCGGGGTCAGTGGGTCGCATGAGGGCGAGGAAGAAGAAGCACTTGACCAGCAGGAAGTCGCCCAGGTACTCGCTCACTCGCTGTCCGATCAGGGCGGCGGTGGTCTCGTCGAGAGCGGCGGTGTAGGCGGCGCGCTGCTCGGGGGTGATGGCGTAGCCCTTGCCGCCGCCCTTGAAGGCCACGATGTCGAGCGCGGGGTAGGCGTCGTAACCGAGCGGGACCGGTCCGTGGTGCTGCCAGTCGATGACGCCCGCCTGAAAGACGTTGGGCAGGCCGTAGTCGAGATGCCCATGCACCATCGGGAGTCGGTCCAGCCGGTCGAGGGCGTGCTTGACCACCTTGTGGACCCTTGGGGTGTCGAGGTCCGGGTTCTCTGCGAAGACCTCGGCCGCGAAGGCTGCCTGCTCGAACCAGGGCGTGGCGGGCCGGGGGTGGCGCGCCTGGGCCTGCAGGAGCCTTGATCCGATGGCGGCCGCCCTGCTGATCACCTGGGCGCTGACGTGCCCGTCGCGCTGGGTATCGGCTCGCGCTTCCTCATGCAGCGAGGTTTCGCCGATGGCTCGCTCGATGACGAAGTAGCTGCCGTCCTCCGAGCCACTGTCGACGATCTCCGGCACCGGGTAGCCCAGGCCGGCGGCCAGCTGCTGGAGCTCGGTCTCTGCCAGGAGGTCCTTGCCACCGGTCCGCTTGTAGAGCAGGCCGTCGACCGACCGCCACACAGCGCCTACGGTGGCGGTTCTATCCTTGATGAACTCCCAGTCGCTCATCCAGCCATCCTTCCGTAGCGCTGAATTGGCATGGCGCAGATGTGGTTGTGTCGGGCGGATCCCGGCAACCAAGGTATGGGCAGCGGGGAGCACTAGGAGACGGTTTCCTGTTCCCGAAAGAACCCGTCTCGGATATATTCGACCATCCGACGCATATCGTCACCGGACAAAGCCATGGCTGCGAATCCATCGAACTTGCGAACGTACACCTCGACATCTCGCGGGTCAGTAACCATGATCTCGGCGTGGACGGTCTCGACCGTGACCATGCGGTCATCCCGGATGACGAAGGAGTGTGCTGGAACGTCGGTCTGCGATGCGGCCAGAGGGACAATCCAAATGTCTACATGCGACAGACGCGAAATGGAGATGATGCGGTCCAGCTGTCCGGCCATCATCGTGGCCGGCACGAGACGCCACCGGAGAACAGGCTCCCTGATGACGAATTGCAGCGCCTTGGTCGGGTCGTAGAGGGATTGTTGCCTGGCGAGCCGCGCTGCAACAGCACGCGACAACTGCTCCTCGCTGAGATCTCTTCTCGCGAACACAGCCCGTACGTACTCCGGGGTCTGGAGTAGTCCGGGGACAAGGGAGGGCTGGAACAGGCGTAGCAGGTGGGTCGAGTCGTCCAGCGCCTTGATCTGCTGCTGCTTGCGATGGTGGCCCAGGCGTCGGATCAGCCGCCACGCCGTTGTCTCGGTGGCCTCTGCCCGCGCAGCAGCCATGTACTCGGCCTTGATCTCGTCCGACACGCCTATGGCCGTGAGGATGCGCTCCACGTCCACGACGGTGGGTGGCACCTTGCCGGTCTCGATCTTGCTCAACTTGCTCGGAGACATGACGGCGCCACGGGCCACCGCTTTGGCTTCCTTTCCGGAAGCCTGCCGGAGTTCCCGCAGCGCCGCCCCGAGCTGTGTCCTGTTCACTCGCCGTACTTTGCCCACCATTCGGCGAACGGCACGGACCGCGCCATCACGGTGTCGCGGTATGTCTTGAATCCGGCGAGCCGGCTGTCGGAAAGGAGTTCGACCCCGAGGTACCTTCCGTTGTCGTCATAGCTCATCACGGCCGCGGTCTCGTCGTCGAACAGCCAGAAGTCCGGCGCCTCCGGAATCGGGTTCTCCTGACTGGTGGTGTCGAGGATGAAGAACTCCTCCCCGGCCGCCATGTTCCGGTGATAGCCCCATGCAAGCTCGAACCGGAGATAGTCGGTGAGCGGGCGCGAGAGGATGTGGACCCGGTACATGCGCTTGCCGGCCCGCGTGGCGTCGGCCACCGTTTTGACCCACCCGGCGGTCTTGTAGTCTGCGGGCTGCTCCTCGCCCGCGAGGAAAGCATGGTAGGCGTCCACTCCACCGGACTGGCTGTAGTCGTCCAGCGTTTCCAGTCGGAACGCCTCCTGGCCGAACTCCGAGAAGCAGTCTCCGAGCGTCCTAGATGAGGTTGTCATGGACGGCCTTTCGAATGAGTTCGACGGGGACCTCTACCAGCGCCTCATGAGCGGGAATCCGGAGATCGTGCTCGCTTACCCGCTCGCCTTGAACGGCGAGCGTGCCCCGATCCGTCAAGTACAGGGTCGGGCACTCGCCCTCATCGCAGGAACCTACAAGCCGTGTCAGCTCCACTGTTGCCTCCTCGCTCGCGTGGTCTCCCGACGATGCTCCCGAGGCAACCGGGGTACAGGCAAGAGGTTCGCGTTTCCGATACTGGAAACTGGACCAACTTCGGACAAGTGATCGGAAGTTCACAACCCACCAAGGGCGGTGTTGCGGCCGGAGTGGGAAGTCGGCGGGTCCGACTTCCCACTCCGCAGCTCTGTTGCGTTGGGGAGAGGTGCTTCGTCGGCCCGGGTTGTTCGTCGGCCCCTCGCTCGGGCGAGCGAGGGGCCGACATCAGGTTAGGCGGTGAGGTGGTCGAACTCTCCGGCCTTGATGCCTCGGAGGAGCGTGGCGAACTTGGTGGGGGTGGTGCGAACGATGATGTCGCCGTCGTGAGACTCGCGTAGCTCGACCAGTCCGCCTACCACGCGTACCTCGACACAGTCGTCGTGTGCTGCGCAGTAGCTGGACTTCTGCCAGTTGGTGCTGGACATGGCGGCTCCCGAGGTGACGAGGCTTCCTGTGTATGTCGGGTCAGGTGGTGAGGTGGTCGAACTCGCCGGCCTTGATGCCTTGGAGGAAGGTGGCGAACTTGGATTGGGTGGTGCGAACGATGATGTCGCCGTCGTCAGACTCGCGGAGTTCGACTAGCCCGTTTACCACGCGCGCCTCGACACAGTTGTCGCTCGCGCCGGAGTAGCTGGACTTCTGCCAGTTGGTGCTGGACATGGCGGCTCCCGAGGTGACGAGGCTTCCTGTGTATGTCGGGTCAGGTGGTGAGGTGGTCGAACTCGCCGGCCTTGATGCCTTGGAGGAAGGTGGCGAACTTAGTGGGGGTGGTGCGGACGATGATGTCGCCGTCGTCGGACTCGCGGAGTTCGACCAGACCGTCCACGGTTCGAACCTCGACGCATGCATTGCTTGAGCCGGAGTAACTGGACTTCTGCCATGCAGGGCTATCCATGCTTGCTCTCTATCTCCTTCTGGATGGATCGGATGAAGTCTCGTGAGTCTTCTTCCGAGAGCGCTACAGACGCCATGCGGGCGAGGATCTCGCGGTAACTGGCCAGTTGGGCAGGGGCATCAAAGAGTGGGCAGCCGAAGCTGATGTCGATCTGTACGGTGTCCAGCTCAGGGACCGGTCCTTGGGTGTAGGTGAAGTTCTCGCTGGGGCCCGGCAGTGACTCGACATCGAACGGTACGACTCGGACTGAGATCCCGAGGCTCTCGGAGTCCCGGATGAGGGCGCCGAGTTGCTCAGCAAGAACCTTTGGTCCGCTGAACTGCATGCGGAGTGCAGCCTCATGGACGAAGGCCGTGTAGGGCGTCGTGCCCGATCGGACGATGTGCTGCCTCTGCAGACGGAAGGCCATCCTGAGGTCGATATCAGAGCGCGGCAGCGGCGGGATCGCGCGAGCGAATACCGAAGCTGCGTAGGCAGGCGTCTGGAGCAGTCCGGGAATGAAGGTGATCGTGTAGGTGGAGATCCTCTCGGCGTAGCCCTCGATCTCGGCCACGTCGAGTAGGTCTGTGGTCAAGCTGGGGCGGTACTCATCCCACCAGCCCTTCCCTCGTTCTCCGATGATGTCGGCGAGTGCGTTAACCAGGGCTTCGTTGCCGCACATGCAGGCTGCCGCGATTGCGCGCAGGCGCTCCACGCTTACGCCCGTCTTCCCGTTCTCCATCTGGGTCACCTGGGCAGGAGTCACCCCGAGTGTGCGGGCGAGCTGGCTGCCTCCGAATCCGGCTTGTTCGCGCATCCTTCGCAGTTCGGCGCCGAGGCGGCGCTGCCGAAGGGTTGGGTTGGGACGAAGGGCCATGGCGTCCTCTCTGCGGGTGCTGAGGCCAGTGTGCCGCGCAGCTTGCGAAGGGGTCCATCCGGGTTCGGCGAGCCACCTCGCGGGCTGCTGTCCCACTTGAGGGGGAACCCTTCGGTACCTAGCTTAAATTTGTGGCGGTGTGCGCTATCGTCGTTCTCACATCGATCCGATGGATCGTCAGTAACGCCTGTTTCCAGGGCAGTAGGCGCCTGCTGCCCCCGCACCGCAGAGCAGCCACGCGTGGCATCCCGGTCCCGTTCTGGCCTGGCTCACGGCGACGACTCCCTCACCGGTCGACGAACCCACCGCTTCCTCTGTCCGGAGGTCCCTGATGTGTGCCTTCACCATGCCCGAACCGCCCGACTGGTCCGCCGCCCGCGAGGAGCTGCGCGACGCCCTCGCCCTCGCCGCCTGGCCGGACGACCTCATCCACGACGCCGAACTCGCCCTCTGCGAGCTCTACATCAACGCCTGGCGTCACGGCGCCACCCCCGCCCCCACCGTCGTGGTCGTCCTCCACGCCGGCCGCACCCTGCGCGTCTCCGTCGCCGACGACAGCCCCGTCCTGCCCGAACCCCGCACCTCCGCCGACCCCTACGAGCTCTCCGGCCGGGGACTGCACCTCGTCCGCTCCCTCACCCACCGCTTCGGCACCGAACCCCGCAAGCGCGGCGGCAAGACCGTCTGGTTCGAGCTGGACGCCGCCGCGTGACCGTCAACCGCACCCCGATCGCGCCCGACGACCCCCGCATGCGCGACTACACCCACGCCCAGATCACCGCCCTCCTCACCGAACTCCACACCCGAGGAACCCGGTTCGGCATCGCCTGGGGCTCCGCCACCACCCTGGGCGGCACCGTCGACGGCCGCATCCTCATCGACTTCGGCAACGCCCCCGTCGCCACCCTCCTCAACCTCCTCCACCTGCTCCGCGACACCGAGAGGAACGAGCCGTGGGAGTCCTGATCCCCCTGATCACCGACGCGATCCACACCGAGCGCACCACCGTCGCCTACCTCACCGTCGAACACACCCCCGACGCCACCGTCCAGCTCCGCCTCGCCGTCGACCTCGACATCCACACCCGCCCCGGCGAACAGCTCGCCCTCCCCCTCACCCACGACCAGGCCCACGAACTCCTCCACACCCTCGCCGCCCACCTCGGCCACCGCGTCATCGGA
>NZ_JBSFNM010000035.1:0-94455 GCF_053587085.1 Kitasatospora sp. NPDC003701
CCCCTCGACAACCCCCGCCACGTCACCGTCCAGCACCCCAGCCGGCCCCGCGCCAACGACGCTGCGTGAACCAGGACTTCAAGCTCGTCACCGCCACCCTCGCCGTTTCGACGCTCAGCATCTGCGCCGCCGCACTCCTCTGCTGGCCGATCCATGACGGGCCCCTCGGGCCCCAACTCCTCATCTCCGGAGTGGTCCTCGCGACCGGCGTCGTCGCCGGCCTGCCCGCCTGCTTCACCTGGCTGTCGAAGCTCACCCCCGGCCGGTGACCCCCGAACTCCCGCGTGCGGTGTGGTGCGCCACGCGGGACGACGCCCGGTCCGGCTCGCGACCCCAGCCGCGAGCCGGGCGGGCACTCATCGACTCCCACCGAAAGGAACCCCGCGATGCTCTACCCCCTGCCCGAGATCCTCACCGACCCGCCCCGCCGACGCCTCGGCCACCAGGCCCTCGTCCTCAACACCGACGGCGCCGTCCTGCTCGTCGAGACCACCTACAAGACCGGCTGCACCCTCCCCGGCGGCAGCGCCGAACGCAACGAACTCCCCCACCTCGCCGCCCGCCGTCACACCGAGACCGAAACCGGCCTCGTCCTCCCCCTGCGCAGCATCCTCGCCACCGACTACGTCGACGCCCGCCTCCTCCCCGAAGGCGTCAACTTCGTCTACTGGGGCGGCCGCCTCACCCGCGCCCAGGAAACCACCGTCACCCGCCACCGACCCCCCGAGCGGATCATCGCCCTCCACTGGGTCCAACCCGACCGACTCGCCGACACCATGGCCACCGACCAGCACCGCCGCGTCACCCAGGCCCTCACCGCCCTCGCCCGCGGCGCCCACCTCCCCTTCCTCCTCCGCGGCATCCCCGCCGAGTAGCCGTCCGGCGACGTAGGCGTCCGGCGACGTAGGCGTCCGGCGGCGGAGGCGTCCGGCGGCGGAGACCCCGTTGGACGGACTCCCGCACCCACGGCCCCCCTGTCGCGAGGATGCTCGCCCCACGGCCCCGTCCGGGCCGCCACCGACCGGCGCTCAGGCCGGGGGCAGGGGCGCCGGATTGTCGAGGAGGAGGTCGTGGCCGACGTCGGTGAGGCTGTGGCGGACCTGCTTGCCCTCGCGGCGGGTGGCGATCAGGCCGGCCGTGCGCAGGGCGCCGGCATGGGCGGAGGCGGAGGGCGGGGTGACGCCGAGCCGCTGGGCGAGCTCGGTGGTCGAGCAGGCGCCGTCGGCGACGGCGCGCAGGACGCGGGCGCGCGCGGGGCCGAGCACAGCAGCGAGGCCGTCGGCGGCCGGTGTCCGGGCCGCGGGATCGGCGGTCGGGGCGGCGATCGGGTGCAGCAGCAGGCTCTGACGGCCCGGCTCGGCCAGCAGGCTGATGCTCCGCTGGACGAAGTAGTTGGGCCGCAGTTCCAGGCCCCGGCCGCCGAGTTCGAAGGAGCCCTCCAGGTCGCCGAGGGTGCACTCCAGCACTCCCTCGTCCCGCCAGACGGCGTTCGGGTGGAGCGAGTCGAGCATGTCGCCGATCCCGGAGCGGGCGGCGGTGCGGGCCCGGACGGCGATGTCGGCCTCCAGCGCGCGGCGGATGTCGGGCCAGTCCGGGGCGAGGCAGGACCGGAACAGCGCCCAGGCACCGTCGCTCACCTCGCGCAGACCCCGGCTGCCGTCCTCGCGCAACCGGGCCAGGGCGGCCGGGAGTTCCGGGCCGCTGCCGAACACCGCGACCCCCTCCTCCACGGCCTGCTGCGGGACGGAGAGGAGCGCGTCGAGCTCGTCGGTCAACTGCCGGCGGACGGCGTCGAGGTCCGCCACCATGAAGTCGGGGACGCCGATCGGGGTGGCGTTGACCACCTCCAGGAAGCGCACGGCCCGCTGGGGCACGTGGCGGCGGACGTCCCGCCACCAGCGCTCGCTGCGCGACCCGTTGCCCTGGTGCACGCCCAACCGGGCCGAGCCGGCCAGCAGGTGGTCGAGCGGGGATATGACGAACCGGGTCCTCGCGAGGTCCGCGACCCCGAACTTCAGTGCGATCACGAACCTTCCTCCGGTTCCCCGCAGCCGTTCTGACCTGCCGCGTTGTTGACTATTAGGCCCAGAGGCTAATACATGGCCGTCCGGCCGTCCCCGTTGGCATGCTCTCTCTCGTCGGCGCGGCTGAGGCCCGCTCCGGCCCCCACCACGAGGGGAGTGGGGGCCGGAGCACGATCCTCGACCGGGCGTTCGTCGATTCGAACGCCCGGCGTCGCCCGGCGAACCCTGCGTCACATGAGCGACCGGAGGCCCCTGCTAGGGGACGAGGACGACCTTGCCGAGGTTGCGGCGCTGCTCGATGAGGGCGTGGGCGCGGGCGGCATCACGGAGGGGGATCTCCTCGTGCACGGCGGTGCGCAGGGTGCCCGCGTCGCGCAGCTGCCAGAGCTCGCGCCGCCAACGGTCGTAGAGTTCGGGCTTGCCGACGGCGACGGCCCGCATCTGGAAGCCGATCACCGAGGTGCCGCGGACCAGGAGTTCGTAGGCCTCCACCGTGCCGCCGCCGGAGCTGAAGGCCACCAGTCGGCCGCCCGTCGCCAGGGCCCGTACAGCGGGGCCGAGAAGGTCACCGCCGACGCCGTCGAGGATCACGTCGTACGGGGCGCCCCAGTCGGCGTCCTGGTAGAGGACGACCTCGTCGGCACCCAGCCCGCGGACGAAGTCGGCCTTGTCGGCGCTGCTGACGGCGGCGACGACGCGGGCCGCCCCGCCGGCCTTGGCGTACTGCAGGGCGAGCGTGCCCACCGCACTGGCCGCCGCCGTGACCAGGACCGACTCACCGGGCTCCGTGCGCGCGGCCTCGTAGGCACCGCGCGCAACCAGCCCGCTGCGGACCAGCGCGACCGCCTCCACGGCGGTCGCGCCGTCCGGGACCGGGGAGGTCATGGCGGTGTTCAGGATCGCGTACTCGGCGTAGGCATGGGCGAAGCACAGCCCGGTGACGCGGTCTCCGACACCGAAGGCGGTGACTCCCGCGCCCAGGGCGACGATCTCCCCGGCGACCTCGCCGCCGAACGGGACCGGCTCGCTGCCCTCCCGCACCTTGCGCACGGCGGGCAGCGTCACCCCGACCGCCTCGACCCGGATCAGCACCTCCCCGGCGCCCGCCACGGGCCGGTCGACCTCCTCGGCGAACAGCACGTCCGGTCCACCGTTGACCTCATGGCGAATGCGCAGCACAGGACCTCCCCGATCCAAATTCATTGGGCGCCCCAACGATAGGCCGAACATCGTTGGGAAGTCCAATGACTTTTGGATAGGCTGAGCACATGACCTCGGAGCTCCAGCGCATCCAGTCCCTGCCGACCTGGCTCGTCGGCCGTGTTGCGGCGCGCGGCCGGGGCCTGGTCGCCGACGCGATCGCCGCGGAGGGGCTGAAGCTCATGCAGCACGCGGTACTGGCCGCGACGGCCGAGTACGGGCCCGCCACCCAGGCCGACCTGAGCCGTCGGCTGGCCGTCGACCCCAAGGACATGGTCGGCATCCTCGACCACCTCCAGAAGGCGGGCCTCGTCCTGCGCGCCCCCCACCCCTCCGACCGCCGCAAGAACGCCGTCACCCTCACCCCGGAAGGCACGGCCGTCCTGACCCGCTGCGGAGCCCTGGCCGAAGCCGCCAATGCCGAACTACTGGCACCGCTCGCCCCGGACGAGCAGCGGCAGCTGTTGGCCCTGCTGGCCCGGATCCACGAAGCGCCGGAGCTCCCGGCCTGATCGCGCCCGGTCGACGCGGTCGACCCGCGCTCCCCGCACGACCCGGACGACACCCGGGGCCGGCCGAGTAGCAGCCGCTACGCCCGGCCGTACGGGCTCCGCATGGTCAGGAAGCGGATCTCCAGGTCGCCGGCCAGGTAGTCCAGCCGGCTCTCCCAGAACGCGGCGAGGTGCGGCAGGGCCAGGTGGGCGTCGAGGTCGGCCTGGCTGCGCCACACCTCGTAGAAGACGAAGACGCCGGGCTCGTCGCGGTCCTCGTGGAAGTGGTACTCCAGGCAGCCCGACTCCTGCCGGGTGGGCGCCACGAAGGAGAGCAGCAACTCCTTGAGCTCCTCGGCCCGTTCGGGCTTCGGGCGGGCGATTCCGACGAGCGTGACCAACTGATCCATCCGAGCTCTCCCTCGATCGAGGTACGACTCCAGTCGTACCTCGCGGACGGTACCGCGCTCGGGAGGTACGATTCAAGCCGTACCTGAGGGAGGTCACCATGCCCGACGAGGAAGGGCACCCGGCCGTCGAGGAGATCGAGCTCGGCAAGGTGCTGTCCGCGCTCGCCGACCCGCTGCGCCGCCGGGTGGTGCGCGAGCTGGCCGGCGCGCCCGACGGCACGGCCCGCACCTGCAGTTCCTTCGCGCTGCCGGTCTCGAAGGCGACGGTCACCCACCACTTCCGCACGCTGCGCGAGGCCGGGCTGATCAGGCAGGTCGACCGGGGGAACAGCCGGATGGCCGACCTCCGCCGGGCCGACCTCGACGCCCGCTTCCCCGGCCTGCTCGCCATCCTGGCCGCCGAGGCCGATCCTGAGGCCGAGCCCGAGCCCGAGCCCGAGGCCGCGACCGCGCCCCGGACCGACGCCGACGGCTAGGAGTGCGCGCGGCCCGGTACCGGGCCCCGGGGTTGTGGACTCCTGCGGACGCGCGAGACCGTCCGGGGCGACGCCCCCGTCGCCGCCTGTCGGAGGACCTCACCCCTGGGCGCAGAAGCGCTACTGGGCGGAGAGCGTCGCGTCGCCGAAGACCACCGTGCCGTACTCGGAGTTGCAGTCCGCGCCGTAGCTGACGGTCAACCGCAGGACACCGCGGACATCGAGGTCGAGCTTCTCCGACCGACCGAGGTGCAGGTCCCTGGTGACCAGCACCTTGCCGTCTCCGATGATCCTGATCTTTCCGTCCGGCTTGGACGAGTTGTCCTCGATCCCGGCGGTCAGGGTGAGTCGCGACCAGCGCTTGCCGAGGTTGTAGTCGGCGCCCTTGAAGTAGTTGCTGTACGGTCCGCACGTACTGGCGTTGCTCAGCAACGACGACGGGAAGTCGACGCCGTCGACGGAGCCCCCGCCCGACGTGAGCTCCTTGTCACCCGACAGCGGCGTCAGGTCGCCCAGGAACGTCCGGCCCGGAGTGGTGGCGGTGGGCCCCGCACCGGTCGCGGAGGTGGCCGGCGACGGCACCCCGGACGAGGGCACGGCCGGCGGACCGGACGAGGGCACCGCCGGCGAACCGGTCGAACCGCTCGGTGTGACCTCGCGGGTGACGGTGACCGTGGGCGCCGGCAGTGCGTCGCCGCCCCGATCGTCGACCAGCCTGGTCGTCCCGTAGACGACGGCACCGACAACGACACCGACACCGAGCCCGACCAGCACGGACGTGGTCCAACGGGACTTCCTGCGGGCGGGGTTCGCGCCGGACGCCCCGCCCGTCGTGGGCACGGTGGGCGCCGCGGAGGACGGCGCCGTGGTGGGAAGCGGCGGAATCAGTGGTGGAGCCGTCGGCGCGGGCCGCGGTTCGGTGACCGCGGTCGGCGGCCCCGGCGGGTGGGCGTGCTGGGCGGCGGAGAACACGGTGATCTCCGCCGCCAAGGCCGGGGACAGCCACTGTCCCGTGCGTCGGAGCTGGCTCTCCCGGGAGGCCCGCGCACAGCGCTCGACGATCTCGGCGGGCGACGGCCGCTGCCCGGGATCCTTGGCCAGGCAGGCCTGCAGGACGTCGAGCAACTGCGGCGGGCAGCCCGTGAGGTCCGGCTCCTGGTGGACCACGCGGTAGAGCATGACGGGAGCGTGTCCTTCGCCGAACGGGTGGCGGCCGGTCAGCGCCAGCTGCGCCAGCACGCCGAGCGAGAAGACGTCGGTGGCCGGCGAGACCGTGTCCCCGCGGGCCTGCTCGGGCGACATGAAGCCCGGCGAGCCGACCTGAACGTGGGTCTGGGTGATCACCGTGCCGTCGACCGCCCGGGCGATGCCGAAGTCGATGACCTTCGGCCCGTCGCCGGCGAGCAGCACGTTCGACGGCTTCAGGTCACGGTGGACGACACCCGCCCGGTGGATCGACTGGAGCGCCTCCGCGACCCCCGCCAGCAGCAGGATGCCGGGTTCGACGGCCAGCGGGCCGTGTGCGTGGAGCATGCGGGCCAGCGAGGGCGCGGGCACGTACGCGGTGGCCAACCAGGGCTGCGCACCGTCGGTCTCGCTGTCCACGACCGGAATGGTGTAGGCGCCCTGCACCTGTCTGGCCGCCGCCACCTCCTGGGTGAACCGCCGCCGGAACTCCGGATCCAGGGCGAACTCCGGGCGGATCACCTTGAGGGCGAGCGGCTGACCCGCCCGCGTGTACGTCAGGTAGACCACCCCCATGCCCCCGGCGCCCAGGCGCGCCCGCAGGCGGTAGCCGGCCACGTCGGCGGGGTCCCCCGGCTGGAGAGGCAGGAGCGGCCCGCCGATGCCCCCCGGCTCTGCCGCACCCGGTCCTGGCTGCCCGTACGATTCCGACACGTACGCCCCCTGCTGGTCGGCCCGGCCTCTTCCTGTTCCTGGTGCGCGATCGCGGTTCAGCGTAGTGGCGGTGGGGCTGCGTGTCTGCAGAACCGTCAAGCGCCGCCGGGGGGTTGCTCCGGCCGGGAAGGCCCGCCGGTGGCGGCCGCTGGTGCGGGGCGCGGAAATCCGTTTCGGGCATCGCCCCGGTGCCCCTACTGTGGCGCGGTGATGACTCAGGTGATCGTTCTCAACGGTGGTTCAAGCTCGGGGAAGTCCGGGATCGTGCGGTGTCTTCAGGCGGTCCTGCCGGACCCGTGGCTGGCCCTCGGGACGGACACGCTGGTCGAGGCGATGCCGGCGTCCATGCAGACGTCGGACGGCGGGATCGCGTTCGCCCCGGACGGCGGGGTGACCGTCGGGCCCGAGTTCCGGGCGCTGGAGGCGGCATGGCTGGAGGGGGTCGCCGCGATGGCCCGCGCGGGCGCCCGGATCGTCGTCGACGAGGTCTTCCTCGGCGGAGCGGACTCGCAGCGGCGATGGCAGAAGGTGCTGGGCGACCTGCGGGTGCTGTGGGTCGGCGTCCGGTGTGACGCCGCCGTTGCCGCGGGCCGTGAGGTCGCCCGAGGCGATCGGATCATCGGCATGGCCGCCTCCCAGGCGGAGGTGGTGCACCGGGGCGTGGCCTACGACCTGGAGGTGGACACCGCGCATGCCGAGTCGATGGAGTGCGCCCGCACCATCGCCGCCCATGTCGTGTGACGACCCCACCGCCGCCGGTCCCGGCGGACTTTCCTGGTCGCCGCTCCGGTCGCCGGCGGCCGGGCGGCTCCGCGCTGTGTGACACGGGGCCGGTCCCGGCCCGCCGTGTGACACGGGGCCAGGTCCCGGCCCCGATGCCCCTGCGGGCCCTCCTCCACCGCCCGGCGCCCCCGCACCGCCCCCCACGGCGGGCGCGGGCGTGCGGATGCGAGGGTAGGGCTCGTGAACGAGACGATCATGGTGGCCGCCCGCGAACGGGCCGCCGGACACCGACGCCGGTTCGACCTCCGCTTCGAGGCCTACTTCGCCGCCCTGCCGCAGCGCCTCGACACCCCGCCGCTCAGCCGCTTCACCCCGCGCTGCCTGGAGCTGCTGCGGGACCTCTCGCTGCGCGGCGGCAAGCGGCTCCGGGTCGCCCTGCTGTACGAGGCGGCCCGGCTGGTGACCACCGAGCCGGTACCCGGCCTGGCAGAGGCCGCGCTGAGCATCGAACTGCTCCAGACGCACGGGCTCGTCCACGACGACATCATCGACGACGCGCCCGTACGGCGCGGCGGCCCGTCCACCTACTACGCCTACCGCCGGGAGTTCCCGGCGGCGGACCGCACCGCGCTGGGCCTGGCCGTGCTGGCCGGGGACCTCGCCGCCTTCCTCTCGATGCGGGTCCTGCTGGAGGCGGACGTCCCCGCCGAGCTGCGCCAGGCCATGCTGGAGGTGCAGCTGGACGCCGGCGCGGAGACGGTCACCGGCCAGATCATCGACCTGGAGCGCGACTTCCTCGCCATCCCGGACGAGGAGTTCCTGCACACCGTCTGCGAGTACAAGTCCACCCGGTACTCCGTCCTCGCCCCGCTGCGGCTGGGGCTGCTGGCCGCTAGCGAGGACGTGGCCGGGCACGACGCGCGGCTGCGCCGGTACGCGACCCTGGTCGGCATCGGCGGCCAGCTGCGTGACGACTACCTCGACCTGTTCGGCGACGAGGCCGCCACCGGCAAGTCCACCGGCGCCGACCTGCGCGCGGGCCGCCGCAGCTACGCCGTGAGCGCCCTGCTCGCCGCCGCGAACGAGGCGCAGCGGGCCGTGGTGGAGTCCGCACTCGGTGATCCGCACTGCCCCGCCGGGACGGTCGAGCGGGTCCGCGAGCTGGCCCGGCACCTGGGCGTGGACGGCAGGCTCCGCGCCGACATGCGCCGCTGCGCCGAGGCCGCCGGGGCCGAAGCCGCCGGCTGGCGCCCGCACTGGCGCGACGAGGCGGTGGCCTTCTTCGAGGGCCTGCCGCTGTCCAACGTGGTGGCGGGCGGCTGAGGACGGTTCGGGCTCCGGCGGACACTCGGTGGCCGGGAGCTGACACCTCGCCCCCATCAAGGGCGACAATCGTGGCATAACGGTACAGATGTACCGGTCAGAACGTATCGTGCCAAGGACGGCGCGGGTGATCGCCGACCGGTGCGGCGGCGGCGCCGTCCACCGGGAGGGGAAGCCCGCGGACAGCGGTCCGGGGGCGCTCCGAGCGCGGCCCGGTCCGACGACGACCCGCCCGACGGCGCCCGGGTGCCCGAGCAGCACCGAGGGCGGCCGGACACCCGAGCGCCATACGACACAACACCGGACAAGGGGGCACCACGGGGTGGTCGAGCCGCAGCTGACACCCGAGGTCTTCGATCGGGCGATCGTGGCGATCGCCCTGACCGCGGGCCGGGAACACCGCCTGGTCTACCGCAACGACGCGTTCCGCGACCTCTTCGGGCCCCGATCGGTCGGCGTGCCCGTCCGGGAGCTGTTCAGCGAGCCCGGTGTGCAGCGGTTCTTCGACACGCTCGACCTCGTCCTCGCCGACGGCACCGCGCGCCAGGTGACCACGCCCCGGACGGTGGAGCGGCCGGGGGACGACGACCACGACGACCACCGGCACTTCGTCTACAGCTGCTCGCCGATCTCCTCCCGCTTCGGCCCCGGCATCCTGATCGCCGCGATCGACACCACCGCCGAGGTGCACGCCGCCCAGCAGGCCGAACAGCTCTCCACCGACCGCCTGCGCACCCTGGAGCGCTACGAGGCACTGATCTCCGCCGTCTCCCAGCTGGTCTGGATCGTCCGCGCGGACGGCACCATGGCCGAGCTCGTGCCCGGCTGGCAGCGGCTCACCGGGCAGCCCTGGCGGGACACCATGGACGCCGAGTGGTTCGACCTCATCCACCCCCGGGACCGCGCCGGGCTGGCCGAGCAGTGGACGAAGGCGTCGACCGGCGAGCCGTCCATGTTCGAGCACGCCTTCCGGGTGCGCACCACCTCCGGGGGGTACCGGCACATCGCCGCCCGCGCGGTGCCGATCGTCCGCGAGGGCAAACCGGTGGAGTGGGTCGGGGCCACGTCCGACATCGAGGACCGCTGGCGCAACCGGCTGCGCGAGCGGCTGCTCGCCGGCGCCCTCGCGGTGACCGAGACCGCCCGCCCCGACGACGCCTTCGCCGCCGTCGCGGACCTCGTCGTCCCGGAGCTCACCGACGCCTGCACGGTGTTCCTGCTCTCCAGCCGCGAGCACACCACCCGGCCCGACGAGATCCTCGGCACCCGGATCGCCTCCACCGCCCGGCCGGGCCTGCCGCCCCTGCCCGCGCTGCGCCAGCAGAGCTACCGGCTCGGACCGGCCGCCCTGCGGGTCGTCGCCCGCCAGAGCCCGGCCCTGCTCACCTTCCCGGTCGGCGGCGTCCCGCCCGGCGTCGTCCCCCGGGAGTCCGCCCAGTGGCTGACCAGGGCCCGCGCCACCAGCCTCACCCTGCTGCCCATCGTCATCGACGGCACCACCGTCGCCCTCGCCGCGGCGGCCAGCTGCGAGGACACCCCGCCACCCGGCCGGCCCGACATCGACCTGCTCCAGGAAGTCCTCCAGCGCGCCCAGGCGACCCTGCGCCAGACCCTCGAACTCCAGCGCACCCGGCAGGTGGCGCTCGTTCTCCAGCGGGCCCTGCTCACCGCCCCGCCCGCCGTCCCCGGCGCCGAGCTCGCCGCCCGCTACCAGCCCGGCAACCGGGCCGCCGAGGTCGGCGGCGACTGGTACGACGCCTTCCTGCTGCCCGACAGCTCGCTCGCCCTGACCATCGGCGACGTGGCCGGGCACGATCTGACCGCGGCCACCACCATGGGGCAGCTGCGCAGCATGCTGCGGTCCGTCGCCTACAACCGCACCCACCTGCACACCCCCGCCGACACGCTCACCGCGCTCGACACGGCCGCCGACGGGCTCGGCGTGGCCGCCTTCGCCACCGCCGTCCACCTGAACCTGACGTTCGGCGGCGACGGCTGGCGGGCGGCCTGGTCCAACGCCGGGCACCCGCCGCCGCTGCTGGTGCCCGCCGCGGGCGAGCCCCGGTTCCTGACCACCGAGGAGAACGACGTACCGCTCTGCGTCGCCCCCGCCGAGCCGCGGCACACGCACTACACCGACATCGGGCCCGGGGACACCCTGCTCCTCTACACCGACGGGCTGGTCGAGGTTCCCGGGGAGAACCTCGCCGTCGGCCTGGATCGGCTGGCACTGGCGGCGGGAGAGGCCGGCCACCAGCCGCTGGACGAGCTCTGCGACCACGTGCTCGCCCAGGTCGCCGACACCCGCGACGACATCGCCCTGCTGGCCTTCCGCGTGCTGCCGCCGGCCGACCGAGCCGACTGAGCCCGCGGAGGCGACCGGAACGCCCGGGCGGACCCTCGGGTGCCCGGCCGCGGGTGCTCAGGTACGGGTGCTCAGCCGCCGCGCGGGAAGGACCGCTTCACCGTGCCCTTGGTGTCGGCGGAGAGGTAGCCACCGCCGTACGCGCCCGAGAGGTAGACGCGGATGCTGGGCGCGCCGTCACTGCTGTCCGGGCCGATGATGAGGTAGCGGCTGGTCGGATTGGGGACGTTGAGGGTGTCCTGGGCCTTCTGGAGCAGCGCCGGAATGATCTCCCAGTCGAAGCTCCGCAGGTCGACCGTCTTGTCACGGGACGTCATGGTGCCGCCCGGGGTGCGGGTGACCTTGCCGTCGCGGTAGTCCAGCCGGTCGTACACCGTGGGGTCGGCCGCCGTGGGCCCCGAAGCGCTCGCGTAGCCGGGGTAGACGGTGAGCGTGGTGATCCTGGAGTCGGCCAGGTACGGGCGGACGGCGTCGACCGTGGTGCGGACGCCGGCCGGGGTGAGGAAGTCCGGTGCGGCGGACGGCGGCGCGGACTTCGTGGTCGCCGGCGTGGAGGGGGCGGACGGCGGAGCCGCCGGGGTCGACACGGTGCTGGTCGCGGTGGGGTCCGGGACGGCGGTCGCGGCCGGGTCGGACACCGCCGGGCCCGGGGCGGCGCCGTGGCCGCCGTCGTCACCCGCGTCGGGCCAGAGGTTCCAGGTGAGGACGCCGGTCAGCGCGAGGGCGACGACCGAGAACGTGACCGCCCGCACCCGCCTGCCGCGCGGCGCGGGCGCCGGCCGGCCGTGCGGCGTCGCGTCGGTCGGCCGGCCCGGGTGCACCGGCCCGGTGGGGCCCGCGTCGACCGGGCCGGTGTGGCCGACCGCGTCGGCCGGGCCGGGACCGTAGCCGGGGCCGTAGCCGGGGCCGAAGCCCGGGCCGTAGCCGGGGCCGTAGCCGGCGCCGGACGTCGAGGCGGGACCGGACCGTGCGAACGTCCCCGAATCGGCGCCCGGCCACGGGGGCGGCGTGGGCCGCGGGGTGTCGAAGCCCGCGGGCCGCGGGGTGTCGAGACCCGTGGGCGACCAGGTCACCGCACCGGCCGCCGCACCGGTGGCCGGCCCGGCGGCGGCCCCGGCCTCGGCGGCCGCGAGCGCCCGGTCGAGCTGCTCCGCGTCCGGTCGGGCCGCCGGGTCCCTGGCGAGCAGGGCGGCCAGCAGCGGGCCGAGCTGCCCCGACCGCACGGGCGGCGGCAGCGGCTCGTCGAGGACGGCCGCGAGGGTGGCGAGCGTGGTCGCGCGGCGCAGCGGGTGGTGACCCTCGACCGCGACGTACAGCATCATGCCGAGCGACCACAGGTCGGAGGACGGGTCGCCCTCCCTGCCGCGGATCCGCTCCGGGGCGATGTACTCGGGCGACCCGATCAGGGCTCCGGTGCTGGTGAGGGAGGTGGAGTCCTGCATGGCGGCGATGCCGAAGTCGGTGAGGACGGGCGTGCCGTCCGGCCGCAGCAGGACGTTCCCGGGTTTGACGTCGCGGTGCTGGATGCCGGCGGCGTGGGCGGCGCGCAGCGCCGCGAGCACACCGCGGCCGATCCCGGCCGCCTCGGGCACGGTGAGCGGGCCCCGGGCCAGCCGGTCGGCGAGGCTGCCGCCGGCGACCAGCTCCATGACGAGCCAGGGGTGGGGATGGTCGGCGGTGTCGACGATGTGATGGATGATCACCACATTGGGGTGCTGGAGCCGCGCCAGGGCCCGGGCCTCGCGGAGCACCCGCTCGCGCAGCTCCCGCGCGCCCTCGGGGTCGGCGGCCGCCATCGCCGGGTCGGGCGGGCGGACCTCCTTGAGCGCCACCTCGCGGTGCAGCGCGTTGTCCCGGGCGCGCCAGACGAGGCCCATGCCTCCACCGCCGAGCCGTTGCAGCAGTTGGAATCGGCCGTCGATGAGCCGTGCGTCCGACCCCTCAGCGTTCATGCCCGTCATCGTAGGAGACGCCGCCGACACACCGGTGGCCGGGGACCGCCCGCGCCCCGGACGCCCGGGCCCCGGACGCCCCGGCCCGGGGCGGTGGACCGCCGCCGGTGGCGGGTGCCGACCGGTCAGACCTTGGCCCGCACGCCGTCCAGGGCGATGGCCAGGACCCGGTCGCGCTGCTCCTCGTCGGGGAACGCGACCGAGCTGACGCCGGAGACGAGGCGCAGCAGGTCGTCGATGGAGATGTCCGCCCGCACCACTCCGGCGTCCTGCGCGCGCCCGAGCAGCGGCCCGGCCGCGTCGAACATCGACTGCCGGCAGGCCAGGAAGATGTCCGACTCCTCCCCTTCCAGCGCCTCGCGGATCGCCCGCTTGGTCAGGGTGTAGGCGACGAACCGGCGCAGCCAGCCGGCCAGCGCCTCCCAGGGCGACTCGTCGGACAGCTCCCGGGCCGCCAGGGCCAGTTCGTTGACCTCGTTGGCGTAGACCGTCTCGAAGAGGTGCCTGCGGGTGGGGAAGTTGCGGTAGAGGGTGCCGATGCCGACGCCGGCCCGGCGGGCGATGTCCTCCAGCGAGGCCTCGGCGCCGTGCTCGGCGAAGGCCTCGCGGGCGGCCACGAGCAGCGCGTCGAAGTTCCGCGCGGCATCGGCGCGGCGGGGGCGCTGGGCCGCGAGGAACTCGCCGACCACGACCTGTTCCGTCACTGGGGATCTCTTTTCGGACACCGGGTTGAAGCGGAGGTGTGCCTCCGCTAATCTGGAGGCATGCCTCAACTTTAGCAGTGAGGCCCCGGCCCTGCTCCTGCCGCAGTATCCGGCAGGGCCATCAGCACCTCCGTCGATCCGGCACCGGATCCCGCGCACCGCCGGCCCGCTCCCCCTACATCCGTCCAGCACCCAGCGCTTCTCGACGCACCCGCCGCACGCGCACCCGGCACGCACCCGGCCCTGTCCGAAACCGGCCGTGTCGGCGGTCCGCTCCGTACGCACCCGCGCCGTACACACCCGTCTCCGTGCACTCCTGTGCACTCCCGTACACACCCGTGCACTCCCGTTCCGCATGCCTCCCGAAGGCACGCGCCCTTGCGTGCCCCCATGCCCCGAGAAGGTCTGATGAGCCGCCCGTCCAATCGCCTCACCTTCGGCGTCCTCGCGACCGGTGCGGGCGTGTTCGCCCTGCTCCAGTCGCTGATCACGCCCGCCCTGCCGACCGTCCAGACCGCGATGCACACCGACCAGGCCACCGTCACCTGGGTGATGACCGCCTATCTGCTCTCCGCCTCGATCTTCACGCCGATCCTCGGCCGGGTGGGCGACCTGGTCGGCAAGAAGCGCACCCTGGTCGCGGCGCTCGGCGCCCTCCTGGTGGGCTGCCTGGTCGCCGCCGTGGCGCCCAACATCACCGTCCTGATCATCGCCCGGGTCATCCAGGGCATCGCGGGCGCGCTCTTCCCGCTCTCCTTCGGCATCATCCGCGACGAGTTCCCCGCCTCGCGGGTGGCCACCGGCATCAGCAACCTGTCCGCCGTCATCGCGGTGGGCAGCGGCCTCGGCATGGTCCTGGCCGGACCGATCGTGGGCGCGCTGGACTACCGCTGGCTGTTCTGGTTCCCGGTGATCATCGTCGCGATCACCGCCGTGATCGCCCACCGCTACATCCCGGAGTCGCCCGCGCGCGCCGGGGGTGCCGACGGGGGCCGCGTCAACTGGCTCGGCGCCGTCCTGCTCTCCGGCTGGCTGGTGGCGCTGCTGCTGCCCATCAGCCAGGCCTCGAAGTGGGGTTGGGGCTCCTTCGGCGTGCTCGGCCTGCTGGGGGCGGCCGTCGTCCTGTTCGCCCTCTGGGCCCTGGTCGAGGCCCGCTCGCGCAACCCGCTGATCGACCTGCGCATCATGCGCCTCCCGGCGGTCTGGACGACCAACACCGCCGCCCTGCTCTTCGGCGGCGGCATGTACGCGGTCTGGGCCTTCCTCCCCGGTTTCGCGCAGACGCCCTCCTCGGCCGGCTACGGCTTCGGGGCGAGCATCACCGGCGCGGGACTGCTGATGCTGCCCATGCTGGTCACCATGTTCGTGGCCGGCGTCCTCAGCGGCCGGCTGGCCGGCCGGTTCCCCGCCAAGGCCCAGCTCACCACGGGCGCCGTGCTCGGCTCGGTCGCCTGCGCGATGCTCGCCGCGTGGCACGACCGGCCGTGGCAGGTCGCCCTGGCGGCGGGCGTCTTCGGGCTCGGCATCGGCCTGGCCTTCGCCTCGATGAGCAACCTCATCGTCCAGAGCGTGCCCGCGGCGCAGACCGGTGCGGCCACCGGCATGAACGCCAACATCCGCACCATCGGCGGCTCCCTCGGCGCCGCGCTGATGACCAGCCTGGTCACCGGCCACCTCCAGCCCTCCGGCCGCCCCTACGTCGCGGGCTACACCGACGGCTTCACCCTGCTCGCCGTGTTCTGCCTGGCGGCCGCCTTCGCCGCCCTCCTCGTCCCGGCCCGCCGCCCCGCCCCCGTCCTGGCCGGCGGCCCGGCGATCGCCGATTCCGTCGCGGGCGCGCCTTCGGCCCCCGGCACCGCGGCGCGGCCGGAGGCGGTCCGGAACTGAGCCGCCGATGTCGCCCCCGGACCGTGCCGGGGGCGACATCGGCGCGCCCGGACCGCGTCGGGCAGGACCGGCCACCGGCCGATCAACGCCGCGCAGGCGACCTCCCGGCCGGTCACGGCCGCCACCGGGAGGACGCCCGGGCGCAGGACGTCCACGACGGTGCCCGCCTTTCCGGCAGACCACCGGCCGCCCGGTCCACCCGGCGCCGGGCACGCGTGCAGGAAATTGGATTTCAGGATTCGCATTAGCTAGCCTCTCGAACGTGAGGCTGACCAAGAGCACCGACATCGCCCTCCGCGTCGCCATGCGGCTGGCGGTCCTCGACGAGGACGCGAACCCGACCACCCGGGAGGTGGCCGAGTCGGTGGGCGTGCCCTACACGCACGCCGCCAAGGTGGTCAGCCGGCTGCAGCACCTCGGCGTGGTCGAGGCGAGACGCGGGCGGGGCGGGGGCCTGGCCCTCACCTTCGCCGGCCGGACCGGCTCGCTCGGGCTGCTGCTGCGCGAGCTGGAGGGCATCGGCGACGTGGTCGGCTGCGAGGACGAGCCGCCCTGCCCGCTGCGGGCCGCCTGCCGCTTGCGCGGGGCCCTGCGGACCGCGCAGGAGGCGTTCTTCGCCTCGCTCGATCCGCTCTCGATCGACGACCTCGTCGCCCCGCCCACCGGTCCCGTCCTGCTGAGCCTCACCGGCAGACCCACCGGCTGATCCACCGGCCGAGCCGGGCGGCCGGCCACCGCGGCCGGTCGGAACGGGCCCGACACTCGCCCCTCGCCACACCCCTCGCCCCACCCTTCGTCCCGCCCCCGGGCCGCGCCCCCGCACGGCCTTTAATACGCATCTCAGATACCAGTTTGGAGCCAGCACATGCTGTCCGCCAAGTCCGCCGAGATCGTCGAAGCCACCCTGCCCGCCGTGGGCGCTGCGATCGGCGAGATCACGCCGCTCTTCTACGACAAGCTGTTCGCCGACCACCCGGAGCTGCTGCGCGACCTCTTCAACCGGGGCAACCAGGCCAACCGCACCCAGTCCCAGGCACTGGCCGGCTCGATGGCCGCGTTCGCGTCCGCCCTGCTCGCCCACCCCGACCGGCGGCCGGACGCCATGCTCGCCCGGATCGCGCAGAAGCACGTCTCGGTGGGCATCGACAACGACCAGTACCGGGTCGTCCACACGTACCTGTTCGCCGCGATCGCCGAGGTGCTCGGCGAGGCCGTCACGCCGGAGGTCGCCGCCGCCTGGGACGAGGTGTACTGGCTGATGGCGAACGCGCTGATCGCGATAGAGGACCGGCTGCGCGCCGAGGCCGCCGCCGGGGCACCGGGCGGTGCGGCCGACCTCTGGCGCCGCTACACCGTCGTCGACCGGCACCGGGAGACCGACGACGTGACCAGCTACCTGGTCCGCCCCGCCGACGGCGGCCCCGTCCCGCCCGCCCGGCCCGGCCAGTACGTCTCGGTGCGCGCCACGATGGCGGACGGCGCCCGGCAGATCCGCCAGTACAGCCTCTCCGGGGGCGCCGACGGCGCGCTGCGGTTCACCGTCAAGCGGATCGGCGCCGGGGCCGACGGGACGCCGGCCGGCGAGGTCTCCAACCACCTGCACGACCACCTGCGCACCGGCGACGCCCTCGAACTCGCCCCGCCGCTCGGCGACCTCACCCTCGCCGACGGCGCCGGCCCGGTCCTGCTCGCCTCGGCCGGGATCGGCAACACCCCGATGACGGCCATGCTGGACCACCTCGCCGCCACCGGCTCGCCCCGCACGGTGATCTCCGTCCACGGCGACCGGGACCAGCTCTCGCACGCCTTCCGCGCCGACCTCGACCGGCTCACCGCCGAGCTGCCGGGCGCCGTCGCCCATGTCTTCTACGAGCGCCCGCTCGGCGACTGGCCGCAGGAGCGCACCGGCCTGGTCGACCTCTCGACGGTGCCGGTCCCGGCCGGGACCGTCGCGTACCTGTGCGGCCCGCTGCCGTTCCTGCGCTCGGTGCGGGCGCAGCTGCTCGCGGCGGGCGTACCGGCCGCGGACATCCACTACGAGGTGTTCGGCCCCGACCTCTGGCTGGGCCGCGACGCCTGAGCCACACCCCGCCCGGCCGGCCCGCCCGGGACGACCACCGGCGGGCCGGCCTCGCCGGGGAACTCGTGACGCGCGTCCACGAGGTGACCTGGTCCTGACCGACGTCCTGGCCGTCGAGGACGTCGGCGCCCGGCTCCCCACACGCCCGCCTGCCCCCGCCCTGCCACGGGCTGCGGCTCCTGGGCCTCGGCGGGCGGCTGCGCCGCCGGGGCGGGGTCCGGGCCCTTCGACGGTGACGACGGCGGGTGGCGGCCGTGGCCGCCGGGGCGGACTCAGCCGGGCCGCAGCTCCAAGGTGCAGCACTTGGCGCCGCCCCCGCCCTTGAGCAGTTCGGAGACGTCCACCGGCACCGGCTCGTAGCCGTGCTCGGCCAGCCGGCCGGCCAGCGCCTTGGCGGCCTCCGGCAGCAGGACCCGCCGCCCGTCCGAGACCGCGTTGAGGCCGAACACCTCGGCGTCCGCGCGGTCGGCGATGATCGCGTCGGGGTAGAGGCTGCGCAGCAGCGCCTGGCTGTCGGGCGAGAAGGCCGCCGGGTAGTACATGACGTGGTCGTCGTCGAGGACGGCGAGCGCGGTGTCCAGGTGGTAGAAGCGCGGGTCGACCAGGGTCAGGCTGAGCACCTGGACGCCGAACAGGGCCCTGGCCTCGGCGTGCGCCGCCGGGTCGGTGCGGAACCCGGTGCCGGCCAGCACCCGGCGGCCCGCCACCAGGTGGTCGCCCTCCCCCTCGTTGACGTGCCCGGCCCGGTGGACCTCGCGGTAGCCGGCCGCCCGGAACCAGGCCTGGTGGGCGTCGGACTCGCCGGCCCGCTCGGGGTGCCGGAAGGTGGCGACCAGCGCGCGGCCGTCCAGGACGGTGGCTCCGTTGGCGGTGTAGACCATGTCGGGCAGACCGGGCAGCGGTTCGATCAGCTCGACGGTGTGGCCCAGCCGCCGGTACGTGGTGCACAACCGCTCCCACTGGCGGACGGCGAGATCGGTGTCGGTCGGCCGTTCCGGGTCCATCCAGGGGTTGATCGTGTAGTCGACCGTGAAGAACGTCGGCCGGCACATCAGGTAGCGCCGCGGCCTCGCGGTACGCTCCGGGATTCGGTTCGGCATGCGGCTACCTCCGCCGTCCGGGAAGTACAGGGTTCGGAGTACAGGGTTCGGGCGTGCTGGCGTACCGGGGCGCCGGCGTACCGGGGGTGCTCGGGTGTCCGGCGCCGGAGCACGGGGGCGTGCCGGGGTGCGCGAGCGCGCCCCAGAGGGCGGCTGCCCAGACAGCGCCGTTCGCACACCTGAGCGGACGCCCCCGTCGGGCGCAGCCCCCCGCGCACCCGGCGCGCACACCGGCGCACGGGGACACTCCGCCACGTGGAGACGGCGCCGCCGCCGCACGGCCGCGCCCTACCAGCGCATCGAGGTGAAGTCGATCGGCCTCGGCCGCAGGTCACGGCTCCGCTCGGCCAGGGCGCTCAGCCGCCGGGCCGCCTCGTCGACCGGCATCCGCCGCCGGTCGCCGTGCCCCGGCAGCAGCCACTCGAAGCGGAGCCGCCCGACGGCACGGGCCAGCGAGGCGGCGAGCTCCTCGATCGAGTACCAGGTGACCCCGGCGGCCACCTCCAGGTCGCCGGTGGTGCGCGACCAGTAGAAGCTGTCGCCGGAGAAGCAGTACCGGTCGTCGGCCAGGTGGACGACGCTGCCGAGGGTGTGCCCGGGGAACGGGTGGGCCACGAACCCGGCCGCGATCTCCACGGGCTCCCGGCCGCGCAGCACCCGGTCGGCACCGGGCGCGGCGTCGAGGTCGCCCTCGTGGATCCAGAGCCGCGCGCCGAACCGGTCGGCGTACGCGCGGCCGTGGGCCGCGTGGTCGCGGTGGGTGAGCAGCACGTCGGTGACCGGGCCGAGCGCCTCGAACCGGGCGGCCAGCGGTTCGGCGAACCGGGGCGTGTCCACCATCAGGTACCCGTCGGGCCGGCGCAGCAGGTAGGAGTTGGCACCCGCGGTGTGCCGGGAGGTGTGGCCGCAGAGCAGCAGGCCGTCGTCGAGCGCCAGCGGGAACGGGTCCCGGGCCGGATCGAGCGGCCGGCCGGCGAGGCGGACGGAGCGGGTGGGGCAGGCGTGGGCGGCGGCGTACAGCTGCCGCAGCTCGGCCTCGTCGCGGGGCGGGCGGACCACCTCGGAGCGTCCGCCGCGTTCGTGGATCAGATCGGGGGCGAGCTGGCGGGCGACGTCGCAGTTGAAACAGCGGTCGTCGACGTACCAGCCCTCGTCGGAGGTCCGGGACGCGGTGGTCGGGTCGGGCTCGGTCATGCTTCCGCTCCCCTGGGTGGGTGGGCGCCCCGCCGAGCGGCCGGGCCCCTCCAGGGTGGGCGGCGCCGAGCCGGAACCGGAAGGGGGTCGCGATCTTGTTCTTTCCCCGGCCGGCCTATCTACAGGCAGTTTCTGAGTCATCGTCAGCCGCGCGCGACGGTCCGGCGCGGCCCGGCGCGGCACCCTGCCGGGTTATTCCCGAGACCCGCACGAATCGCACGTGGCCCATCTCACGTACCCGCACGGGCCACCTACGGTGGCGTAGGTCACTTGAGACAGTGAACTATCTCCTTCATGCCGAACCTCCAGGAGACCCTTGACCTCAGTTCGTACGCGGCCCTCGGGGACAGCTTCACCGAAGGCCTGAACGACCCCGGCGTCGGCGGCGCCTTCGCCGGCTGGGCCGACCGGCTCGCCGGACTGCTCGCCGACGGGTGCCCGCCGGGCGAGTTCCGCTACGCCAACCTCGCGGTGCGGGGCCGGCTGCTCGACCAGGTCATGGCCGAGCAGGTGCCCGAGGTGCGGCGCATCCAGCCGGACCTGGTCACCTTCTGTGCCGGCGGCAACGACATCCTGCGCCCGGGCAGCGACCCGGACGAGGTGGCCGAGCGCTTCGAGAACGCCATCGTCCAACTCACCGAATCCGCCGGGACGGTGCTCATCTGCACCGGTTTCGACACCCGGGGCGTGCCGCTGCTGAAGCACCTGCGCGGCAAGATCGCCACGTACAACGGCCACATGCGGGCCGTCGCCGACCGCAACGGCTGCAAGGTCGCGGACCTCTGGTCGCTGCGCGCGGTGCAGGACCGCCGGGCGTGGAGCGAGGACCGCCTGCACCTCTCGCCGGAGGGTCACCAGCGGGTCGCCCTGCTGGCCGCCCGCTCGCTGGGCCTGCGCACCGAGCAGGACCCGGAGGCGCCGTGGCCGGTCCTGCCGGTCCAGACCCCCGCCGAGCAGCGCCGGGAGAACCTGCAGTGGGCGCGCGAGTTCCTGCTGCCCTGGGTCGGCCGCCGGCTGCGCGGCGAGTCCTCCGGCGACCACGTCGAGGCGAAGCGGCCGGAGCTGCTCCCGCTCTGACCCACCTGAGCAACCGTCAGACCCGGTCGGGCGCGCCCTGCTTCGCCACGGCGGAGGGGAGCGCCCGGCCGGCGCGCACCAGCCGGACCGACCCCGCGTGCAGCAGGGCGGCCGACGCGGCGCCGACCAGGTACCACCCGAGGTCCGGCGCGTTGAAGGTGGAGCCGAACACCAACCGGGCCGCCGCACTCCGCCGGCCCAGGTCGTCGGGGACGCCGGTGAGCTGGAACAGCTCGACCGCCCAGCTCAGCCCGGCGGCCACCGCCGCGGCCGCCACCGGGCGCAGCCGCGGGGCGGCGAACAGCACCAGGGCGTACACCAGGACGGTGTACAGCGCGTCGCCGGCGTACTTGGCGACATCGCCACCCGCCACCGCCCGCACCCCGAGCCCGGCCCCCACCGTCAGCACCGCCACCACGCCGGCCGCCACCCGCGCACGGCCACTCCCCCGAAGATCGTCCACGCCGGCCAGCGTATCCCGCGCGTTCCACCCGGGACCGGCCAGGACAGCGGGCGGGAACGCGGGCACGCCTTCCGCTCGGGGACGCCGGGACCAGCCCAGGGGCTCGGCCGGACCGGCGGGAGGCCTCCTCCGCACGCACCTCTCCCCCGCCCCGCGCCGACGGGTGCGCGGCACCCCCCGAGCAGGCCGGCCGGTCCCGCGACGGCCCCGGCGGGTCCCCGACCGGTTCGGCCGGGGACCCGCCGGGGCTGGGCTGCGTGGCCCCCGGGGGATCAGCCGGTGACGCGCAGTTCGACCAGGACCGAGCGCTTCCCCCCGGGCAGGCTCTCCCCGACGGGCTCGACCGAGTTCGGGCCGACGTTCACCTGAGTCGTCTGGCCGGCCGCGACGAGCTTGGCACTGACGGAGCGGTCCTCGGTCCAGATGCCGTAGACGTCCGGCAGCTCCATGGCGAGGTAACCGCTCGTGCCGGACACGGTGAAGCAGTAGCCGCGCTTGTCGAGGCGGGACTCGATGAAGATCTCGTTCGAGGCCTGGCAGTCCGTCGGCACGGTGTGCCCCGGGCCCTCCTTGAGCCAGATGTGCCCGTCGCCCTGCTTCAAGGTGATCTGCCGCTCCGCGAGGATGCGGTCGGCACCGGGGTGCTGGAAGTCCTCGACGGCGACCGGCATGGCGGAATCGTCCGAGGTCGTACCGGGCGCGGCGTGCGCGACCGCGAGCGATGCGAATCCGATGCCTGCCGTCAGAACGCCGGCGGAGCAGGCCAGGAGAGTCTTCCGGGAACGGGATATGGGCGGCATGGCGATTCCTTCATTCATGAGTATCCATCAAACATGGTGACTCGGTGCAGAGATCATGATCGCGAGGTGCTGATGGTGCGTAAGATATCAGCAGTTGTCGCCCCGAGGGATCTTGTCCGGTCATAAAAGAACCGGCCCCCAACGGACGGTGACGTTTCGTCATTCATGACCGGATTCCTCGGCCACTTATGCCCGATATGCCGTCGATGGTCGCTTTCGATTATTTGCCGGGGGATTCCGTTCACATGACCTACGCATGCCCCGGATGAGAGGAATGTAGTGTGAAGCACGTCTTGCACTCGTCGGGAGTACCGGACGCCGCCCGGAGGAAGCGACGGGCGCGGAGTCGAATACCGGGTCTGCGCGCTGCGGGTGCCGTCCTGCTGCCGGTGGCCCTCGCGGCCGGCCTGCTCGGCCCGGCACCCGCTTTCGCCGCCGGCCCGTCCCCCGTGTACAACCCGCCCGTCATCACGGACCGCGAACTCGTCCTCAACCTGTGGACGAACGGCGGGACCGGGGTCAAGGCGGCCGCGGAGGCCGCGCTCATCGGTTCGGACGAGGATGTCAAACGATTTCTGGAGGTCGGCAGGGACCTCGCGGAATACCACGACGACCGGGTCACGGCGTTTCAGATGTTCGGCCTCGGCGGGCCCGGTGTGCGGGACGCCGCGACCAAGGCGCTGAAGGGGTCGACGAGCGACCTGCGCGCCTTCCTCAATGACGGCTGGCAGACCCCCCTGGAGCAGGACCGGCGGGTCCAGGCGTTCCAGCTGGTCGCCACCGGCGGCCCGAGTGTCAAGGAGCAGGCCACGGCCGCGCTCAGGGGCACGCCCGAGGACGTGAGGAAGTTCCTCGAACAGGGCCGGTACGACGCCCTGGAGACGGACAACCGGGTACGGGTCATGCAACTCCTCGCGGCCGGGGGCCCGGCCATGAAGGAGGCCGCCAAGGTCGCGCTGCGCGGCACGCCCGCCGACGTTGTCGAGTTCCTGGACGTCGGTCAGTTCGTGGCCCTCGCCCGGGACCAGGAACGCGCCACGATCTCGCAACTGGCCGACCAGGCCGAGCAGGCCGGCGCGCAGGCACTGGCCGCGAAGGACGCCGCCAAGGAAGCCTCCGCACGCGCGGTGGACACCTCCCGCCTGGCCAAGGAGGCCGCCGAGACCGCGGCCCGGGAGACCGAGGCGGCCGGCCAGGACCTGGCCCGTGCCTCGGAGGCCGCCGCCCGAGCGGCCGACGCCGCCCAGGGCGCGGCCGCCGCCGCCCAGCAGGCGGTCTCCGCCGCCGGCGCGGCCAACCAGGCCTCCCGCATCGCCTCCAGCGCCGCGGCCCAGGCCGCCTCGGCGGCCAGTGGCGCCGCGCTCGCGGCGGGCAACGCCCGCCGGGCCGCCAACGCCGCGTCCTCCGACGCGGGCAAGGCCTCCGAAGCCCGCCAGCGGGCACAGGAAGCACGCGACGCGGCCAGGGACGCCGAGCGCGCCGCGCAGGCCGCGGACCACGCCGGCGCCTCCTCCCAGGCCGCCGGCGAGGCCTCGACCGACGCCAGGAGTGCCAGCGCGAACGCGAACGCGGCCGCCGGCTCCGCGGAGAAGGCCGGCCGGCTGGCGAACGCCGCCGGCGCCGGCTCCGGCAAGGCACAGGCCGCGGCCGACCAGGCCCGCCGCCAGGCGAACGAGGCCGACCGCGCCGCGACCGCCTCCGCGGCGCTGGCCACCCAGGCCGCCCAGGCCGCCTTCCAGGCCCGCGACGCCGCGCACTCCGCCGCCACCCACGCCCAGAACGCGGCGACCGCCGCGGACGAGGCCGCCCAGCACGCGGGCGAATCCGCGACCTCCGCGGCCGAGGCCGCCCGCCAGGCCGAGGAGGCGCGCAAGGCCGCGAACACCGCGAGCGAGGCGGTGCAGACCGCGAGCACCGTCTACGCAGTCGCCCGCAGGACCGAGGCCGAGGACCTCACCGCCCGCACCGCCGCCGCCGTCGAGACCGCCCGGGCCCTGAAGTCGGCCGACGACGAGAACAGCGCCGGCATCGGGACCCTGCTCGCCGACTGGAAGGCCCAGGACCAGGAGGCCGCCGGGCTGGCCGCCGAGGCCGCCCGCCCCGACGCCGACCCGAAGGCACTCGCGGCCAAGGGCCGCAAGGTCGCGCTCCAGACCGTCAAGTCCGGCGGCCCCTGGAGCCAGGAGGCCGCCGCCACCGCCCTGGCCGGCACCGATGCGACCGTCCTGGACTGGGTGCGCAGCGGTCGGAGCAAGGCCGAGCAGGACGACACGCGCCAGAGCGTGCAGGAGATCGCCCAGGACAGCCCCGACGAGGCCGTCCGCACCGCCGCCACCGCCGCGCTCAAGGGCGACGCGCAGCAGATCGAGGCCTTCTACACCAGCGGCCGGAACGACGCGGCGATCACCGACAACCGGGTCCGCGCCTACCAGGTGATCGCCACCGGCGGCACCAGTGTCAAGGAGGCCGGTGAGAAGGCCCTGAAGGACGGCTCGCCCAGGGCCGTCGCCGCCTTCCTGATGACCGGCCAGTACACCGCCCGTCAGATCGACGAACGCGTCCAGGCCACCCAGCTGCTCGCCGTCGGCGGCCCCGAGGTCCAGGCCGCGGCCAAGTACGCCCTCGCCGGGACGCCCGACCTCGTGCACGACTTCCTGCAGACCGGCCGGTACATGGCCGACCGCAAGGACCAGCTCGCCACCACCCACGCGGCGCAGATGAGCCGCCTGATCGCCGAGGCCTCGCAGACCGCGGCCAAGGCCCAGCAGGACGCCTGGGAGGCCACCGAGGCCGCCGCCGTGGCGAACGCGGCCGCCGGCGAGGCCGACAACGCCCGCGTCCAGGCCCACGCCGCGGCCGAGCAGGCCGACCGGTACCGCTCCGACGCCAAGGCGTCCGCCCAGGCCGCCGAAACCTCCGCCACCCAGGCCGCCCGGTCCGCCACCACCGCCCGCACCGCCTCCCAGGCCGCCGCACGCGACGCCGGCGACGCGAGTGCCTCCGCCGCCCGCGCGCAGGCCTCCGCGTCCCAGGCCCGTTGGTCCGCGGACCTGGCGCGCAAGGCCGCGACCCGGGCCCGCGCCGCCGCGGTCGCGGCGGGCAAGGACGCCGGTCAGGCCCAGCAGGCCGCCGACGAGGCCTGGGGCTTCGTCGCGGAGAAGGAGATCCAGGAACGCCAGGCCGAACTCAAGGCCGAGGAAGCCGGGATCCAGGCCCAGGCCAAGGAGATCGCCGACGAACTGAACAAGGAACTGGAGGCACGGATCCGGGACGAGATCGCCCGGGCCGAGTACGAACGCCTGACCGCCGGCCGCCCGGTCTGCAACGCCGTCACGCTGGCGGAGGTCTGGAAGTGCACGCTTCCCCAGCCGCACAGGGCCCCCCTGCTCAGCGGCGTACCGGGGCTCCTCAGTGAATGGGGGTCCTACTTCGAGAACCTCCAGGACGAGGCGGAGCTCGTCAAGAAGGTCGTCAAGGCCATCCTCGGCGTGGACAGCGCCGAGGAGTGCGTCAAGCAGAAGAGCGCCAGTGCCTGTGCGGAACTGGCCGTCGGTTTCTTCCCGGCCGGAAAGGCGGTGAAGCTCGCGCAACTCGCGAAGAAGGCCAAGACCATCGACGAGGTCGCGGAGGCCGCGCGCATCAGGAGGCTCGCGGACGCCGTCACCAGCTGCCTGACGGAGAACAGCTTCCCGGCCGGCACCGGCGTCCTGATGGCGGACGGGTCGACCCTCCCGATTGAGCGGATCCGCGTCGGCGACCAGGTGCGGGCGACCGACCCCGAGTCCGGCCGGACCGGCTCCCACCGCGTCGACGCCACCATCTACACGCCCGACGACCGCGACTTCACCGACCTCGGCGTCACGGCGCCGGACGGCACCACCGCGACGATCACCTCGACCGACGAGCACCCGTTCTGGGCCGACAACCAGCACGCCTGGGTCGACGCCGCCGACCTCACGAGCGGCGACACCCTCAGGACGGACACCGGCCGGACCGCACGGATCACCAGCACCGGGCACTGGAAGACCGTCCAGCCCGCCTACAACCTCACCGTGGAATCCGCCCACACGTACTATGTACTCGCGGGCGGTACGCCGGTACTCGTCCACAACAGCGGCCCGAGTTGCGGCTCGGTCTGGGTCCGCTGGAACAAGGTCGCCCATCATTTCGAGCACGCCGCCGACTTCGGTATCACCGCCACGAACAGCGAGCCGGCCAGGCGGGCATTCTTGAAGGTGCTGGATGAATTGATCAGGAATCCCGGGACCACGGTGATCGACGGGACGTTCCGTAAGATTCCCGCCCGCCACTACGTGGATCTCGCGACGGGCAAGCACGTCTCGGTCGACATCCAAACGGGCGAGCTGCTCGGGGCGTGGAAATCCAGGGTCGACACCGACCAGTACCGTTACCTCGTCGAGCAGGGGGTCCTCTAGATGGCCGCCCTGGAGCCCTTCCTCGTCCTGGCGGAGGCCGTTTCCGAGGGCAGGCTCTCCGCCGCCGAGTTCTCCCGGGTCTGCCTCCCGCTGTACAAGCAGTACGGCGGGCCCTATCCGTCCACCGACCACTACCAGGCGGCGACGGACCTGTTCTACCTGGCGTTCGACTACGACGCGGCGGGAACGGGCGCGTCCGACCTGCTGGACGGTGATCAGGTCCGCGCGAAGGCGGCCGAGATCGCGGAGCGCATGCGTCTCCTCCTCCGATAGCCGGATCGGTCGGCTCGATCCCGAAGGAACCGGTGGGCCCCCGCCCGACAGCGGGGGCCCACCGGCCTCGCCGGTCCCCGTGCCGGACCGCGACCGCCTTTGGTCGGTCGCGGTCCGGCCCCGACCCGGGCGCCGCCGGAGTGGCGGCCGGGCGCCGGCGGGCGGAGAATCCCCGTGAGTCCTGGAGAGCCGGGGTCGCCCCACGCGGACGACGGCGCCCCGCGCGCGTCGGCGATCCCCCTCCGCCCCTCAGTCCTGTCCGCCGACCGGCGGTGGCGGCACGAACCGGAGCCGGCATGATCGATTCGCGCACCATCCTCTGGCAGGCCCGGCAGGGCCCCGTCCCGGCGAATTGGCGGGTCTTCACCAAGGCGCGCGGCAAGCTGTCCGGCCTCCTGCACGGGACGTCGCACGACGCGGACCCGCTGCTGGTCATCACCCCGGACGGCGCCGTCGAATACACGGACGAGCGCAAGCCGCTGACCGTCGTCGACTTCTACGAACTGGCCGCGATGACGCTGCGGGCGAGCGGCCAGAGCTTCTCGGACAGCTCCCGGGTGAATCTCGCCGTCTGGGTCGATCTCGACTACCGCGACGGCCGCAAGGCGAAATGGCGGTCCGCCTCCTTCGCCGGCGACCTCCGGACGATTCAGGGCCTCATCGAGGCGTACGGCGCCCACAAGGCCCTTCTCGGAGGGTGAGCTCCGCTTCCCCGCTCCGGGCGGGGCGGGCCCGGCGGAACCGGCGCCTCCCCGCGCACGTCCCTCCCTGTCGACGGGCTGTCCGAGCGGCCCGGTAACCTGCTCCCCGGCCCGCCGAAGGGCCGGATCCGCGCAGGTCGCGGGCGGGAACGACAGAGGGACGGGGCGGGGCACGATGACGCAGCTCACCGAAGCGGTGGAGGAGTCCGGGGCACGGGCGGAAGCGGCCGGCCGGGGGCGGCGGTTCGCCGTCGACGGGTTCGCACCGCGTCACGACGGCCGCTCCCGCGAGCGCGGCAAGGCCCTGCGCGAGCGCATCCCGCGCGAGCGGCACGCCGAGTTCGCCACCGCCGACGACCGCCCGACCGCCGTCGAGGCGATCGAGGCGTCCAACGCGGGCCGGCTCACCGAGCTGGTGCCGATCCGGCTGGGCCGGATGGCGGCCACCCCGTTCGCGTTCCTGCGCGGCTCGGCCGGCCTGATGGCCGCCGACCTCGCCGGCACGCCCACCGCCGGGATCACCGCCCAGCTCTGCGGCGACGCGCACGCCGCCAACTTCGGCCTGTACGGCGACGCCCGCGGCCAACTCGTGATGGACATAAACGACTTCGACGAGACCGTGCCCGGCCCGTGGGAGTGGGACCTCAAGCGGCTCGCCGCCAGCCTGGTGCTGGCCGGCCGCGAGGTCGGGGCCGACGAGACCACCGCGCGCCGGGCCGCGTTCGACGCCGCCGGCTCGTACCGCCGCACCATGCGCACGCTGGCCAAGCTGCCCGTCCTGGACGCCTGGAACGCCGTCGCCGACGACCAGTTGGTCTCGTTCGCGCAGGCGCACGACCTGGCCGAGGCCCTGCAGAAGGTCGGTGCCAAGGCGCTGGGCAACACCAGCGCCCGGTTCGCCGCCAAGTCCACCGTCCGGGCGGCCGACGGCGGGCTGCGGTTCACCGCGGCGCCCCCGGTGCTCAGCGAGGTGCCGGACGCGACGGCCGACGCGGTGGCCACCGCGCTCGGCGCCTACGTCGCCACCGTGCCCGCGGAGCTGCACCCGCTGCTCGCCCGCTACCGGGTGCAGGACGTGGCCTTCCGCGTGGTGGGCACCGGCAGCGTCGGCACCCGCTCGTACGTCGTCCTGCTGACCGACCACCGCGAGCAGCCGCTGGTGCTCCAGGTGAAGGAGGCGCGCCCCTCGGTGCTGCTGCCGCACCTGGCCCGCGCCGGCCACCCGGTGACCGCACCGGACGGCCACGAGGGCCGCCGGGTGGTCCTCGGCCAGAAGCGCATGCAGGTGGTCAGCGACACCCTGCTCGGCTGGACCACGGTGGACGGACTGCCCTACCAGGTACGGCAGTTCCGCAACCGCAAGGGCAGCGTGGACCCGGCGGCGCTGCTGCCCGCACAGCTCGACGACTACGCCCGGATCACCGGCGCGCTGCTCGCCCGGGCCCATGCGCACACCGCCGACCCGGGCCTGATCAGCGGCTACTGCGGGAAGAACGAGGCACTGGACGAGGCGGTCGCCACCTTCGCGGTGGCGTACGCGGACCGGACCGAGGCGGACCACGCCGACCTGGTCACGGCCGTCCGGGCGGGCCGGCTCGCGGCCGAGCACGGCGTCTGACCTCCGCCGCCCGCCGGGGCGGCCCGCCCCGGCGGGCCGCCAGCCGGGGTCGGCTAGCGGGGGTCGGCTAGCGGGGGTCGGCTACCGCGGGGGTCCGCCGGTCCGGTCGGCGAGGTCCAGGAACGGCGCGACCACCGCGACGAACTCCGCCGGCCGGGCGTGGTGCACCAGGTGGCCGGCCTCGACGGTGACCACCCGGCAGTCGGGGATCCGCTCGGCCAGCTCGGCGAGCCGGTCCTGCGGGACGTGGCTGGCCCCACCACCGGCCACCACCAGGGTCGGCGCGGCGATCGCGGCCAGCCGCTCCAGCCAGACCGGCTCGGGGGTGTCGATCTGCCCCTTGACCGCCGCCACCACCGCCCAGTCGAAGTCCACCGGCTCGGCGGGCGCGGCGGCCACCGGGGACGCCGGGCGCGGGTGGGGCGCGGGGACGTCCTCCAGCACCAGCCGGCCGACCCGCTCGGGGTGCTCCTGCGCCAGCAGGTACGCCACCACGCCGCCCATCGAGTGACCGACGACGTCGACCCGGTCCAGCCCGAGCGCGTCCAGGAAGCCGAGCACGTCGTCCCGCATCAGCTCCAGGCCGTACCGGCCGGGGCGCCCGCTGTCCCCGTGGCCGCGCAGGTCGAGCGCGAGGACGCGATGGTGGGGGGCGAGGTCCGGCAGGACGCCGTCCCAGTCGGTGGCCCGCTCCCCGAGGGCGTGCAGCAGGAGCAGCGGCGGGGCGCCCGGCGTGCCGGACTCCCGGTAGGCGAGGGTGACCTCCGGCAGTTCGACGGTCCGATGCTCAGTCATGCCGATCACCGTACGCCGTGACTCCCACCCGCCGGCCGCCCGTTCGCCCACCGCTCAATCCGGTCGGCGGCGGGCCGGCCGACCCGGCGCCGACCGCGCCGCTCCCCGCTCCTACCGCCGCGCCCGCACGTCCCCGGCCCGACCGGGCCGGTCGGCCCGACCCGGCACACCGGCCCGCCCAGCACCGTCCTGCACAGCACCGCCCTGCCCGGCACCGGCCTCCCCCGCCCGAGCGGGCAGCGGGACCGCCACCGGCCCCTCGTCCTCCCGCGCCGCCGCTCGGCTCGCCAGCACCGAGGCCAGCACCGCCAGCGCGGCCACCGCCGCGCAGACGGCACTGGCACAGGTGTACGCGGCCCGGTGGCCGCCCCCACCACCCGTGGCACGCAGGTAGACCCCGGAGAGCGCCGAGACGCAGACCGCCGCGGCGATCCGCTGCGCCATCTGCAGGATCGCCCCGCTCACCCCGGCCGCCTCGGCGGGCGCATGGCGCAGCACGTACGCCTGGTTGGTGGCGCTCATCACCCCGGCGGCCGCGCCGCCGACCAGTTGCAACGCCGCCAACACCCAGGGCAGCGCGCCGGTGGGCCCCCAGTGCACGACCAGGCCGCCGGTCAGCATCACCAGTGCCGAGACCGCCAGGGCCACGGTGACGCTCCGCCGGCCGAAGCGCTGCACCACCCGCCAGGCGAGCGCCGAGGCGACCCCCATGGAGACCGCCGAGGGCAGCGCGACCAGCGCCGCGATCATCGGGGAGAGCCCGAGCCCGTCCTGCAGGAACATCGCCAGCACCAGCCCGGCCGCCACGACCGAGCCGAACTGGGCCATCGCCACCGCCGTACCGAGGGCGTAGGGCGCGGACCGGGTGAGCGCCGGGTGGATCAACGGGTGCCCGCCGGCCCGGGCTCGGCGCCGCTGCCAGCGGACCAGCGCGGCGAGCAGCAGGGCGGCGCCGGCGGCGAAGGCCAGCCAGCCGGTCCAGCCGGTCCAGCCGGGCGGCTGGACGAAGGGCAGCATCAGCACCAGGGTCAACGCACCGACCAGCAGCAGGCCGACCAGGTCGAGGTTGGCGTTCCGGGCGCTGGGGCGTGGGCGGGGCAGACAGCGGGCCGCCAGGACGACGGTCGCCAGCCCGAACGGCACGTTGAGCAGGAAGGTCAGCCGCCAGCCGGTCTCCGGTCCGACGGCGGCCAGCACCGCGCCGCCGACCGGCGGGCCCAGCGCGAAGGCCAGGCCGCCCGTGACGGCGTACATCCCGAGCGCCCGGGCCCGCAGCTGACCGTGGAACACGTCCTGGATGGTGCCGATCATCTGGGAGTTGACGAGGCCGGCCCCGGCTCCCTGGAGCAACCGGGCGGCCACCAGCACCCAGGGCTCGGTGGCGGTCGCGGAGAGCACGCTGACGGCGGTGAACACGGCCAGGCCGGTGACGAAGAACCACTTGCGGCCCCGGACGTCCCCGAGCCGCCCACCCGGTATCAGGGCCAGGCCGAAGGCGAGCGAGTAGCCGGCCACGATCCACTGCAGATGGGCGGGCTGGGCGTGCAGGCTCTCCCGCAGGGCCGGTATCGAGGTGTTGAGGACGGACTGGTCGATCAGGGTGGTGAAGCCACCCGCGACGCAGACCAGCAGGACGCGGCGGCCGGCGGCGTCGAACCGCTCGCGGGCCACCGCCGGGCCTATCGGGGCCGTCACGGCTCCACCACCACCAGCACGTACCGGGCGGCGTCCGGCCCGGGGCTGCGGAAGCGGGTGCTGTCGGCGACGAACCGCAGGCAGTCGCCGGCCGCGAGCTGCTGCGGCTCGCCGTCCACGGTCAGCTCCAACCGGCCCTCCAGCAGCCAGAGATGGTGCTCCAGACCGGGGACGGACGGCCGGTCGTAGGCGATGTCGGCACCCGCCGGCAGCCGGCCCTCGATGATCTCGCCCCGCAGCGAGCCGTCCGGCGGGGACACCGAACGCCGTACGAACCCGGTGGCCTCGTCCCGCCAGATCCGCTGCTCGCCGGCCCGGACCAGCCGGGCCGGGGCCGACTCGACCTCGGCGAGCAGCCGCGACATCGTGCGCCCGTAGACGGCGCAGAGCCGGCCGAGCAGGGCGGCCGTCGGGCTGACCTCCGCCCGCTCGACCCGCGACAGCGTCGACCGGCTCACCTCCGCCCGCCGCGCCAACTCCTCCAGCGTCCATCCGCGTTCGACGCGAAGCTCGGCCAGCCGGATGGCCAGCCGTTCGTCGGCGGCCGTATCGATTCCCATATTCGCGATGCTATCCCGGATATGAGATCACCTGCAGAGCGCCTGCGGGCCCCGTCGGGGACGACGGCCTCCACCCCGGCCGTGGCGGCCCGACCTGGCCGGATAGGGTCGGTGGGCCGGGCGGGTGCGAAACGCACACCACGACGGGGGACGCCGCAGAACGCGGCGGGCCCGGCCCGATCACCACCGCAACACCGTGTCAGGGGAAGAAGTGCGTCGTTCCACAGGTCTCGTCGGTACCGTGCTCGCGCTGGCGTGCGCCGCCGGGTGCGCGTCCACCACTGCCGGGACGACGGCCGGGCCGTCGGCGAGCAGCCCGGCGGCGGCCGGCGCCACGACGGGTGCGGGCACCCCGACGTCGTCGACCACCGCGACCGCCTCGATCACCCCGACGGCGCCGACCACGGTCCCGACCCCGGCCCCGACCGCGTCGGCGGCGGCGTCGATCGCCGAGCACGCCGGCGCCGTCCGCGAGGCCGCTGCCGCCACCGGCCGCACCAGCGCCCGGATCGGCGAGACCGTGGAACTCAGCGACGGGGAGACCACGTACAACCTGACGGTTGCCGGAGACTTCGACCTCGCGGCGGACCGGGGCCGGCTGGACGTCGACTTCCCCGGCGGCGGCATCAGCCACATCGACGAGATCTTCGCGGACGGCCAGGTGTACGTCCGCGGCTCGGCGGGGGTGCCGGCCGGGTCCTGGGCGGCGATGGACCGGGAGCGGACCGTCGCGCACGCCCTCCTCCGGGCGCCGGTCAACGACCCGGAGCACGTGCTGCAGCAGATCTCCACCCTGACCCGGGTCACCCGGAGCGGTGAGGAGGAACTGAACGGGGTCCGCACGACGCGCTACGGCGGGATCCTGGCCGACGACGCCGTCACCCTGCGCCTGACGCCGCAGGTGCAGAGCAAGGTCGACACGTACCGGAGCATGAGCGCCGCCGGCCTCCAGGTCCCCGCCGAGGTCTGGATCGACCCCGAGGGCCGGGTGGCGAAGGTCCGGATGGTCCTGACCATGGACCCCGTCCGTTCCGTCACCACGGTGACCTTCACCGAGCTGGGCAAGGCGGTGAAGGTGACGGCCCCTCCGGCGAAGAACACCGCCGCGGTCACCGAGCTCTCCGGCGCCCTCGTGGGTTGACCGGTCCGGGTCCGGACCGGGACCCGGACCGGTCCCGGTGCCCGGGTTCGCGTCCCGGGCACCGCTGTTTCCGACGGCACCGCCGGTGTTACCCACCTGGTTCACGACCCTTCCGAAGTCGTGAACTGCCGGTCATATGATGTCCGCGATCGGGGGCCCGCCATGGCCCGCGCACCAAGGGGGATCATGTTCGGCATCATCAGGCCGTGTCGCCACCGGCTCTCGGAGCGGTTGCAGACCTCGTGGATGGCCCACCTGTGCGGGCTCTGCCTGGCACTGCGGGACGAGCACGGCCAGCTGGCCAGGACGGCCACCAACTACGACGGTCTGATCATCTCGGTGCTGGTCGAGGCGCAGAGCGCGAAGGACGACGCCTCCTGGCGCCGCACGGCCGGGCCCTGCCCGCTGCGCGGCATGCGCACCGCCTCGGTCGCCAAGGGCGAGGGTGCCCGCCTGGCGGCCGCCGTCTCGCTCGCGCTCGCCTCGGTGAAGATCCGCGACCACGTCGAGGACCGGGACGGCGTGTTCGCCCGACGGCCGGTCGCCGCCGGGGCCCGCGCGGTCACCCGGCGCTGGGACCGCAAGAGCGCGGGCGGCGCCTCGGCGGTCGGCTTCGACACCGCCGTACTGCTCGACGCGGCCTCCCGCCAGGGCGAGTTGGAGCGCGGGCTGCCACCGGGCGGGTCCGTCCTGCTGGTCACGGAGCCCACCGAGAGCGCCACGTCGGCGGCGTTCGCGCACACCGCGACGCTGGCCGGCCGGCCCGGCAACGCCGCACCGCTGGCGGAGGCCGGGCGGCTGTTCGGACGCCTCGCCCACCTGCTGGACGCCGCCGAGGACCAGGCCGAGGACGCCGCGAGCGGTGCCTGGAACCCGCTCACGGCGACCGGCACCGACCGGGCCGAGGCCGAACGCCTCTGCCGGGACGCCGTCCACGGCATCCGGCTCGCGCTGCGCGAGGTGGAGCTGTCCGACCGGGCCCTGGTGCACGTCCTGCTCGCGCACGAGACCGAACAGGCCGTGGAGCGCGTCTTCGGCCCGGCCGGGCACTCCGCCTCCTGCCGCACCCGCACGGCGACCGCGGCCGCCGGAGCAGACCCGCACGGGCCCTCCGGGCACGGCGGGCACGGCGGCGCGGGACACCTCCCGCTCGGAGCCGACCCGTCCCAGTCGCCGCCCCGACAGGATCCGGGCCAGGCACCGCCGACCGGCCCGGGAGCACCGATCCCGCCCTGGGTGCCGCAGGGCCCCGGGTTCACCCCGCCCGGCGGCAAGCCCCCGCAGCGCCGCAACCTGCTGGCCGGCTGCGCGGTCTGGGCACTGATGGCCTGCACCTGCCAGCTGATGTGCTGCTCGCACGACGACCCCTTCTCGCGCGAGCGCAAGGACGGGTGGTGCGCGCAGCAGGACTGCAGCTGCGACGACTGCAGCAACTGCGGTGACTGCGGCGACTGCTGTCAGTGCTGCGGGGACAACGGGTGCTGCGACGGCTGCGGGTGCGACGGGTGCGACTGCGGCTGCGACTGCTGAGCACACGGCGCGGGTGCGGGGGCAACTCCGCGCCCGCACCGGGCTCCTGACAGCGCCGGAGGCGGCGACGGGTCATCCGCCGGGCCGTACCGCCGGGCGTGGCGACTCCGACCTGCGGCGTACGGCGGCTCCGCCGCACGCAGGACGCCCAGCCGACCGCACACGACCTAACGTGGCGTCATGTCGAAGCTTCCCCGGCGCCGCGCGGCCGCACCACCGCTGCCACTCGCCCTCACCCTCCTGCTGCCGTTCGCCCTGCTGCTCACCCTGGTCGGCCCGCAGTCCGCGACGGCCGCGCCCGCCCCGGCCGGGCCTCCCACCGCCGCCGCCCCGAACGCACCACGGGTACCGGCGCCCACCAGCCACCGACCGGTCGGCACGGCCTCGGTGCGCCTGGTGGACGCGAGCCGCCACGACCCGTGGCGCCCCGACGCGGCGACGCGTGAACTGATGGCGACGTTCTGGTACCCGGCCCTCTCCGCACACGGTGCGCGGGCGCCGTACATGTCCGCGGAGCTGTCCACCGCGCTGTTCGGCACTCCGGACCTCGCCGTCGTGCGCACCGGCGCGGCGGCCGACGCGACGCCCGCCCCGGGGCGGCACCCGCTGATCGTGCTCTCCCCCGGCTTCGGCTACAGCCGCACCTCGCTCACCGCCCTGGCCGAGGACCTCGCGGCTCGCGGCTACGCGGTGGCGGCCCTCGACCACACCTACGAGACGGCCGTGCAGTTCCCCGACGGCCGGGTGGAGGCGTGCCTGATCTGCAGTCGGACGGACGACCGGCTGGGCAACGACGTCACCCTCAGCCGGGCGAAGGACATCCGCTTCCTGCTCGACCGGCTGACCGCCCCCGGGCCGGGGCCGGTGCGCGGCCTCCGGATCGACCCCTCCCGGATCGGCGCGGCCGGGCACTCGCTCGGCGGGGCGAGCGCCGTCGAGGCGATGCGGGAGGACGGCCGCATCCGCGCCGCCGCCAACCTGGACGGCGACTTCTTCACCCCCCTGCCCGCCGACGGCCTCGCCGGCCCGGTGCTCCTGCTCAGCGCCCGGCGCAGCAGCGACGCCCACGGGGCGGCGGCCAACTGGGAGGAGACCTGGAAGCACCTGACGGGCTGGAAGCGCTGGCTGGACCTGCCCGAGGGCGGTCACCTCTCCTTCTGCGACATGCCCTGGCTGCTGGACGCCTTCGGGGTGCGCGACCAGGTCCCGCCGGAGACCGCCCACGGGCAGTACGGCAGCCTCGGCGGCGAGCGCGCGCTCGCCGCCTCCCGGACGTACCTGGGCGCCTTCTTCGACCGGCACCTGCTCGGCCGCCCGAGCCCGGAGCTGAACCGCCCCTCGCCGAACTACCCGGAGGTCCGCTTCGTGAAGTAGCCCGCGCCCGGGCCGGCGCCCTCACCCGGGCCCGCTCCCCCGCCGTGAACCGGTCCGGCCGGGTCCGGCCCCGCCACCGGGCCCGCCACCGGACCGGGCACCGGCCCGCGCTGCCAGAGCGGCAGCACCGCGACCGGTCCGCAGCCACCGGCACCGACCGTCACCGACCCGGCCTCACACATCGGACCCCGCCTCGGCGGCCGCCCGGCGGTCCGCCGTCAGCGAGTCCCCCAGGCGGGCCAGCAGCACCCGGAACCGCTCCGCGTCCTGCTCCGTCATCCGCCCCTCGGGCAGAGCCCGCCCGCCCTGCTCCTCGACCGTTCCCTCGTTCATGTCCCCGACGCTAGGCGCCGGCGATCAACGACCGATAAACACCCGCATCACGGAGGCACCACGAGCACCGGCTCCGGCCCGAGCGCCGGCGCCGGGCGCGCCTACGCCCGGCCGAGCACCCGGTCCACGGTGATCTCGACGACCACCCGGTCCGGGTTCACCCGGGGCTCGCGATACCGCTCGGTGTACCGCCGGACGGCGTCGGCCACCGCGTCCGGCTCGTCCCGCACCACGGCCACGCCCTCCAGCGTCGACCAGCGCGCGCCGTCCACCTGGCAGACCGCCACCCGCATGCCCTCGGGCCCGGCCGCCTGCACGTTGCGCACCTTGCGGCTGGTCCGGCTGCTGATCACCCGTGCCGTCCCCGTCTCCGGCTGGTACGTCACCCCCACCGGCACCACGTGCGGCGAGCCGTCCGGGCGCCGCGTGGTCAGCGTGGAGATGTGCCGCTCCCGCCAGAAGGCGAGGAAGGCTTCGTCGAGCTCGCGCGGATCATGGGCCATACCCGCGATCGTACGACGCCCGGCCCGGTGCGGAGGGCACCGGGCCGGGCGTCGTAACGGTCGGACGGCAGGAGCCGGGACCGAAGGCGGTCAGTGGCCGCGGGCGATCCAGTCGGGGAGCGCGGGGGCCTCGGCGGCGATCGTGGTGGGGTCGCCGTGGCCAGTGCGGACCACCGTCTCCGGAGGCAGCGGGAGCAGCCGGTCGCGGATCGAGTCGATGATCGTCGGGAAGTGCGAGAACGACCGGCCGGTGGCGCCCGGGCCGCCGTGGAAGAGCGTGTCGCCGGTGAAGACCGTACCGAGCCCGGGGGCGTGGAGGCAGACCGCGCCGGGCGCGTGGCCGGGGGTGTGCAGCACGGTCAGCGTGGTGCCCGCCACCTCGATCCGCTGGCCGTCGGCGAGTTCGCCGTCCGGCAGGCGGTCGGGGTGGGTGAGCTTCCACAACGGCAGGTCGTCCGGGTGCAGCAGGATCGGTGCGCCGGTGCGGGCCGCGAGGGCCGGGGCCGCATCGATGTGGTCGTTGTGCGCGTGGGTGGAGACGATCGCCAGCAGGCGTCGCCCGCCGAGGGCCGCCTCGATCGCCTCGGCGTCATGGGCCGCGTCGATCACCACGGCCTCCTCGTCGTCACCGACGATCCAGACGTTGTTCTCCACCTCCCAGCTGCCGCCGTCGAGGTCGAAGGTGCCGGCGGTGACCAGCCGGTCGATCCGGGCCCCGCTCACAGGATCACCACCGAACGGAGCACGTCGCCCTCGTGCATGCGCGCGAACGCCTGCTCCACCTGGTCGAGTTCGATGGTCTCGGTGACGAAGGCGCCGAGGTCCAGGCGGCCCTGGAGGTAGAGGTCGATCAGCATCGGGAAGTCCCGCGAGGGCAGGCAGTCGCCGTACCAGGACGACTTCAGCGCACCACCCCGGCCGAACACGTCCAGCAGCGGCAGCTCCAGCGTCATCTCCGGCGTCGGGACGCCGACCAGCACGACCGTGCCGGCCAGATCACGGGCGTAGAACGCCTGCTTGTACGTCTCCGGGCGGCCGACCGCCTCGACCACGACGTCCGCGCCGTTTCCGCCGGTCAGCTCGCGGATCGCCTCGACGGGGTCGGTGGTGCGGGAGTTGACGGTGTGGGTCGCGCCGAGCTTCCGCGCGGTGGCGAGCTTGCGGTCGTCGATGTCCACCGCGATGATCTTCGCCGCGCCGGCCAGCCGCGAGCCGAGCACGGCCGCGCCGCCGACACCGCCGCAGCCGATCACCGCGACCGAGTCGCCCCGGCCGACGTTGCCGGTGTTGATCGCGGCACCGATGCCCGCCATCACACCGCAGCCCAGCAGGCCCGCGACGGCCGGCTCGGCCGCCGGGTCGACCTTGGTGCACTGGCCGGCCGCGACCAGGGTCTTCTCCGCGAACGCGCCGATGCCCAGCGCCGGGGAGAGCTCGGTGCCGTCCAGCAGCGTCATCCGCTGCTTGGCGTTGTGCGTGTCGAAGCAGTACTGCGGGCGCCCGCGCTTGCAGGCGCGGCACTGGCCGCAGACCGCACGCCAGTTGAGGACGACGAAGTCACCGGGGACGACCTCGGTCACGCCCTCGCCCACCGACTCCACGATGCCCGCCGCCTCGTGGCCCAGCAGGAACGGGAAGTCGTCGTTGATGCCGCCCTCCCGGTAGTGGAGGTCCGTGTGGCAGACGCCGCAGGCCTGGATCCGCACCACCGCCTCGCCGGGCCCGGGGTCGGGTACGACGATCGTCGTCACCTCCACGGGCGCGCCCTTGGCACGCGCGATGACTGCCTTCACCTGCTGGGCCATCCGATTCCACCTCCGTCGGCCGGTGCGGCTCTGCACCGGCGTGACCTGCGTCAAACGACTTGCCCACGAAGCGTATCGTCCGGGCCGGGCCGCGCCCGGCGAACGGCCCCGGTGATCCCGCTCACCGCCGCCCGGGCGGCAGGGGCGCGCGGGCGGGACCGAGCGCCCGTCATCGGCCCCCCAACCACCCCGCGTTGGCTGGAATCGTTGCTGACTGTGGCTCGGCGCCCACGTACGGTCGTAACGACCCGTCCGACTCACCCGCCCCGCCCGCCCACGCCCCCGGCGGACCGGCCCGGCCCTCCCGACCGGCCCGGCCGACCTGTCCTCCCGACCGGCCCTCCCGACCTGTCCGACCTGTCCGACCGCTACGACCTCGCTCCGCCCCGACCGCTCGCCCGACCGTCCCCGCGCACCTCCCCGGATCCACCCCCCGTCGGGCCGCCCCCTGCGGCCCACCGCCCTGGAGTCTGGAGTACGGATGTCCGCCGAGAACAGTGCCACCCGTGCCACCACCGGCCCGGCCGAGACCCAAGCGCCCGGCCCGCCCCACCCGACCGTGCCGGCCGCGCCGGCCGCGCTGCCCCTGCTGCCGCCGCTGCACTGCCTGCGCCGCCTCGAACCCGGCCCGCCGCGCCTCGGCTCGCTGCCCACCGGCACCCCGGTCTGGCTGGTCAGCCGCCACGCCGATGTGCGGCAGGTGCTCGCCGATCCGCGCCTCGGCCGCGCCCCGCTGTACGCACCCGACGCGCCCCCGCTCTCGCTCGCCCCGAACCTCCTGGACGACCCGCAGGGCATCCTGAACCTCGACGGCGCCGACCACCAGCGGCTGCGCCGCACCGTGCAGCGGGCGTTCACCCCGCGCGCGATCGCCCGCTGGCGGCCCTGGGTGGCCTCGGTGGTCGAGGCCCTGCTGGACGAGCTGATCGACCAGGGCTCCCCCGCCGACATCATCGCCGCCTACACCCGCCCGCTGCCGGTCGCCGTGATCAGCCGGCTGATGGGGCTCGACGGCCTGGACGGCAAGCGCCTCGCGCACTGGAGCGACCATGCGCTCTCCACCACCGCGCACTCCACCCGGGCGGTCCGGGGGGCGATGGACGAGTTCGCCGACTTCGGTGCCGACCTGATCGCCGAACGCCGGGCCGCTCCCGGTGACGACCTGGTCAGCAGCCTGCTGGAAGCGGCCCGGGAGAGCGACGGCATCACCGAGGCGCAGTTGGTGTCGCTGGTGATCGGCCTGGTGGTGGCGGGGCACGAGACGACCATGACCATGCTCGGCAACGCCCTGGTCTATCTGCTGAGCGACGGCCGCGACGCCTGGCACCGGCTCGCCTCCGACGAGCAGAGCGCGGCCGCCGCCACGGAGCAGCTGCTGCGGGCTGTCCCGCTCGGGGACGGCGATGTGCTCCCCGGCCTGTTCCGGCGCACCGTCGAGGACGTGGAGATCGGTGGCGTGGTCATCCCGGCCGGCAGCGTGGTCGCCGCCGACACCCGCACCGCCAACCACGACCCCGCGGTCTTCACCGGCGATCTGCTGACCGAGCTGTTCTCGCCGCTGGCCGCACCGATGTACACCTTCGGTGCCGGGCCGCACCACTGCCTGGGCGCCTGGCTGGCCCGGATGGAGCTGGAGTTGGCCCTGCACCGGCTGGCCCGCCGGCTGCCCTCGCTCCGGCTCGCCGGTCCCGCCGGGTCCATCGACTGGCGGCGCGGCCTGCTGACGCGCAGCCCGAACACGCTCCAGGTCACCTGGTGACGCCGGACGCCGGCCCGGACGTGGCGGACGCGGCGGGACCGGCGGGACCGGCGGGACCGGCAGGACCGGCGGACGGCCCGGTGGTGGTGCGGGTCGACCGGGACCGCTGCATCGGCTCGGGCATGTGCGCGCTCACCGCCCCCGCTTCGCTGGCGCTCGGCGCCGACGGCCTCGCCCACCCGGTGCGGGAGTCCACGCCCCACGGCACCCCGGCCGACGAGCGGCTGACGGAGGAGCTCCTGGAGGCGGTCGACTTCTGCCCGGTCGAGGCGATCGCCCTCCACTCGGCCCGCGACGGCCGCCTGATCGCCCCGTCCGGGTGAGGCCGTCGGCGCCGCCGCTCCGCAGGGCGGAGGGCAGCGCCGACGGCCCACCGGGCGCCGCTCAGGCCCGTGCCGTGTCCTCCGCGGCCGCGCCCGTACCCGTCCCCGTCCCCGTAGCCGTCCCCGTCCAGGCCAGCGCGGCGCGGATCTCGTTCTCCGGATCCTCCTCGTGGTACGGGCGCTCGCTGGTCTCGATGTGGTCCAGGAACTCCTGGTACCGCACCGCGTAGGCCAGGTGGTACAGCGGCTCGACCAGCCTCAGCGCGCGCTCCGGGTCGGAGCCGGGGGCGTGCTCCCGCCAAGCGCGCGCCCACACGTCGACGAGCTGTGTCCAGCGCTCCTCGGACACGTACTGCCGGGGGCGCAGCCCGTCCAGCGCCGGGTGCCCGAAGCAGGAGTCGGCGTAGTCGACGACCACCGACCGGCTGCCGTCGGACCGCCAGTTGCCGGGGTGGAAGTCCCCGTGCACCAGCGTCTCCGGCAGCCCGCAGGCGGCCAGCTCCTCGACCAGCGCGGGCAGCCGGCCCGCGAGCACCCGGGCGGCGGCGATTTCCTCGGCCGTCAGCGACGTACCGGGCGCCCCCGGGCCGGCTCCGGCCGGACGCTCCGAGCTCGTGCCTACCCACTCCGCCGCCCGCTCCAGCCGGTCGAGCAGCGCGTCCACCTGCGCGATCAGCGTGCGCGGGGTGCGGTCCCGCAGGCCGGCCGCGGCCGCCCGGCCGTCGGCGGCGAGCGCCGCCTGGGCGGCGACCAGGCGCGGCACCACGTCGGCGACCTCCTCGGCGGAAGGGCTCCAGCAGTCCTCACCGGGCACATGGTCGAGCAGCAGCAGCCCGTGGACGGGATCGGCGCCGAGCACCGGCGGCACCAGCGTGGGATCGACACTGCCGAGCAGAGCGATCGCCTCGCCCTCGGCGGCGTTGAACGCCGGGTTGACCGCCTTCAGCCAGGCGTCGACGCCGGTCGCCGTCCGGTAGCGGAAGAGACCGGACAGGTTCCACGTCCGGACCTGCTCGACCGGGCCGGCCGCCGGACGGCCCGCCCGGTGCAGCGTCCGCTCCGCCCAGGCGAGCGCGGCCCGCAGGCCGGGCGGGGTGGCCCAGCCGGCCCGCCGCTCGGCCGGCCCGAGCAGGGCGACGGTGTCGGCGCCCGCCTGACGCGGCACCAGACCGGCGGGGCGCTCCAACGCCTCGACGTGGTAGACCACGTGCCCGCCGCGGCCGCCGCCCCCGGCCGCCACCTCGGCGAGCCGCAGCACCAGGACGGGCACCCCCAGCTCCTGCGACACCCGCTCCACCACCGGCGCGGCGGCGGACCACCACGCCCCGTCCACCTCGAACGGGCCCACCGGCCCGAGGTATTCACCGCCGTGGGTGACGTGGATGCTGACGGTCCGACCGTTGTCCTGTCCCATCCGGGCAGGCTCGCCCATCCCGCTCCACCGGCACAATCGGTTTTCCCGCGCCCCGCGCCGCGACCGGGCGCCCAGCTGCGCGCATCCGACCGCCCGGGCTGCCCGGGACAGCCCCGGCCCGCCGGCGCGACAGGCGGGGGCGGGCCGCGAAGCCGAGCCCCGGAGCCGCTACGGGATCGCCACCGCCGTCCCCGAAACCCGGACCCGGGTGTCGCCCTCGCGGAGCTCGACGCCGAGCACGCCCGGGCGCCCGAGGTCCTCGCCCTGGTGGAGCGTCAGGGTGGCCGGTGCCGTCACCGCGCCCCGCTCGCGCAGGTAGGCGCCGAAGGCCGCGGCCGCCGCGCCGGTGGCCGGGTCCTCCACGACGCCGCCGACCGGGAACGGGTCGCGGGCGTGGAAGACGTGCTCGCTCTCGCGCCAGACCAGCTGGAGGGTGGTGAGCCCGCGGGCCGTCATATAGGCGGCGAGGCCGTCGAAGTCGTAGTCCAGCCGGGCCAGCCGGTCACGGGTGGCGGCGGCCAGCACCAGGTGGCGGGCGCCGGCGTAGGCGATCCGGGGCGGCAGCGCCGCGTCCAGCTCGTCGGCCGACCAGCCGAGCAGGGCGAGCGCCTCGGTGACGTCCGCCTCGCTCACCTCCTCGACGTGCGGCTCGACACTGGTCAGGGTGGCGCGCAGCGCGCCGTCCGCGCCCTTGTCCACCTCGATCGCCACCTCGCCGGCCGCGGTGGCGAAGACGTAGCGGCCGGGGCCCGTCCGGTCGGCGATCGCGACGGCGGAGGCGACGGTGGCGTGGCCGCAGAACGGCACCTCCAGCAGCGGGCTGAAGTACCGCACGGTGTACCCGGCTTCGGCCCGGCCCTCGGCGACGGCGGCGGCCGCCGCGTCCGGTATCAGGAACGCCGTCTCGGAGTAGCCGACCTCGGCGGCGATGGCGAGCATCCGCTCCGCGGAGAGGCCCGAGGCGTCGAGCACCACGCCGGCCGGGTTCCCACCACCCGGGTCGGTGGCGAAGGCGGCGTAGCGCAGGATGTCGGTCTCGGAAGCGGTCAGGGGCACATCGTCACTGGTCATGATCGCTCGAACACCGCCCCCCGGTTCCCTGTTCCCGTCCACCGGCCCCGTCCGGTGGTGCGCCCCGCGCCGCACGCCCCGTCGCCCGTGCACGCGCCCCGCGACGCCGTCCGCGACCTCACACCGTCACCGCAGCACCGTCGGCGCAGGACCGCCAGCGCCGCACCGCCAGCGCCGTACCGTCACCGCAGCACCGCCTCCAGCAGGTCCGAGCCCAGCCGGGCGCTGCCCGCCAGGTCGAGCTGGTACAGCATGTACCGCCCGCGCCGCCGGGTGGTGAGCAGCCCGGCCCGGCGCAGCACCGCCAGGTGCCGCGACACCTCCGGCGCGCTGAGCTGCCAGGCCGCCGCCAACTCGCCCGTGGTGTGCGGACCGCGCGCCATGGTGCGGGCGAGCCGGAGCCGGACCGGATGGGCCAGCGCCTCCAGCCGCTGCTGCACCACGGCGAGCGAGACCGGCTCGGGCAGCCCGCCCCCGGCGACCGGGTACTGCACCACCGGCCGCCACCCGGGCGCGTGCACCACCAGCAGGTGCGGGTGCCCGAAGGCGGTCGGGACGAACGTCACTCCCCCGGCGCCGGCCCCGGTGGCGTTGTCCTGCAGCTTGTCGACGACGATCCGCCGCTGCCCGTCCGGGCCGTCCTCCAGCGTGACCGCGGAGGACACCGCCGCGAGCGCCTCACCGGGGCCGTGCCGGACCAGCACGTCCGTCTTGTGCCGGGCGTCGGCCGCGAGGTCCGGCAGCACACGCCGCCAGGCGTCCGCGAAGAACGCCTCCCGGCAGTCCTCCAGCATCCGCCGGACCATCGTCCGGACCGCCGGCGGGTCGGCGAACAGCCGGTCGGCGAAGGCGGCCTGCCGGGGGCCCCGGGCCAGCGCGAGCTCCCGGGCCCGCTCCTGCGCCGCCGGGTCGGTGAGCGGCGAGGCGAGCCGACGGGTGAGCCTGGACGACCCGCAGGTGGTGATGACGGCGGCCCGGACGTAGAGCTCGTCGTCGATCCGGTCGACGGCGTCCAGCTCCTCAGCCAGGGTGGCGCCCGGCAGACCGGGGACGAGGAAGTCGGCCCGCGAGGAGCGCCACAGGAAGTCGGCCTCCGACAGCCGCTCGGACAGCTCGGGAGCGATCGAGGCGGCCGTGCTCGCCGCCCAGCCGTGCAGCCCGGGGTGGTGCGCGGGCTCGGCGAGGACGTGCAGCATCGCGCTCAGCTCGGCCAGCGGCGAGGGGGTGAAGAGCAGGCGTTCGTCGGGCAGGGCGGTGATGTCGATGCTGAGGCTCACCCCGGTGATCCTGCCAGGCCGTCGCGGGGGCGCCGCCGCCGATTGACGGGACTCGTCAATCGGCGTGCGCGCGGGCGCCGCGCGGGCGGACGGTACCGGCCATGAGTCCGCTCCCGCAGAAGTCCCTCACCGAGTCCGCCACCGCCCGCGACGGCCACTACCCGTCGAACCCGCCCGCCGGACCGCCGCCCGCCGAACTCCGCGCCGAGCCGGCCGGGCCGCCGCGTACCGGGCCGCCGCGCACCGGGCCCGCCGCACTGCTCGCCGACCCCGCCGCCCTGCTCAGGCTGCTCACCGCCGCCGGCGGCCGCCGCTACGCGGTCGCCCTGCTGGTGGACGCGCTGGGCGCCGGTCTGCTCCGCCCGTTCCTGCTCCTCTACGGCATCTCGGTGCTGCGGCTCGACGCGGGCACGGTCGGTCTGGCGATGTCCGCCGGCATGGTGGCGGGCCTGCTGGTGCTCCCGCTGACCGGCCGCTGGATCGACCGCGGCGCGCGCAGCCTCCCGGCGGCGGTGACCCTGCTGGTCCGGGGGGCCGGTGCGGCGGCGCTGCTGTCGGCGGACGGCCTCGGCGGGTTCACGGCGGCGGCCGTCCTGCTCGGCGTCGGCAGCCAGTCCTGGCCGACCACGCACGCGGCCGTGGTCAGCACGCTGACCGAGGGGCGGACCCGGGACGCCGCCCTGGCCGCCGGCCGGACGCTGCGCAACGCGGGCCTGGGCGCGGGCGCGCTGCTCGCCACGCTCGCGGTGGCCGGCGGGGCGGGTGCGATCCGGTTGCTGGCCGGGGTGACGGGCGCCGCGTGCCTGGTCGCGGCGGGGCTGGTGCACTCGCTCCGGGTCACCGCGCCCGACCCCGGACCGGTCCCCGCGCCCGCGTCCGGCCCCGCGCCGGCGGCCGACCCGGCGGCCGGCCCGGTGCTGCGCCGGATCGGCCTGCTCAGCGCCGCCAACCTCCCCTACGCGTTCTGCTTCGACGTCCTGGAGGTGGCCCTGCCCGCGCTGCTGGTCCTCCACCTGCACGCCTCCCCGGCCTGGTCCTCGGGCGTGTTCGTGGGCAACACCGTGCTGGTGATCACGCTTCAGCTCGCGGTCGTGCTCCGGCTCGCCGACCGCTCCCGGCGGGCCGTGCTCGCCGTGTCCGGAGCCGCCCTCGCCGTCTCCTACCTGGGTTTCTGGGCGGCGGGGACGATCGGCGGCACGGCCGGTGCGGCCGCCGTGGCGGCCGTCTCGGTGCTCTTCACGCTCGGCGAGATCCTCTACAGCGGCTCGGGGACGGCCCTGGTCGCCGCCACCGCGCCGCCCCGGCTGCTCGGACGGGCGCTCGCCCGCTGGGAGCTGTCGATGGGCGTCGGCCGCGCGCTGGCCCCGGCGGTGCTGACCTCGCTGCTGGCCGTCGGGCCGGGCGCGCTCTGGCCCGCGCTGGCGGCCGCCACCCTGCTCGCGGCCGCGGCGGTGACCAGGCTGGCCCCGGAGGGGTGACCGACCGGAGCGGTGGGATGATCGCCGCCATGGCCGTCACCGTCTTCCAGCAGCAGCTCCGCGACCGCTTCCTCGCCGCGACCGTGACGGCACCGCCGTCGCCGTGGCAGCCGGTCGGGCCCGGCATGATCCCGGTCGGCGGACTGCTCGGGATCGGTTTCGCCACCGACCCGGCCACCGGCGGCGACCTCGTCCTGGTGGTCTCCGGCAGCGGACACGGCCTGTTCGACGCGACGACCGGTGAGCGGCTCGCCCGCGAGTACGACCCGGACGAGGAGCCGGACGGCCCCGATCTCGCCTGCCCCGGCATCGGTCCGGTCGCGGACGTCCGCGTCCCGGTGGCCGGCCTCCACGGCGGCGGTCTCCACACCGGTACCGACGACGGCTGGCACGTCGAGGTCGTGGTCCCCGAGTGGCCGAACGAACGGGTGCTGCTCTGCACCGGCCGCGGACCGTACGAGGGCGCGCACGGCGAGACCTGGTGGCAGGTGTTCCACTCCTCCTGGTCGACCTTCCGCGCCGCCGGCTTCTCGCCGTCGGGGCGGACCATGGCCGTGGCCACCAGCAGCGACCTCACGCTCTGGACCCGTCCCGGCCCGCCGGGCCGGTGAGCGGTTCGCGGCCCGGCCGGCTCCGTGCGGTGGGTGACCCCGCTGCGGAGCGGCCCTGCGGCGCTGGGCCGGCCGGACCCTCCCGCCGTCCCCCGGCGGCGCCGTCCGAGGTGCGGGCCGCCCTCGGGTCGCCGATGCTGGGCCGCGACGGCTGCCCGGCGTACGGCGGCCGGGCCGGCCCGAGGAAGGACACCCTGCATGAGCTCTCTCGACTTCGAGGTCGTCGACAGCCCCGACAGCTCGCTCAACAAGACCTCCGTGCTGGTGACCGGGCCCAACGACGCCCTGCTGGTGGACGCCGGGTTCACCCGCTCCGACGGGCGCCGGCTGGTCGAGCGGATCCGGGCCACCGGCAAGCGGCTGACCACGGTGTTCGTCAGCCACGGCGACCCGGACTTCTACTTCGGCGCGCAGGAGGTGCAGGACGCCTTCCCCCAGGCGCGGTTCCTGGCCACGGCGTCCACCGTCGAGCACATCCAGGAGTCGTACGAGGGCAAGCTCAAGGCCTGGGCGCACCTCGGCCCGGAGCTGCCGACCCGCCTGGTGCGGCCGGAGGTGCTGCACGGGGACGAGATCGTCTTCGAGGGCCACCGGTTCGAGCTGCGCGGCGCCGACTTCCACCTGCCGGACCGGCACTACCTCTGGCAGCACCACCACCGGACGCTGCTCGGCGGGGTACTGCTCTTCGAGGGCCTGCACGTCTGGACCGCCGACACCCCGACCCCGGCGCAGCGGGCCGCCTGGATCGACCTGCTGGACGGCATGGAGGCGCTGGAGCCGGAGTTCGTGGTGGCCGGCCACCGGACGGCCGACGCGCCCACCGACACCACCGCGATCGTGCACACCCGCGACTACCTGCGGGCCTTCGAGACCGAGATCGGCCAGGGCGTCGACGCGGCCGCCGCCAAGGAGGCGCTGGAGCGCCGCTACCCGGGGCTCGGCATGACGCTGGCGGTCGACCTCGGGACGAAGGTCGCCAAGGGCGAGATGGTCTGGGGCTGAGCGGCGATGATCGAGATTCCCAGGTCCGAGGTGTCGTTCGCCGAGTCCGACGCCCCCGCCGACGTGGTCCGCCGCCAGTACCTGGCCTCGGCCCGCGGCGACCTCGCCGCCCTGCGGGCCACCCTGGCCGAGGACGTCGAGTGGACGGAGATGGCCGGCTTCCCGCTGGGCGGCACGTACCGGACCCCGAAGGGCGTCACCGGCGGCGTCATGGAGCGGCTGGCGGCCGACTGGGACGAGTGGACGGCGCACGACGACAGCTACGTGGTGTCCGGCGAGGACGTGGTGGTGCTGGCCCGCTACACCGCGGTCAACCGGGCCACCCGCCGGCCGCTCGCCGTCCGGGTGGCGCACCACTTCACCGTGCGCGGGGGCCGGATCGTCCGCTTCGAGCAGTTCGTCGACACCGCGCTGGTCCGCGACGCCATGACCCACTGACCCCGCGCACCCCCGCACCCGGGAGGCCGCGCCCGCAAACCCCGGGACACTCGCTTCACCCGTTCGGGGGAGCCTGTCGCGGCGCGCCTGGCGTGGCCTCGACAGGCTCCCCGACCGGCGGCAGGCTGTCCGTGATTCCGGCCGGAGAGCGAGGAGTTCAGCCATGAGCACGGACACAGCGGGAACGGCCGACGGCACCGGGCGCGAGCGTCCGTACGTCATCGTCGGCGCCTCCCTGGGCGGGGCGAAGGCCGCCGAGGCCCTGCGCGAGGCCGGCTACCGGGGCGGCATCGTCCTGATCGGCGCCGAGCACGAGCGCCCGTACGAGCGGCCGCCGCTCTCCAAGGGCTACCTGCTCGGCGAGACGCCGCGCGAGAAGATCTACGTCCACCCGCCGCAGTGGTACGCCGACCACGACGTCACGCTGCGCCTCGGCACCGCCGTCACCTCGGTCGACCCGGCCGCGCGCACCGTCACGCTCGCCGACGACGGCCGGGTCGAGTACGCGAAGCTGCTGCTCACCACCGGTTCGGTGCCGCGCCGGCTGCCCGTCCCCGGCGCGGACCAGGACGGCGTGCACTACCTGCGCCGGGTGGAGGACAGCGACCGGATCAGGGCGGCGCTGAAGCCGGGCGCCCGGGTCGCGGTGATCGGGGCTGGCTGGATCGGCCTGGAGACGGCGGCCGCGGCCCGGACGGCGGGCGCCGAGGTCACCGTGCTGGAGGCGGCCGAACTCCCGCTGCTGCGCGTGCTCGGCCGCGAGGTCGCCCAGGTCTTCGCCGACCTGCACCGCGCGCACGGCGTGGACCTGCGGTTCGGCGTCGAGGTCGAGGAGCTGACCGGCAAGGACGGCACGGTCACCGGCGTCCGGCTCGCGGACGGCACGACGGTCGCGGCGGACGCGGTGATCGTCGGCATCGGCATCTCCCCCGACACGGCGCTCGCCGAGTCGGCCGGGCTGGAGCTCGACAACGGCGTGAGGACCGACGAGCACCTCCGCACCTCCGACCCGGACATCTACGCGGCGGGCGACGTCGCCAACGCCTTCCACCCGCTGCTCGGCCGCCACATCCGGGTGGAGCACTGGGCCAACGCGGTGAACCAGCCGCAGACCGCCGCCCGGGCGATGCTCGGGCAGGACGCGGCCTACGACCGGGTGCCCTACTTCTTCACCGACCAGTACGACCTGGGCATGGAGTACACCGGCTACGTCGAGCCCGGCGGCTACGACCGGGTGGTCTTCCGCGGCGACCCGGCCACCCGCGAGTTCATCGCCTTCTGGCTCGCCGACGGCAAGGTCCTGGCGGGCATGAACGTGAACGTCTGGGACGTCACCGACCCGATCCGGGACCTCGTCCGGTCACAGCGGGTGGTGGACGTGGACCGGCTGACGAACCCGGACGTCCCGCTCGGCGACATCTGACACGAGACCGGCGCCCCGAGACGGCGGACGCCAGTAACACAGCAGAGGTCCCCGGACTCACATCGCCAGATGCAAGCCGGGGGCTCTGCTCGCCCTCCGCCGGCGTGCCGGGGGCGAATCCGTCAGTGCTACGAGGGCGTCCAGGGGCGCCCGACCGCCCCGCGGGGGACGAATGGCGGCCGGGCCGGCTTCAGGGGCACGGTTCAGCGGCGGGCGGGGATGATGAACCCTCGCGTCGGGCCGGTCCCGTCAGCCCGAGAGCGGCCCGCAATGACCGTCAGCACCTCGTCAGTGATGTCCCGCCGGGTAGCGGCATCGGCACTGTCGTACACCCGCCAGCGCCCGCCCGGGTTCTCCGGGTCCTCGGGGAAGACAAATCCCCGAAGCTCAAGCCTGCGCAGGGTGTTGGCCACTTGCTGGGCTTCGAGCTCGTCCATGGGTCCGCCCTTTCCGTGTTGGTGCGCCCAGGCTAGTGGGCGCCGCCGCCCCCACCCCCGCCTCCGCCGCCACCGTTGCAGTGCGACGCGCACCCACCGGGATTGATCGGTCCGCACCCGCCGGGGATGGGGGTGTGGGAGCAGTTCGCGGCCACGGACACCAGGGCGCGGATCGGCCCGGTCCACAGCTCGTGGTCCGGGTCCGGGACCCTGACGGGCGTCCCATTGATCTCGCGGACGGGCGGATGCGGCGGCATCGTGGAGAGCCGCGCGGAGATGATCGCGCCCACTGGTCTCCGTGGCCGACCGGCTCAATGGCCGACCACGCAAGACGCTCGGCCGGGAAACCCGGCCGAGCGTCTGCATACACTGCTCACGACTTGAGGACCTATCTGCCCGCTGCACAAATCCGAGGCCCGCTGGGGCTGTTCGGAGCCCGCCTCGTCTCAGGTGTCGGCCCTGTGTGCCGCGTGGGTCGAGCCTCCTGTCGGCCAGACCCGCAGGTCGGCGTGCACCCCGCCGGTCAGGCCTCGACCCGGCGCAGGGCGCCCTCGGCGCGCAGGTCCGCGAGCGTCGGGTAGCCGTCCACCGCCATGACCAGGTCCGCCTCGGCGAGCAGCGAGCGCAGCACGTGCACCACACCGTCCACCCCGCCGAGGGCCAGCCCGTAGGCGTACGGGCGGCCGACGCCCACGGCCGTGGCGCCGAGGGCGAGCGCCTTGATCACGTCCGCGCCGCTGCGCACACCGGAGTCGAAGAGCACCGGCAGACCGTCGGCGGCCTCGACCACGCCGGGGAGCGCGTCCAGCGCCGGCAGGCCGCCGTTGGCCTGCCGGCCGCCGTGGTTGGAGCAGTAGACGCCGTCGACGCCGCCGTCCCGGGCGCGGCGGACGTCCTCGGGGTGGCAGAGGCCCTTGAGGATCAGCGGCAGGTCGGTGAGCGAGCGCAGCCAGGGCAGGTCGTCCCAGGTGAGCGGGTTGCCGAAGACGCCCGCCCACTCCAGCACGGCGGCGCCCCGGTCCTCCTCCGGAGTCTTGGCGAGGCGGGCCCGGAAGACCGGGTCGGAGGTGTAGTTGGCCAGGCAGTGGCCGCGCAGCTGGGGGAAGTTGGCGGTGGCGAGGTCGCGCGGGCGCCAGCCGGTGACCCAGGTGTCCAGGGTGACCACGATGCCCCGGTAGCCGGCGGCCTCGGCGCGGTCCACCAGGCTCTCGGCGAGCGCCCGGTCGGTGGGGGTGTAGAGCTGGAACAGGCCCGGGGTGTCGCCGAGTTCGGCGGCGACCTGCTCCAGCGGGTCGACCGACAGGGTGGAGGCGACCATCGGCACCCCGGTGCGTGCGGCGGCCCGGGCGGTGGCGAGGTCGCCGTGGCCGTCCTGGGCGCAGAGGCCGATCACCCCGATCGGTGCCAGGAACAGCGGCGCGGGCAGCCGCAGCCCGAAGACGTCCACGCCCAGCTCCCGGCGCGCGGCGCCGACCATCATCCGGGGCACCAGGCCCCACCGGTCGAAGGCGGCCACGTTGGCGCGCTGGGTCCGCTCGTCACCGGCGCCGCCGGCCACGTAGGACCGGACCGACGCCGGCAGCGCGGCCTCGGCCCGGGCCTCCAGCTCCGCGAAGGTCATCGGCAGCTTCGGCTGGTTGCCGAACAGCCCGTCGAAGTAGATCTCGTTCTGGTAGTCGCCGAACTGCTGCCCCGTCATGGCCGGTCGCCGTCCTCTCCTGGGCCGCCGCCCGGGCTCGTCCCGGGTGGCGGCCTGCCCGCCCCACCCTGCCAAATCCGCGGTCGCCCGGGGAGTCCCGGCTCGCCACGAGCGGCCCCGGCAGCCGCAACTCGGCCGGCCCGGCTGCTTCAGCCGGTTCAGCCGGTGACCAGTGCGAGCACGAAGCCGTCGTACCCCTTCTCCCCCACGGTCTGAACGGCGGTGGCGGTCAGCCGGGGGTGCGCGGCGATCTGCTCGGTGAAGCGGCGGACGCCCTGGACCCGCGGGTCGGTGCTCGCCCCGTCGGTGACGGCGCCGTCGCGGACCACGTTGTCGCCGATGATCAGGCTGCCGGGCCGGGTGAGGCGCAGCGCCCACTCCAGGTAGGCGGGGTTGCTGGGCTTGTCGGCGTCGATGAAGACCAGGTCGAAGGGCTCGCCGCCCTCCTTCTCCAGCTCCGGCAGGGTGTCCAGCGCCCGGCCGGTGCGCAGCTCCACGACCGCCGCGAGCCCGGCCCGTTCGATGGTGCGGGTGGCGACGGCGGCGCACCGCTCGTCGGCCTCCAGGGTGACCACCCGGCCGCCCTCGGGCAGTGCGCGGGCGAGCCAGATGGTGCTGTAGCCGCCGAGGGTGCCGATCTCCAGCACCCGGCGGGCGCCGTGCACGCGGGCCAGCAGCGCGAGCAGCTTGCCCTGGTTGGGCGCCACCTGGTGCGGGGGCAGGCCGGCCGCCTCGCTGTCGGCGACGGCGGCGAGCAGGGCGGCGTCCTCCTCGACCAGCAGGCCGTTGAAGTACGTGTCGACGGCGGTCCAGGTCTGCTGCGGGGCCGGCCGGCCGGTCTCCTGGGTCATCTGCGGGTTCCCTCCCGGTGCTGAGTCAGTTCCGAAGAGAAACTTACTCGACGCCCGCGCCGGACGCACCACCGGCCCCCCGCCCGGGAGGACGGGGGGCCGGTGTCGATCGGGCCGGCTCGGGGTCAGGCCACCGGCGGGAAGGCGTCGGCGTCCGGCTTGAGGAGCTGGCCGGGGGCCGGCACGGCCTGGTCCACCAGGTAGGAGGTGACCAGCTTGTTCAGCTCCTTGCTCCGGCCGACCGCGCAGTGCTCGATCACGTCGACGCTGACCAGCACGGCGCTGCCGAGCTGGCGCTGCATGCGCTTGGCGAAGGTGTACTGGGTGGCCGGGTCGTAGAGGTTGCCGATCACCATGACCGGGGTCGCGGTCCGCCGGTTCCAGGGGCCGGTGTACCGCTCGACGTCGCGCGCCGGGGCCGGCCAGGTCGCGCAGGCGGGCGCGTCGAAGGCCTGGTAGCGGCCGAAGGTGGGCGCGTCGCGCTCCCAGGAGCGGGCCAGGTTGGCGAAGACCCGCGGGTTGGACGGGTACGGCTTGTCCTGGCAGTTGACGCCGTAGTACGAGTCGTCGGCGGAGTACGGGGTCTCCGCCGGGGCCTCGCGCAGGGCGGCGGGCACGGTCACGGCCAGCACGTTGGCGTCGTCCGCGTTCTTCGGGGCCGTCAGCGCCGGGGCCTTCTGCTGCCGGAGCACGTCGTCCAGCGCCTGCAGCGAGGCGGCCAGCGGCGCCTGCCGGCTCTGCGCGTACAGCGCGTTGGCGACCTGGCTGGTGAAGCTGGACAGCGTCACCTGGGTGCCGTTCGGCAGGGTGACCGGGGAGGTCCGCAGGTGGTCGCGGATCGCGTCGAACTTCGCGCGGGTGTCGCCCGCGCCGAAGGCGCAGCGCGGCGCGCCGGCCGCCTCGCACCGCTTCAGGTACTCGTCCAGGGCGAGTTCGAAGCCGTCCGCGCGCTGCTTGTCGTACTCCAGGCCGTTGTGCAGGCGCAGGTTCGGGTCGACGTTGCCGTCGATGATCAGCGCGCGGACCTTGTCGGGGTACATGTTGGCGTAGGTGGCGCCGATCAGGGTGCCGTAGGAGAAGCCGGCGAAGGAGAGGCGGCTGTCACCGACCCCCCGGCGCATCCGGTCGAGGTCGCGGACCACGTTCTCGGTCGACATGTGCTCGATCAGCGGGCCGGCGTTGCGGTCGCAGGCGTCGGTGTAGTCCCTGGTGGCGGCCAGTGTGCCGTCGACCTCGGCCTTGGTGACCGGCACCCCGGTCATCCGGTCGAAGACGGCGCCGGCCTCCTCGTCGGTGGTGAAGCACTTCAGCGGGTTGCTCCGGCCGACGCCGCGCGGGTCGAAGCCGACCATGTCGAAGCGGGCCTGGACCTCGGGGTCGAAGCGGGCGGTGGTCGCCCAGAGGTAGCCGCTGCCGCCCGGGCCACCGGGGTTGAGGAACAGCGAGCCGATCCGCTTGGCCGGGTCGCCGGCGCGGCGGCGCATCATGGCGATGCCGATCTTCTCGCCGGACGGGTGCGCGTAGTCCAGCGGCACCGGGTAGACGGCGCAGTCGTATATCCCCGGGTCCGGCTTCGACGGGTCGGGGTTGCACGGCGTCCAGGCGACCGGGTCGACCCGGGCCTCGGCGACCGCCACGCCCGGATCCGGGGCCGCCGACGCGGCGACGGCGGTACCGGCGACGAGCGCGAACGCGCTGGCGACCGCCAACGTCAGACTGGTGATGCGGGACACGTAACCTCCTCCGGTTCAGCAAACCCGGTCAGCCTGGCAGCCGCTACTCGGGAGGGGAAGACCACGTACGGTCGTAGATTCTTCTGGCGTGACGTCATCTGTCCGACATTTTCCCGGTATCGGAGCAGGATCTGGCGCAAAATCCACCGTGGCGTGACCGTACATCGCCACCTTCTGATCGGCGCGTCCGGCGGGCCGGCGGGCGGAGCGGTGACGGCTGGTCAGGCCCGCGCGGCGGCCGCGGCCGGAGCCGCCCGCCCCGCCAGGACGTCCGGTACGACAGCCGGCCCGTCGTCCGGCCCGTCGTCCAGTACGACAGCCGGCACGACGCCCACCGCCCCCGGGCGCCGGCGCTCCGCCCAACGCACCGCCGGCCCCATCGCCCAGCCGGCCGCCGCGAAGAGCCCGCCCAGCAGCAGCCAGCCGGGCACCCCCCAGCCCAGCAGCAGCGTGGTGAGCAGCAGCGGACCGACCGTGCGCGCCACCGCCACGCCCGAACCGAAGAAGCCCTGGTACTGACCGGTCTGATGGGCCGGCGCCAGGTCGAAGGCGATCTGCCAGGAGCCGGCGGACTGCCGCAGCTCACCGGCGACCTGGAGCGCCGCCGCGGCGACCAGCAGCCCGCCCAGCGCCCAGAGCGGCAGGCCCCCGGCCGCCGCCAGTGCGAACACCCCGCAGGAGGCGAGCAGGACGACGCCCGCCTCGCGCACGGCCCGCGAGGCCGTGCGCAGCCCGCTGACCCGGCGGGCCACCCGGACCTGGAAGAGCATCACCCCGGCGGTGTTGAGCACGAACAGGGCCGAGCCCAGCCAGCCGAGCCCGGGCGCCCGGTCGGCGATCCAGAGCGGAATCACCAGGCTGAGCAGCGGCATGCGCAGCAGCAGGACGGTGTTGAGGAGCGTCACGACGGCGAACGGCCGGTCGGAGAGCACCTCCAGCCTGGGCGCGGCACCCGTCCCGTCGCGCCCGGGCGCCACCTCGGGCAGGCGCAGCAGCAACAGCCCGGCGGCCACGAAGCCCAGCGCGGTGACCAGGAAGGCGGCGAGGAAGGCCGGCTTCGTGCCGACCGTCAGGACGACGCCGCCGAGGGCCGCACCGAGCGCCAGGCCCGCGTTGAGCGTCGACTGCAGCCGGGCGAGCAGCCCCGTGCGCTCCGCCCGCGCGACGAGGCCGCCGACCAGCGCCTGGCGCGCGGCGGTGAGCCCGGACTGCGCGGTGGCGTACAGCGAGGCCGCGAACAGGAACGCCACGAAGGAGTGGACGAACAGGAAGGAGGCGACGGCCGCACCGGTGGCGAACGCCAGCAGCACCGCAGTGCCCCGGGGGCCGCGCCGGTCGGCGAGGTGGCCGAGCGGGACGCCCGCCAGCGACCCCACCGCCCAGGCCACGGCGAGGCCCAGACCGAGGCGGGCGGGAGAGAGTCCGACGACGCGGGTGAAGTACAGCGCCGAGCAGGTGAAGTACGCGCCGTCGCCGATCGAGCTGATCAACTGGGCGGTGGCGAGGGTCCGTCGGGCCCCGGCCGGCGGGATGGATCGCATCGACACAGCTCTCCCGGGTCGGGCGGCCTTCGGCCGCTCGTTCGCACTGACAGGATCCATGCTAGGGAGCAAGTGTGCCGACCGACAGGGCCAGTGACGCACCACCGGAGTGGGCCACTTCCGCCCCGGGAGGGCCCGGGGCGACCCCGGTCCGGAGGGTGCGGGACCGGCCCCGGGGCCGGTCCCGCGCCCGGGTGCTCACCGGTAGACGCGGGCCTGCAGGCGGTAGAGCTCGGCGTACAGGCCCTCCGCGGCGGCGAGTTCGGCATGGCTGCCGACCTGCGACACCCGGCCGCCCTCCAGCACCACGATCAGGTCCGCCATCCGCACCGTGGAGAAGCGGTGCGACACCAGCAGGGTGATCGCACCGGTGTCGGCCCGGGCCTGGGCCGCGAGCTCGGCGAAGCGCTCGAACAGGGCGTGCTCGGCGGTGGCGTCCAGCGCCGAGGCCGGTTCGTCGAGGGCGACCAGCAGCGGGCGGCGGCGCAGCAGGGCCCGGGCCAGCCCGAGCTTCTGCCACTGGCCGCCGGACAGTTCGGCCCCGTCGCCGTAGCCACGGCCCAGCAGCCCGTCGAGGTCGCCGTCGACGCGGGCCAGCGCCGGGCCGCAGTCGGCCGCCTCCAGCACCCGGGCGAGCGCCGCGTCGTCGTCCAGCCGCTCCAGGTCCCCGATGCCCACGTTGTCGCGCAGCCGCAGCTCCAGCCGGGCGAAGTCCTGGAACAGGGTGGCCACCCGGCGCTGCCAGAGCTGCGGGTCGCACTCCTCCAGGTCCACGCCGTCGACCAGGATCCGGCCGGCGGTGGGCCGGTAGAGCCCGCACAGCAGCTTGACCAGGGTGCTCTTGCCGGCGCCGTTCTCGCCGACGACGGCGAGCGCGGCGCCCGCCGGGATGTCGAGCGTGACGTCGTCCAGGACGGGCCGCTCCTGGCCGGGGTACCGGAAGGTGACGCCCTCCAGCCGGATGCCGGCCGTCATGGCCCCGGGGACGACGCCGGCCGCCGCGGCCTCCGGGCGCGGGTCGCGCAGACCGTCCAGCCGCTGCAGGGTGCGGCCGGCGCCCTGCAGCACCGAGAGCAGCGTGAGCGCGCTGGAGACCTGCAGGCTCACCTGCGCCGCGAGCGTGATGACCAGGATGACGTCGCCGATCCCGGCACCGGCCCCGGCGTTCACGGTCTGCCGGGCGACCAGGTAGATCGCTCCGCCGTACGCGGCGGCGAAGGCCAACTGGCCCGCCGCGCGCAGCAGTCCGGCCTGCGCATGGGCGCGGGCCAGGGTGCCGGTGGCCCGCCGCCAGTCGCGGCCGTGGCGCTCGATGAGCACCGAGGCGGCGCCGGACAGCCGCACCTCCTTGACGGAGGCGTGGGTGGTGGCGAGTTCGAGCAGGTGCCGGCCGAGCCGGTTCTCGGGCGCGGTGGCCTCCTTGCCGCGGTCGACCAGGAGTTGGGCCCGGTTGCCGGCCAGGACGGGCACCACGGCGAACAGCGGGAGCAGCAGCAGCCACGGGTCGAGGAGGCCGAGCAGCACCCCGGTGACGGCCATCTGAAGCCCCAGGCCGCCGAGTTGGAGGACGGCTTCGAGCGCGGCCCGGGTGCGCGGCAGCTCCTCGCGGATCAGCGTCAGGGTGTCGGCGACGTCGGCGCGGTCCAGCTTCTCCAGGCCGTGGTCGCCGTGGGCGATCGAGATCACCTCGGCCTGCAGGCTGAGCTCCTCCAGCTCGCCCAGCTCGAAGTAGGAGAGGTGGGCGAAGTGATTCATCGTCAGCTCGACGACCAGCAGCAGGGCCGTGGTCAGCGCCAGCCAGGTGGCGGCCGAGCCGGTGCCGTCGATGGCGGCCGTGGTCAGCTCCTTGAGGCTCACCGCGATCAGCGGCGTGGCCAGGTAGCCGACGGTCATCAGCAGGACGGCACGGGTCAGCCGGCGGGCGTCGCAGTGCACGGCGAGCCGCAGCAGCCGGCGCACGGCGTGGAACAGTGTGGTCATCGGGCACCCACCGGGCGCATGTCGCGGTCCTCTTCCTGTCCTTCGGCCTGATCGTCGCCGGCGGCCTCGTCGGTTCCGTTCCCCGGGCCGCCGTCGGCGCCCTCGTCACGCGCGAACCGCTCCGCCTGGACCCTGAACAGCTCGGCGTAGCGGCCGTCGAGCTCCATCAGCTGCTCGTGGGTGCCGCTCTCCACCACGCCGCCGTCGGCCAGCACGACGATCCGGTCCGCGCGGCGCACGCTGGAGAAGCGGTGCGCGATGATGACGCTGGTGATGCCCTCGGTCATCTCCAGGAAGCGGTCGAAGAAGGCCGCTTCGGCCCGCACGTCGAGTTGCGCGGTGGGCTCGTCGAGGATCAGCAGCGAGGCCCCTGCGTCCACCGCGAGCAGCGCGCGGGACAGGGCGATGCGCTGCCACTGCCCGCCGGAGAGGTCGCTGCCGCCCTCGTACTGGGTGGACAGCACGGTGTCCAGGCCCTTCGGGAGCCGCTCGACGATCTCGGCGGCGCCGGCCCGTTCGGCGGCGGCGAGCAGCGCCCCGCGGTTGCCGAGCAGCTCCGGCCGGCCCATGCCGATGTTCTCGGCGGCGGTGAGCTGGTAGCGCGTGAAGTCCTGGAAGATGACGGCGATCCGGCGCTGCCAGTCCTCGGCGGGCAGCCCGGCGAGGTCGGTGCCACCGGCGGTGATCCGGCCCTCGGTCGGCTCGTGGAGGCCCGCCAGCAGCTTCACCAGGGTGGTCTTTCCGGAGCCGTTGAGACCGACGATCGCGGTGGACCGGCCGGGCGGCAGCTCCAGCTCCAGCCCGCGCAGCACGTCGGGGCCGTCCTCCTGGTAGCGGAAGGCGACGCCCTCGAACCGGATCGGACCGTCGACGGCCGGCGTGCCCTCCGGGGCGGGCCGGGCCCCGGCCGCGGGCGGCGCGGCGACGGCGGTGCGCGGCGCGCGCTCCTTCGCGAGGGCCTCGAAGCGGACCAGCGAGTCGTAGGCCGCCAGCCCGTACTGGGTCTGGACGTCGCTCTCCGGGAAGTAGACCCCGAAGCGCATCGGGATCAGCACGGCCTGGAGGGCCACCGAGAGCTGGAGCAGTGACAGCGTGCCGTCCGCTCCGCTGCGGGCCAGGACGACGAGCGCGGTGCCGCCGCCGAGCAGACCGACGACCGCGAGGCCGACGAAGGGCCAGAAGAGCAGCCGGCGGCGCCCCGTCCAGAGCGGCTCCAGGTAGTCGCGGGCCTCCCGCTCGTGGCGGCCGAGCAGCCAGGGCAGCAGCCCCAGCATCCGCGTCTCCTTGGCGAGTTCGGGCCCGCCGGCGGCGCGCCGCAGGTAGCCGACCCGGCGGCGCGGGCCGGCCAGCGAGCCGAGCAGGTCCGCGAAGCGCCCGAGCGAGCCGCGCTGGCCGAAGCGGATGACCAGGGCGGTGAGGGCCACCATGACCCCGGGGACGACGCCGAGCGTGACCGCCACCATCACGGCGGCGCCCGCCAGTTGGGCGTAGCGGGCGACCAGCGCCAGGGCCCCGGCGGCGGCGTCGCCCGGGGTGGGCCGGGCCCGGTCGAAGGCGCTGCGGGCGTCCGAGAGCAGGTCGAGCACGTCCTGCCGCTCCAACTCCGCCGCGGGCAGGGAGTTCAGCGCGCCGTCCATCAGCCGGCCGATGCAGGCGCCGTCGACCCTGCGGGTGACCACCTCGCTGATCACGGTCTGGAACGGGGTCAGCAACTGCTGCAGCACGAACGCCCCGACGGCGATGCCGAGGGCCGCCGCGACCTTCTCCCAGGCCGCTCCGCTGGTGCCCCCGGCCGCCGCGGCGGCCGGGATCTCCGCGATGACCCGGCTGGTCCAGGCGATGAACGCGATCGGCAGCAGTCCTACCACGAGGTGGACCAGCACGGCCGGCACGAGCAGGCCCGCACCGGCGTGGCGCAGCAGCTCGACAACGGCGCGCCAGCGCCTGATGCGGCTGCCGAGCCATCCGGCGTCGGCAGACGGAACGGAAGACGGCACCTTGAAAACCCCCGTGGACAAATGTGCTGACGAAGCCGGCGGGCCGATGGACCGACGAGCTGGTGACTGGGAGACGTGAACCGGGCGGACGGACGGAGCCGGCGGACTGCCGAGCCGGCGAGGGAGCGGACGCGTGACGCGTCGTCGACCGCGGTCGTTCGTACCGGTGCTGGAAGACACCCCGAAGCAGGACCGGCGGCTGTGCGGTTCGGCGCGAGCAGGAGCCACGGGGTACCCGGGCGGTCGGCGGAAGGGGCGGCTGTGGGTGATTTCCGATTTTGTTCCGCTGCTGCTCATGATCGTGCGCCGCGATCAGCTTGGACTAGACCAGTGGTCACGTCAAGGAATTCGTGGAACTCCCGGCTCCGGACGGTCGCGGTGGTCCCGGCCCGGCCGGGCGACCGACGGCCGGGCCGCCAGAAGGTGCTGGACAACCGGAAGCGGGGGTCGCTAGGGTCCGAAGCGGAATGGATCAAACCGGCCGGCAGGTCGGTGTTTCCGTCCTTCACCTCGGACCGGGGTCGACGTGGGCCGCCGCCCGATCGGTGGCCCCGCACCTCTGGAAGCCGGACCGAGGGCCAGGCCCGACAAGCCAGCCCCACCTCCGCAGCGTCCCGTCACCGCGGCCTCCCATCGCCGCAGCGCACCAGCACCGCAGCGCACCAGCACCACGGCGCACCAGCACCGCAGCGTCCCACCGCCGCACAGCCCCGCTTCGCGCTCCGCCGAACCGGCCGCGCGCAGCGACCGCCGGGGCCTGCCCGCACATCCCCGGGCGGTGCACGGCTCCCCGACGCACCGCACCCCCGATTCGCCGCACTCCGATGCACCGCCCCCCGAGGCGCCCCACTGCCGTGGCGCCCGGGCGAGACGCGGCAGCCCCACCCGCACCACGCCGTCAACCGACCGCGCCGCCTGACGCAGCGCAGCCCCGAGAGGCATAGGCATGGAACACCGTCGTGTCGGCTCCCTCCGGTTCCACGGGGACCGGACCGAGAGCGCCCCGATGACCTGGGGTCAGCGCGCCATCTGGAAGTCCATCCAGTGGCTCGACGAGGGCGCCCACTACTACAACATCCCCCGGGTCGTGTCCGCACCAACGGGCCTGACGGTCGATCAGGCCGAAGCGGCACTGGGCCGACTGCTCTCCCGCCACGAGGCGCTGCGCACCCGCTTCGAGCAGACCGAGGACGGGCCGGTGCAGTACGTGTCGGCCTCCGGCGAGCTGGCCGTGCCCGTCCACGAGGCCCCGCCGGGTCAGGGCGCGACGCTCGCCGACGAGGTGTCCCGGGCCCTGGCGGCCGAGCCCTTCCGGCACCGCGAGGAGTGGCCCTTCCGCTGCGCCCTGGTGCTGGAGCGGGGCGAGCCGGCCCAGGTCGCGCTGGTCTTCTCGCACCTGGGCGTCGACTTCTGGGGCGTGCAGCAGGTCGAGCAGGACCTGCGCGACCTGCTGGCCGGCCAGGAGCCGGAGCCGCCGGCCTGGCAGCCGCTGGACCAGGCGCGGTTCGAGACCGAGGGCCCGGGCGCCGCCCGCGGCGCGGCGTCGGTGGAGTACTGGCGCCGGAGCCTGGCCAGCGTGCCGCCCACGATGTTCCCGCCCGCACCGGTCCGGCCCACCGAGGGAGAGGGCGCCGAGGGAGAGGGCGCCGAGGGAGAGGGCGCGGGCGGGGCCGACCGCTTCGTCCGGCTCTGCATGAACTCGCCCGCCACCGCCGTGGCCGCCAGCGCGCTCGCCGACCGCTGCGGGGTCAGCACCGGTACCGTCCTGCTCGCCGGGACCGCCGCACTGCTGGGCACCTACACCGGGAACAGCACCGCCGTCCTGCAGTTGATCGCCGTCAACCGGCACGACGAGCGCAGCCGCCGGCTGGTGGCCGCGATGACCGCCAATGCGCTGTTCTCGCTGGACGTGGCCAGGCCGACCTTCGAGGAGGTCATCCGCGCCACCTTCCTGGCCGCGATGAACGCCTACCGCTTCGGCCAGTACGACCCGCTGGTGGTCGACGGGGTGATCGACGCGGCCCGGGAGGCCGGCGGCGGGGCCCTGCGGCTCTCCTCCTTCTTCAACGACGTCCGCCTGCACGACCGTTGGGAGCAGCTGCCGGTCACCGACGGCTCCGCGCAGCAGCTGCGGGCGCTGACCGGGAAGACCGAGGTCTCGCTGATCGGCACCTGGGAGCGCCAGGACGCCGACTTCTTCGTGCACACCACGTACGAACCCGACACCTGCCTGCTCTACCTGATGGCCGACACCGCGCTGATCCCCCGCCCGGAGATCGAGCGACTGCTGCGCGCCTTCGAGCGACTGCTCGTGGAGAGCGCGGCCGGCCTGCCGGCCCTGGACACCCTCCCCGTCGCCGGGTCCTGACCTCCCCCTCCCCACTCCTTACCGCAAGCACGTCCGCAACCCGTCCGAAGCCCCTCCACCGCACAGGAGCAGCACCCATGAGCAGCACCGCACCCGCCATCTGGGACGAGGAGGTCAGCGCCGCCGTCGAGCGACTGACCACCGCCGCCGAGAACGAGTACTACAACCCGTACCAGACCTTCGACTGGCCGGAGGGCATCCCCGAGGGCGCCCTGTGGATGAGCGAGGACCTGATGACGGTCCACGGCACCGACGCGGCCGCCGAGCTCACCCGCGAGCAGTACCTGGCGCTCGCCAAGTGGGAGAGCGTCAACTTCTACAGCCTGAACGTGCACGGCATCCGCGAGCTGATGCAGGAGGTCGTGGCGCGCATCCACGCCCCCGGCTACGAGATCCCCACGCCGTTCTTCCACCACTTCCTGGGGGAGGAGAACGAGCACATGTGGTTCTTCGCCGAGTTCTGCCTCCGCTACGGCGGCAAGCTCTACCCCAACCGGGCGATGAGCTTCGGGGACCAGAAGCACTCCGCGCTGTTCGACAACTTCATCGTCTTCAGCCGGATCCTGATCTTCGAGCAGATCGTGGACCACTTCAACAGCAAGATGGCCGCCGACACCGCGCTGCCGGAGACGATCCGGGCGATCAACCGGGTCCACCACCAGGACGAGTCCCGGCACATCGCGTTCGGCGCCCAACTGGTGCGCGCGCTCTGGGACCGGCTGCGCGAGGCCGGCGACGAGCAGGAGCTCACCGCCGCCCGGCAGTACATCGAGAAGTACATCAACGCCTCGATCCAGCAGCTGTACAGCGTGGACGTCTACCGGGACGCCGGGATCCCCGAGCCGTTCGCGTTCCGCACCCGGCTGCTCGCCGACCCGGCCCGGGGGCCCGTCCACGACGCCATCGTCAGCCGCACCACCGCCTTCTACCGCCGGATCGGCGTGCTCGCCCCGAAGGCCGCCTGAGCCCCCGGCGCCCCGCGACCGCCGACCGCCGACCGCCGACCGCCGACCGCACCGAAGCGCACGCTCCACACGAACACCCCACGAGCAACCACGAGAACGAGGTCCCGCCCCATGACATCGACCGTAGAGCCCGCCCCGACCGCCGTCCGGCTGCGCGACCCCGGCCCCGGCCTGGTCGCCCTCGACCCCGACCGGGCCGCCCTGCTGCTGGAGCTCGACGCGCTCTTCACCGGCCTGGCCGACCAGGTCGCCGCGCCCGCCGTGGTGGGCCCGCCGCTGCTGCCCGTCGAGGGCCTGGCCAAGCTCGACTACTTCCGCAACTTCCCCCACCTCGGGGTGCTCGCGGCCCGCCTGTCCGAGCAGGCCGTCGACGAGCTGGCGGCCGGTGCGGAGGCCGGCCGGCAGCCCGTCGAGCCCACCGGCTACGTGCTGCCCTCGGCCACCTGCTACGGCGTGCTGCTGTCGCTGGAGGGCCAGGAGGTCGGCGAGGACCTGCGGCTGACCGCCGTCGGCCGCTGCTTCCGCAACGAGGACCACTACGACGGCCTGCGCCGGCTCTGGGGCTTCCACATGCGCGAGGTGGTCTACTTCGGCTCGGCCGACGGCGCCCGCGACCACCTCGCCACCTCCCGGGTCTTCGTCGAGGAGCTGGCCGAGCGCCTCGGCGTCGAGCTGTCCTACCAGCCCGCCAACGACCCGTTCTACGACCGGACGGGCTCCCGGGCGAAGCTGATGGCCCTGGACCCGGTGAAGTACGAGTTCGTCGCCACCGACGGCACCGCGATCGCCTCGGTCAACCGCCACCGCAACTTCTTCGGCGAGCGGCTCGGCATCACCTCGGGCGGACGGACCGCGCACAGCAGCTGCACCGCGTTCGGCGTCGAGCGCTGGGTGCACGCCCTGCTGCTCGCCCACGGCAGCGCCGAGAAGGCCCTGGCCCGGGTGCGCGATGTCCGCGGCTGACACCGGGGAGCGGTCCCGGGTGCTCGCCGCGGCCGAGCGCGGGGCCGCCGCGCTGGGCGTGGAGTTCCCCCTGGTGCAGGCCGGCATGGGCGGCATCGCCGGCCCGGCGCTGGCCGCCGCCGTCAGCGAGGCGGGCGCGCTGGGGACGGTCGCGCTCTACAAGGGCGACCGGGCGCTGGCCGTCGAGCTGATCGGCGACACCGCCCGCCGGACGGCGCACACCTTCGGCGTCAATCTGATCCCCGAGGTCTCGGGCCGGCTGCTGCCGGAGCAGATCGGTGCGCTGATCGAGGCGGCCGACCGGCAGCTCGTCCTCAACAGCTACGGCCTGCCGCCCGAGGCCGAGGCCCGCCGGGTGCTCGACGCCGGGCACCGGCTGCTCGTCCAGGTCGGCACGCCCGAGGACGCGGCCGCCGCCGCGGATCTGGGCGCCCACGCCGTCGTGCTGCAGGGCACCGAGGCCGGCGGCCACCACCTCGGCACCCGGCCGCTGGGCGAGCTGCTCGCCGCCTACGACCAGGAGCCGCCCGCGCTGGTGTCCGGTGCCGTCGCCGACGGCGCCGACCTGGTGGCCGCGCTGCGGGCCGGGGCGAGCGGGGCGCTCTGCGGCACGGTCTTCGTGACCACCACGGAGTCCGCCGCCCACGACGACTACAAGCAGGCCGTCGTCGCGGCCACCGGCGCGGACACCCTGATCACCGACCGCTTCTCGATCGGCTGGCCCGGCCGTCCGCACCGGGTGCTGCGCGGGCCGGTCACCGACCCGCCCGAGCCGCCGCCGGCCACCCTGATCGCCTGGACCACCGTCATGGGGGTGCGCCGGCCGGTGCCGCGCGGCTCCGCGGCCGCCCCCACCGTCGAGGCCGAGGGGCAGATCGACGCCATGGCCCGCTACGCCGGCCTGGGCACCGGCCGGGTGGCGGCCGTCGAGCCCGCCGCCCGGGTGGTCGCCCGCTTCCGCGACGCGTTCCGGGCCGCCCTCGCCGGCTCCGTACCCCCTTCTGAAAGGACGTGACCTCATGGCCCTGGACCTCGGACTGACCCAGGTCAGCCAGCTGGCGTTCGGCTACTGGCACTCCCAGGTACTGATCGCCGCGGTCGAGCTCTCGGTGTTCGACGCGCTCGCCGACGGCCCGCTGGGCGTCGAGGAGGTCGCCGAGCGCTGCGCCGTCCCCGCGGACTCCGCGCTGCGGCTGCTCGACGCCGCAACCGCCCTGCGCCTGCTGGTCCGTGACGCCGACGGCGGGTACGCCAACAGCCGGACCGCCGAGCGCCTGCTGACCACCGGCTCACCGGAGTCGCTGGTGCGCTGGGTGCGGGTGATGGGCCGCTGGTACCAGCCCTGGGGCCGGCTCGGCCAGGCCCTGGAGCAGGGCCACGCGGTCGAGGACCGCAGCGAGCGGCTGACCGACGACCCCGCGTACGTCGAGGACTTCATCCTCGGCATGCACGAGTACAACTCCCGTACCGCCGAGGCGGTCGCCCGGGCGCTGCCCGCCGAGGGCGCCCGCCGGCTGATCGACGTCGGCGGCGGCGCGGGCAGCTACAGCATCGCGTTCTGCCGGGTCTGGGAGGGGCTGCGGGCCGAGGTGGTCGACCTCGCGCCGGTGGTCGAGCTGGCCGGCAAGGTGATCGGGGAGGCCGGCCTGGCCGACCGGATCACCGCCCGGACCGGCGACTACTACCAGGACGCCTTCGGCACCGACGCGGACGTCGTCCTGCTCTCCAACGTGCTGCACCAGGAGAGCCCGGAGAACTGCCTGTCCATTCTGGGGCGTTCGGCGGCGGCGCTGCGCCCCGGCGGCCGGGTGCTGGTGCACGGCCACTTCCTGGAGGAGTCCCGCACCGCGCCGGTCTTCACCACCCTGCACAACCTCTCCGCCCTCGCCCTCTGGAGCGGCGGTCGCAGCTACACCACCGACGAGATGGCCGAACTGATGACGGCGGCCGGCCTGTCGGACATCGAGGTGCTGCCCACCGCCGAGCAGTCGGCCCGCCTGCTGGTGGGCCGCACCGCCGGTGCTGCCGGCAGCACGGACAGCACGGGCACCGCGGGCTGAGCCGGCCCGGACAGCGCCACCGCCGTCGGACCCCTTCGAACCTCCCAGGAGCAGTCATGCAGCAGATCATCGAGTGGATCAACGCCAAGAACCCGGAGCTGGACCGGGAGATCGACCGCGAGGAGGACCTGATCGAGGGCCGCCTCATCGACTCCCTGGACTTCCTGGAGTTCATCTACCTGCTGGAGAGCATCTCCGGCCGCACCATCGACCTCCAGGAGGTCAGCGTCGACGACTTCCGCACGGTCGAGCGGATCGAGCAGCGCTTCCTCGCCGACCTCATCGAGGCGGCATGACCACGGCCGACCCGCACCTCGCACCGCACCCGGAGTCCTCCGCCCTGGTCACCATCGACCTGCAGCGGGACTTCCTCTCCGACAGCCCCTACGGCATCCCCGGGACGACCGAGGTCCTGCCGCAGGTGCGCCGGACGGTCGAGGCCTTCCGCGCCGCCGGCCGCCCGGTCGTCCACATCGTCCGGCTGTACGAGCCGGGCGGCGGCAACGCCGACCTGGTCCGCCGTACGCTGCTGGCCTCGGGCACCGAGCTGGTCTCCCCCGGTTCCGAGGGGAGCGGGCTCGCCCCGGCGCTCGCCCCGCCCGGCGCGCCCCCGCTCGACCCCGAGCTCCTGCTGGCCGGGAAGGCCCAGGAGTTGGGGCCGAAGGAGTACGCGATCTTCAAACCGCGCTGGGGCGCGTTCTACCGGACGCCGCTGCAGGAGCTGCTGGAGCGGCACGGCGTGGACACCGTGGTCCTGGTCGGCTGCAACTTCCCGAACTGCCCGCGGGCCAGCCTGATCCAGGCCAGCGAGCGGGACTACCGGGTGGTGGCCGTGCCCGACGCGATCTCGCGCACCAGCGAGCAGGGGCTCGCGGAGGTCGCCGGGCTGGGGGTCCAACTGCTCGACACCGCCGAGCTGATCGCGCAGTTCGGGTTCCCGGAACCCGGCGGGAGCTGACGCCCGCGCGCGGTCGGAGCGGACCCGTCCACCCGGACCGGTCCGCTCCGACCGCGCACCCGCACCGGCTCCCCGGGCCCGCCGCCCACCCCCGCCCGCCGCCTCCCGGACACCCCGGCCCGCACCCGCACCCGAGCGGTGAACCTCCGTGCGAGCACGGACCGACCTTCACCCGCCCGGCGGTACCGCGACGGCCGCCGCACTGCCCGGCGCCGTCCGTACCCGCCCCATCCGACATCCCCACAGATGCCCGTTCCGGCCCGAAGTGCCCGTGTTGACCGGCCAGTAACCCGCTCCTATGCTCGACCGCGTTCGTGATCCGGCACCGGGGCCGGGGCCGCCGAGGCCCACCCGGCCGGAGCCGACCCCGGCTCGAAGGGCTCCTGCCATCAGCACCTCCGTCGCACCCTCGGACCGCATCCGGGACACCGCCGCCCCGACCGCCGCCGACCGTGCCACCGCGCCCACCGGCCGCCGTCGCTTCCTCACCTACCTGCTCGCCGCCCCCACCCTCACCATCGCCGCGCGGGCCGGCCTGGACGCCGCCGCACCCGCCACCGCCCACGCGGCGGCCGCCGAACGCGCCGCCACCGCGCCGCAGTTGCTCGGCCTGCCCGGCATCCCCGACATCCTGGACCTCGGCGACGCGCTGATCGTGGCCGGTCTGCCCACCGCCCACCTGCTGGTGCTGGAGATCACCGCCGACGGCCGCGCCGCGCTCCACCTCCCCCGGCTGGAGGTCGGCCAGGGCCTCACCACCACCATCGCGATGCTCGTCGCCGAGGAGCTCGACGCCCGGCTCGGCGACGTCGACGTGCCGCTCTCCGACGGCCGCCCCGACCTGCTGTTCAACCAGCTCACCGGCGCCTCCAACTCGGTCCGCTCGCTGTACGACCCGGTCCGGGCGGCGGCCGCCGCCGCCCGGGCCCGGCTGGTCACCGCCGCCGCCCGCCGCTGGTCGCTGCCGGCCGACACCCTGCGCACCGCCGACTCCGCCGTCCTCGCCCCCGACGGCCGCCGGGCCGGTTACGGCGAACTCGCCGCCGCGGCGGCCGCCGTCGCCGTCCCGGCGGTGCCCGCCACCCCCAAATCCCCGGACCAGCAGCGCCTGGTGGGCCGGCGGACCGGGCGGATCGACGCCCGTGACATCGTCACCGGCCGGGCCGAGTACGCCGGCGACCTCGCCGTCCCCGGTGCCGTGCCCACCGTGGTCGCCCGCCCCACCACCCTCAACGGCACCCTCAAGTCGCTGGACGCCTCGGCCGCCCGCACGATGCCCGGCGTCCTCGGCGTGGTGCAGATCCCCAGCGGCGTGGCGGTGCTGGCAGAAACCTTCGACCAGGCGCTCAAGGCCCGCGACGCGCTCCGCACCTCCTGGAACCCCGGGCCGGTCGCGGGGCTCTCCGACGCCGACATCCGGGCCCGGCTGCGCGCCGCCCACGCCCAGTTCCTCGTCCCGCCGCTGCTCACCCAGTATGTGGACGGCGAGTTCGACTTCGCCTTCGTGAACCACGCGCCGATGGAGGTGCTGACGGCCGTCGCCGACGTGCGCCCCAACCGCGCCGAGCTCTGGTTCGCCTCGCAGACCCCGATCATCGCCCAGCAGACCATCGCCGCCGAGCTCGGCCTGCCGCAGGACGCCGTCACCGTCCACGTGGTGCGCGGCGGCGGCTCGTTCGGCCGGCGGCTGTTCTTCGACGCCGCGCTGGAGGCGGCCCGGATCTCCCGGGCGGCGGGCCGCCCGGTCAAGCTGATGTGGACCCGCAACGACGACATGCGCCACGGCCGGATGCGCCCCGCCAGCCACCACCGGGTCCGCGCCACCTACGGCCTGGGCCAGGTGCTCAGCTACGAGCACCGGGTCGCCACCGTGCAGACCGACTTCCGGCACGGCCTCGGCGAGGCGCTCACCGCCGCCGGGTTCAGCCTCTCGGTGGCCGGGATCAGCCTCGCCCAGGCCTTCTTCCTGCTCAGCGAGAAGAACCCGTACAACGTCGGCATCCCGACCCAGCTGCTCTCCGAGGTGCCGCTGGAGATGCCCACCGGCAGCTGGCGCTCGGTCTACTCGGGCACCGTCCGGGCCGCCGACGAGATCATGATGGACGAACTGGCCCGGCGGCTCGGCCAGGACCCGGTCGCCTTCCGCCGGGCCAGGCTGCGCGACGCCGGGGGCCGGGCCGTCCTCGACAAGGTCGCCCAGGCGGGCCGCTGGGGCCGCCCGATGCCCGCCGGCCAGGCCCAGGGCATCGGCTACCACGACGAGAACGGTGGACGCGTCGCCTACCTGGTCGAACTCGACGCCACCGACCCCCGCCTGCCGCGGGTCACCCGGGCGGTGATCGCCGCCGACCTCGGCCGGGTGATCAACCCCAGTGGACTGGAGGCGCAGTTGACCGGCGCGCTGATCGACGGCATCTCGGTGATCCTCCAGGCCGGCAACCACATCGACCACGGCGCCGTCCGCGAGGGCAGCTTCGCCGACTTCCGCTACGCCCGGCAGCGGCACACCCCGCCCTCGGTCGAGATCCATCTGCTGCCGCCGAGCGGACCGCCGGGCGGCGCGGGCGAGTTGGGCGTCCCGGCGGCCTCGGCCGCGGTGGCCAACGCCTATGCCCGCGCGACCGGCACCGCCCCGCGCTCCTTCCCCATCGACTTCTGAGCCCGCCCGCTCCCCCGCCCGCTCCGGTCCGCCCGGCCCGCCCGCGCTCCCCGCTCTCCCCCGATCTCCTCGAAGGGCTCAACTCCCCATGACCAGCCACACCTTCGTCCTCAACGGGCAGCCGGTCACCGTCGAGGCGCCGGACGACATGCCGCTGCTCTGGGTGCTGCGCGACAAGCTCGGCGTCACCGGCCCCAAGTACGGCTGCGGGGTCGGTGTCTGTCGCGCCTGCACCAGCCACCTGGACGGCGAGGAGTTCCAGCCGTGCACGGCGGCGGTCAAGGACTGCGCCGGCCGCGCGGTCACCACCATCGAGGGCCTCGCCGACGGCGAGATCCTGCACCCCGTCCAGGAGGCCTGGCTGGAGTGCGACGTCGCCCAGTGCGGCTTCTGCCAGCCGGGCCAGATCATGACGGCGGTGGCCCTGCTGCGCCGCACCCCGGACCCGACCGACGCCGACATCGACCAGATCCAGAACATCTGCCGCTGCGGCACCTACCCACGGATCCGCGAGGCGATCAAGAAGGCGGCCGCCGCCGGTCGGATCGCCGCCGGGCCCCGGGCGGCGACCGGGTTCGCGAGCGGGTTCACGGCCGCCTTCGCGACCGCCTCCGGCCCGGAGGCCGCGCCCGGGCTCGCGCCCCGACCGACACCCTAGCCAGATTGGTCCAGTCCACCTAGGGTGAAGAGCCGTCAGGAGCAGCGACCCGAGGGGCGGATGACGATGACCCGGCGCCGGTCCCTGCTGGCAGTCGCGGGGCTGGGCGCAGCGGCCCTCGCGCTCCCCTCCACACTCGCCCGGGCCGCCACCGCCACCGGGGCCATCGCCACCGACCGGGCCGCCACTGCCACCGGGGCCGCCACCGGCCGGCCGCGGCCGATCGACCTCCCGGCGCCGACCGTCCGCCGCCCGGTCGGCACGGTCGCGCTGCACCTGGTCGACCGCACCCGGCAGGACCCGTTCGCCCCCGCCCCCGGGCCGCGCGAGCTCATGGTCCAGCTCTGGTACCCGGCCCTCGGCACCGCCGGCCACCCCCGCGCGCCGTACACCACGGCCCGGGTGGCCGCCGTCATCGAGACCGACCTGCCGTTGAACCCGGGCACGATCGGCGCCCTCCGCCCCACCGCCCGCACCGGCACACCGGCCGCCCCCGGCGCGCTGCCGCTGCTGCTGCTCGGCCACGGCCGCAAGGGCGGGCGGAGCAACTGCACCGCGCTGGCCGAGGAGTTGGCCGCCCACGGCTATCTGGTCGCGGCGATCGACCACACCTACGACGCGGCCGCCGTCGAGTTCCCCGACGGCCGGCTGGTCCGCAGCGCGCTGTCGGACGCCCCGGAGGACTGGGACGCGGCCGAGCGGAAGGAGATCGCCGCCCGGGTGGGCGACCTGCGCTTCGTGGCGACGGAGCTGACGACCGGCCCGGCCTCCCGCCGCCCCGGGGTGCCGTGCGCCGACCCCCGCCGGATCGGCGTGCTCGGCCACTCGATGGGCGGCTCGGCCGCCGCCGAGGCCGTCCGCCAGGACGACCGCTTCGCGGCCGGCCTCGACCTGGACGGCGGCCTGTTCGGCTCCCCGGTGGCCGAACTCGGCCTGGACCGCCCGTTCCTGCTGCTCACCTCGCTCGCCGACCACGACACCTGGGCCCGTTGGCGCGAGCACCAGCGCGGCTGGGGCCGGCAGCTGCGCCTCGGCGGCGCCGGCCACCTCGGCTTCACCGACCTGCCGCACGCCGCCGGCCCCGGCGAGCTGGCCGCCCACCTCCCGGCCGACGTCTACGCCGAACTCCTCGGCACCATCGCGCCGGGGCGTGCGACGGAGCTGACCCGCGCGTACACCCGCGCCCACTTCGACCGGTTCCTGCGCGGTCGCCCCTCGGCCCTGCTGGACGGCCCCACCTCGCGCTACCCCGAGATCGAGTTCCGCTGGAGCCACGACCGGTGACGCCCCGCCCGCCCGGGCAGGGGCCGCCCCGGCCGCACCGGGGCCGGCCGGCAGCGCCGGGGGGCGCTGCGGGCCACCGGGCCCCGGCCGGGGCTCACCCCGCCTGCGGGTCGCGGCCGAAGAAGGCGACCAGCCGGTCGTAGCCGGGCGCGTCCTCGTCCACGGCCACCTCCGGGCCGAAGGCGTGGTGCTCCTCCTCGCTGCCCCGGTACTCGGGGCGCAGCGCACCGCGCCCCCAGGCGAGCGAGGCACTCGCGACGTCGTGGTCCAGGCCGGCGGTGGACTGGCCGGTGGAGCGGGCCACGTCCCAGGCGTGCACGGCGAACTCGGCGATCTGCTGGTCCACCGGGAAGCGGGCGGGCAGCTCGCCCCCGCCGGGGGCCTCGATGACGCCGCCGAGGTCGCCGGCCTCGCGCCAGGCGGCCACCAGCTCCTCGGCACCGGCCTCGAAGGCGTGCAGCCAGTCGCCCTCGACCCGGTCGAAGGGCTGCGACCAGTCCGGACTGCCGCCCTTCGCCCGGACGGTGAACTGCCGCAGGTCGAAGAGGAGATGGCTGACCAGCTGGGTGACGTCCCAGGAGCGGCAGGTGGTCGGGTGGGTGGCCTGCTCGGCGCCGATCCCGTCGATCAGCCCGGCGGTCTGCGCCAGGGCCCGGGCGAGCAGGTCGATCGGGTCATCCGCTGCGGTCATGGCACACCTCTTCGATTCGGGGCAGGCGATCGGACCGGCCGATCGTAAACGGGAGGACTGACAACCGGCCCGGCGCAACACCGCGCCGGGCCGGTCGTCGCCCTTCCGTTCGGCCGCCGTTCGGCCGCCGGGTCGACCGACGACCGACCGGCGGCCGCCCGGCTCAGGCCGCGAGGCCGCCGTCCACCGCGATCTCGGCACCGGTGATGTACCGGCCGTCCTCGCCGACGAGGTGCGCGATCGTGGCCGCGATGTCCTCGACCCGGCCGTAGCTGCCGAGCGCGGTCAGGCCCCGCTGGAACTCCGCCGACGGACCGTCGGCCGGGTTCATCTCGGTGTCGATCGGCCCGGGGTGGATGACATTGGCGGTGATCCCGCGCGGGCCCAACTCGCGCGAGAGCGCCTTGGTGAGACCGATCATCGCGGCCTTGCTGGCCCCGTAGAGCGTGGCACCGGGGAAGGCCACGTGCTTCGTGACGCAGCTGCCGATGGTGATGATCCGCCCGCCCTCGGTCAGGTGGGCGGAGGCCGCCTGGGCGTAGAGGAACGGCGCCCGGACGTTCACCTCCAGCACCCGGTCCACGTCGTCGAGCGCGATCTCGCCGATCGGGCCGAGCACGCCGACGCCGGCGTTGTTGACCAGGATGTCGAGCCGCCCGAAGCGTTCGGCCACGGCCTCGACCACGCCCCGGACGGCCTGCGGGTCGGCGCTGTCCGCCCGGACCGCCCAGCCGCGCCGGCCCATCCCGGTGATCTTGGCCGCGACCGCCTCGGCCCGCTCCGCACTGCCCTGGTAGGTGACCACGACGTCGGCACCGTCCTCGGCCAGCCGCAGGGCCACCGCCTCGCCGATCCCCCGGCTGCCGCCGGTCACCAGGGCCACCTTGCCGTCGAGCTTCGCAAGCTTGGTCATCGTCATCTCGTCAGAACTCCTTGACTCGTTCTCGGACATGACTCGATCTTCGGCCCGCGCCGCCCGCGAGTCCGGCGGTATTCGGACATCGCGTTCAACGTTCAACTATCGCCCGGGGGAACCCTCCGGCGACTCCGTGGACGCCGCCCGGTAGTACGAGGCCACCGCCGGCTGGCCGGTGTAGTTCGGGCCCGCCGCCGGATCCGCGCCCAGGTACTCGAAGGGCAGCCGGAGGGCTCGCGCGCCGTCCAGCACCAGCAGGTGCCGCCGGGCCCGGTACTCGAACCCGGCGGCGCGCAACGCCGCCAGGACGGGGCGCGCGGCGCTCGACCCGTCCGCCCGGCGCACCGAATCCGGGTCGAAGTGCGCCGCGAACCGGCCGTCCGGCACCAGCCGGCCCGCCGCGCGGGCGATCACCCCGAGCTGGTCACCGAGGTAGTGCAGCCCGTGCACACAGGTGATCAGGTCGTAGGCGCGCTCCGGCACCCAGTCCGCCTCCGCCGCCGTCACCAGCTCCAACCGTGCCGCGCCGGGCGGCAGGGCGGGCCGCGCGGCGAGCGGGCCGACCAGGTCGACGCCGGTCAGGACGCTCGCGGCGGGCAGCCGGAGGGCCGCCTCGGCGAGCGCCCGCCCCTCCCCGCTGCACAGGTCCAGCCAGCCGGGGGCACCGCTGCGGCCGCCCAGCCACCCGGCCGGGTCGAAGCCCAGCTCCCGGGTGTAGCTGTTGACGCCGCCGAGCCCGCGCTCGCGGTTCATGGTGTTGTTGGCGACCACGTCCGAGCTGGTCAACTCGCCGTCACCGATCAGTCGAGGCATGGGGCCGACCCTACCGACGCGCGGAGCGGCCGCCCCTGGACGGGGCGGCCGCTCGGCGCGGTGCGGGGAGGCGTCAGACGCTGAGGGTCTGGCCCGGGAAGATGAGGTCCGGGTTGCCGCCGATCGCCTTGACGTTCTTGGCGTGCAGGCTCGCGGTGTCGGTGCCGTACTTGGCCGCGATGTCGCTCAGGGTGTCGCCGCTCCTGACGGTGTAGCTGCCACCGGAGGTGTTCCGGTCGGCGGCGGCCGGCTTGGCGGTGTCCTGGGACTTCCAGGACTGGGTCTTCTGCGACTTCTGGGCCGGGTCGCCCTGCGCGGGCTTGCTCGGGGCCTGCTTCGCCTGCGGGGTCTGCGCGGGCTTGGCCGGCTGCTGCGCCTTCGGGGTGGCGGCCTTGGGGGTCGCGGCCTTGGGGGCGGCCGGGGCCGAGGTGTCGACGGCCGCCGGGGCGCCGCCCTTGGCCAGGCCGGCCTTCGCCGAGCAGACCGGCCAGGCGCCGGGGCCCTGCGAGGCGAGCACCTTCTCGGCGACCGAGATCTGCTGCGCCTTGGTCGCCTGGTTGGCCTGCGAGGCGAAGGCGGTGCCGCCGTACGCGGCCCAGGTGGACGGGGTGAACTGCAGTCCGCCGGAGAAGCCGTTGCCGGTGCTGATGCTCCAGTTGCCACCGCTCTCGCACTGGGCGACGGCGTCCCAGGTCGAGGTGGACGCGGCGGAGGCCGAGGTGGCCGTGACGAGGCCGGCCACCGGGAGGGCCGCGACGGCCCCGCCGACCAGCACCAGACGGGCACGGCTGCGGCGCTTCCCGGCGGTGGTGGTGTTGGTGGTGGCAGCGGCGGTCTCGTTACGGATCGTCATGAAAGTCCTCTCGACAAGCCCCGGGCGGGCAGGCGGAACCAGGCCCTTGGCAGGGCCGTCGCGCTCACCTCACTCGACGGGCGGCGGGGCACGTGTCGGACGTGCATGCCGCCCCGGCCACCCTCGCTCGCCGACGGCCTGTTCGAGCCGGTCGCGTCAGCGGGCACGGCCCTCGCGCCGGGGGTCAGTCGGCGGGCTGTGCGTCGGGGGTGAACCCGGGTGGTGCTCGTTGCACCGCCAATGAAGCTACGGGCCCACCGGGGTGGCTTCAAGCAATTCTTGGACACCGCAGGTCAGTTGACTGTTACCGGCGGTATCGATCATGAAACCATGCCCGAAATGAACGTGTTTGACCGCATTTTCAAGATCAAATGGTCAATTCCCGTGCCCTCGCTCACATCTGTCCATCTGTGAAGCCGCCCACACCATCGACGGAGCGCGACGACCGGCCGACGGACCGTCACCGCCGGCACCGGAGTTCCCGGTTCCGCGCGGCGCCGTCGTGGCATCGCCCACACCCATCACTCAGCGTGGCCATGCCGTGCGCACTGCGTAGCACACGACCAGTCCGTAGCCGACGCAGTAGCTGAGCCTGCGCGCCCGCGCCGAGAGCCGCGCACCCACCGAGACGCCCACCGCCGCCAGCAGTTGCTGCCAGAGCAGCGAGGCCGCCAGCACGCCCACCACGAAGGCCGCCCCGGCCGGGGCGCTCCGGGGGCCGCCACCGCCGGTGACCAACGCGGCGAAGTAGAGCGCGGTCGTCGGGTTCACCGCCGTGAGCGCGGTGAACCGCAGAAAGGCCCGGCCCGGACCGCCCACCGGGCCCGGACCGCCCAGTACGGCGGCGCCGGACGGGGTGGCCGGCGGCCGGCGCAGTCCGAGCAGCCCGCGGACCGCCACCGCCGTCAGCACCACGGCCGAACCCGCCCGGGCCCAGGCCTCCCACCCTCCCCCGGTCGACGCCAATCGGGAGCCGAGCGCCGTGGCGAGCGCCGCGTACGCCGCGTCCACGAACGCCACCGCGCACGCCGCACTCACCGCGGCCGAGCGCCCGCGCCGCCCCTCCTCCAGCAGCAGCACCCCGACCGCCCCCAGCGGCACCGCCACGCCCAGCCCCGCGCCGATTCCCGCCAGCGCCGCCGCCGCGGTGCCGATCCCTGTCACCTCTGTCATACCGGCCACCGTGGCGCAGCCACCGCGACAACGGCGGCGGGAATCGGGCATCGGCCGCGACAATCGCGGTATGGATGCCCTCGACAGTGACATCATCGGCGAGCTGCGCGCGGACGCGCGGATCTCCTACCGCGACCTCGGCGCCCGGGTGGGCCTGAGCGCCAATGCGACGGCCGACCGGGTCCGCCGACTGGTCCGGACCGGCGTGATCCGGGGCTTCACCGCCCTGGTCGACCCGGCCGCCGACACCACCCGCCCGGGCCTGACCGTCTTCGTCGACGTCCGGCTGCGGCCGGAGACGGACAGCGACACCTTCGAGACCACGGCCCTGCGGCTGCCCGGCGTCACCGAGACCGCCCACGTCACCGGCGAGTACGACTACCTGCTGCGCGCCCGGGTGGCCGACGCCGCCGGGCTCGACCAGCTGCTGCGCCGGCTGAAGCACGAGGCGGGCGTCGCGCACTCCAACACCCGCCTCGCCCTGCGGATCGCCACCCGCTGAGCCGCCCGCCGAGCCACCCGCCCAGCCACCCACTGAGCCGCCCGCCGCCCCACCCACCGACCCACCCGCCGACCGGCCGAGGCCGAAGCTGCCCGGCCGGTGGCGCCGGGGCGGGTCAGATCCCGCCGCCCAGCCCCGCGTCGCGCGCCAGCAGCGCCGCCTGCACCCGGTTCTCGCAGCCCAGCTTGGCCAGGATCCGGCTGACGTACGTCTTCACCGTCGCCTCGCTCATGTGGATCCGGGCGCCCGCGTCCGCGTTGGACAGGCCCTCCCCCAGCAGCGCCAGCACCTCCAGCTCGCGCGCGGTCAGCACCTCCAGCCGCTGCCGGGCCGCCGTCCCCCGGGCCGCGGCCGGGCCGCTGCGGGCACCGGCCAGCGAGTCGACGATGTGCCGGGTGGCGGCGGGCGAGAGGAAGGCGTGCCCGGTGGCGGCGGCCCGGACGGCCTGGATCAGCTCGGCGGGCGCGGTGTCCTTGAGCAGGAACCCGGCGCCGCCCTCGGCCACGGCGCGCAGGACGTTGTCGCGCTCCCCGAAGGTGGTGAGGATCAGCGCCCGCGCGCCGGGCACCACCCGGCGCAGCTCGCCGAGCGCGGTCAGCCCGTCCATCACCGGCATCTGGATGTCCAGCAGGACGACGTCGACCCGGTGGGCCAGCGCGAGGTCCAGGGCCTGCCGGCCGTCGGCGGCCTCGGCGACCACGTCGATGTCGTCGGCGGAGGACAGGATCATCCTGATCCCGGCGCGGATGAGCGGCTCGTCGTCGGCGACGAGGACTCGGATCACTGCTGGTCATCCCCTCGGGGTGGTGCGGATGGCACTGCTCGGCACCATCCTCACACCTCGCGGACCGGCCCCGTCACCCGCTCGGCCCCGAGGCCTCAGAACCTCCCCAGGTAGTGCTGCTTCTCCACCAGCACGCCGTCCTTGAAGCAGAACCGGGCCACGGCGTCCTCACGCCCCGCGCCGGTGGTGTCCCCGGAGAGGAAGTAGCGGCAGGACGACCCCTCCGGCGGGGTCGGGCCGCTGCCCTCGTAGTCCTTGGTGAAGAACCCGTTGCCGACCGGCAGGCGGCTGACCACCTCGGCCTCCGGCGTGCCCTCCTGGATCGAGTCGTAGAGCGAGCGCTCCACGGTCGCGTCGTTGGCGGCGCCGATGAAGGCCACCACACCCCACACCAGCAGCCCCAGCACGGTGAGCAGCACCACCACCCCGCCGACCGCGCAGCCGATCGCCGGGCTGCGCCGCCGCCGGACGCCGGGCCCGCCGTCGACCGGCGGCAGCGTGTCCAGCACCCAGGACTCCTCCTCGCCGCCGGCGCCCGGGGCGGCCGGATCGCCGCCGGCCCCCTCGTACGGCAGGACGGCGGCGATCCGGAACCCCGCCTCGACGGTCGGCCCGGCGTGCACCATCCCGCCGACCAGCCGGGCCCGCTCGCGCAGCCCGGTCAGCCCCTGGCCGCCGCTGACCGGCGCCGGTCCGGCGCCCGCCGCCACCCCGACCGGCACCGGCGCCGGCGGGTTGGCCACCTCCACCACCAGCGCGTCCGGCTCGTAGCGCAGCGCGACGGTGATGGGCGCGCCGGGGGCGTGCTTGTGCGCGTTGGTGAGCGCCTCCTGGACGATCCGGTACGCGGCGTGGCCGACGTTGGCGGCCGGCGGCCGGCGCTCGCCGTCCTCCCCGAAGGAGACCGGTGTCCCGGCCGCCCGGGAGGACTCCACCAGCTTCCCGATGCCCTCCAGGCCACCGGTCCGCGCACCGCCGCCGGCCGGTCCGCCGACCGGCGCGGGCGCCGCGGCGGTCGACTCGTCGTGCAGCACCCCGACCACCTCGCGCAGCTCGCGCATCGCGGTGACGGCGGCCAGCCGCAGCACGCCGACCGCCTCCCGCTGCCGGCCGGTCAGGGTGCGGTCGACCTCCAGCGCGCCGGAGTGCACGGAGATCAGGGCGAGCTGGTGGCCCAGACTGTCGTGCATGTCCTGGGCTATCCGGTGCCGCTCACGCAGCCGGGCCTGGTGCGCCACCATGGTGCGCTCGCGCAGCAACTGCTCGTTGCGCTCGCGCATCGCGTCCAGCAGTGCCCGGCGCTGGGCGCGGTAGCGGCCCCAGAGCGCGGGCAGCACGGCGAGCAGCAGGAAGCCGCCCAGCGAGAACCCGATCATCAGCTTCACCGGCGCCGACCCGGCGTCCTTCAGCGCGCCGGTGACCGTCATCAGCAGGAAGGCGCCGGCGAACGAGCCGGCCAGCACGCCGACCCGCTTCACCCGGGCGCCGGCCGACCAGCCCGCGAAGGCCAGCAGCGGCAGCGGCCCGGCGCCCCACCCGGCGGCGACGGCGGCGAGCAACAGCACGGTCGAGGGCAGACCGCGCCGGAGCAGGAACAGCACGGCCGTCGCGAGCCCGGTGACCGGCCAGAGGCACTCCTGGGAGGCCACGTCGATCAGGATCGCCAGCGCGCCCAGCAGCAGCGCGCCACCGGCCTCCCGCACCACCGTCCAGAACCGCCAGGGCCCGGGCAGCGCCGTTCGCAGCGCCGTTCGCAGCGCCGTTCGTACTGCCCTCGACCAGGCCTTCGCTATCGCGTCCACCCGGCGAGGCTAACGAAGCGGCGCCCCGGGCGACGCCGCCGTTCGTCGCTCCGCGCCCCGACGAAAGTCGCTTCCCCGCCACCGGGCGCACGGGTGCGAAGGCGCCTCGCCCGCGGCGGTGCCGGGGGCGCCGCACCCGCGGCGTCTCACCCGTAGGCGGTGAGCATCAGCGCCACGTCGTCCACCCGGTGGGTGGAGCCGACCTCGTGCAGCACCCGCTCCGCCAGCCGCTCCAGGCCGTCCTCCTCCTCGCCGGGCTCCCCGGCGGCGCCGGTGAGGGCGACCCGCAGCCGGTCCACGCCCTGGTCGATCTCCACCGCCGGGTCCTCGACCAGCCCGTCCGTGTAGAGCGCGAGCAAGGAGCCCGGGGCCATCCGGAACTCGCTGACCGGGTACTCGGCCCGGTGGTCGACGCCGAGCAGCGGCCCGCCCGCCACGTAGAGCGCCTCGGTGCTCCCGTCGGGGTGGCGCAGCACCGGCGGGAGGTGGCCGGCCCGGGCGATCCGGGCGGTGCCGTCGGCGGGGGTGAGCCGGATCAGGCAGCAGCTGGCGAGCAGCCCGGGGTCGAGGTCGAGCAGCAGCTGGTTGGTGCGCGTCAGCACCTCGTCCGGCGGGTGTCCGCTGGCGGCGAAGGCCCGCACCGCGCTGCGCAGCTGGCCCATGGTGGCGGCGGCCCCGACGCTGTGGCCCTCGACGTCGCCGATGACCAGGTTGAGGTCCTGGCCGGTGACGATGGCGTCGTACCAGTCGCCGCCGATCTCCATCCCCTGGGTGCCGGGCAGGTACCGGGCGGTGATCCGGACGTTCTCCAGGTGCGGCAGCCGGTGCGGCAGCAGGGCCTGCTGGAGGCCGCGGGCGAGGGCGAACTCGGCGTCGTAGAGCCGGGCCCGCTCCAGCGCCTGGGCGATGAAGCCGCCGAGCGCGGTGAGCAGCCCGCGTTCCTCGACGGTGAACGCGCGGGACTCGTCGAAGCCGATGATGCAGCTGCCGACCGGGTGGCCGGAGGCGATCAGCGGCAGGAACGCCCAGGCGCGCATCTCGTCCAGGGCGATGCCGGGGTAGGCGGCGGCGAGGTCGTGGACGGACTCGAAGAAGATCGGCGTACCGGAGCTGAGCGCCTCGGCGCCGGGCACGCGGGCGCCGATCGGGGTGCCCTCGAAGCGGTCCAGGAAGCCGTCCGGGTAGCCGGTCTGGGAGACCAGGTGGAGGCGCTTGTCACGGACGGTGTAGATGGCGAGCTCCTGGCCGCCGAAGGCCGGCAGGATCTGCTCGGCGACGGCCTGGCAGACCTCCCGGACGGTGACGGCCTCGCTGAGCGCGCTGGCGAGCTGCAGCAGGTGGTACATCGCCCCGACGTTGGTCCGGGTGCCGGGCGGGGGTTCGGCCGGTGCCTCGGCCGCGCCGGCGGGCGGCTCGGCGGCCACCACCCGGCCGGTGACGCCGTGGGTGTCCGGGTAGAGGGAGAACGCCAGCCAGCCGTCCGGCGGGCGGGCGGCGAGGAAGGCAGTGGGCTGCTGGGAGACCATCGCGGCGCGGTAGCGGTTCTCGTAGACCGGGTCGGAGAGCCAGGGCAGCACGTCCCACGGGTGGTGGCCGACCAGGTCCTCCCGGCGGGCGTGCAGCAGCAGCTCGACGCTGCGGTTGGCGTAGGTGATGCGGCCGTCCGGGTCGAGCGAGAAGACGCCGTCGCGCAGCCGCTCGACGGCGGCCGCGGCGGCGGTGCCGGTGCGGGTGTCCAGCACGGCGCCGACCAGGTGGGCGCGGCCGTCCGGCCCGCTGCCCTCGGGGACGCGGCCCCAGAGTTCGACCGGATAGGGGTGGCCCTCGTGGTCGAGCACCCGGACGCGGGCCGCCAGCACCCGGCCGTGGTCCAGCGCGGCGCGGGCGGCGGCCCGGAACTCGGGCAGGTCGCCGGGGGCGATCCGGGTGGTCAGGGTGGCGGCCCGGCCGTCGAACTCGGCGGGCGACAGCCCGAAGATCTCGCAGAACTGCTCGTCGACGGAGAGCGCCCCGGTGGCCAGGTTCCAGTCGAACAGGCCGACCCGGGTGGTCGGCGGGGAGGCCGCCGCCAGCTCGACCACGGCGGTCTCGCCGTTGGGTTCGATCAGGCGCCCCTGCGCGTCCAGGACCGCCAACTCGGCCGCCAGCCCGTCGGCGACCACCCGCAGGTGCCGCTGCGCGCCGCGCGGCACCCCCTCGTCCGAGGCGGCCCAGAGCACGCTCATCACCCCGTACGTCTCCTCGCCCGACTTCACGGGCACGCAGGCGGAGGCGAAGTCGTACGGCATGCCGACGGCGAGCTGCGGGAAGCGCCGCATGGTGTCCTCGGTGTCGGCGAGCGCGATCGTGCGGCCCGACCGGAAGCTGACCGCCACCGGCATCGGCCCGGCCGCCGCGACCCGCCGGAACGGCGTGATGATCGACAGCGGCACGCCCGCGATGGTGCAGAGCACCAGCGAGCGGCGGTCCCGGGCCCGCAGGTAGACCATCCCGCCGTACGCGTCGGTCTCGGCGAGCACCCTGCGGACGGCGGTCGCGAGCAGCGCGTCCCGCTCGTGCACCGCCCCGGCCACGGCATCGCGCTCCCGGGGACGGCGCGCGTCGGGTCGCACCGCCCGAGTACCGCCGGTCACGTGCGGACCGGGCCGGTCCGCCGGCACACCCTGGCGCATCTTCCCTTGCTACGCCCGGGTCAAGAGACTGTCAAGGCGAGCCCGGCCGGGCCGGCGTGCCGACCGGGCCCGGCCGCGCCACCATGGTCACCATGCCGAACGACCGGGGCCGCACCACCGTGGTCAACCTCAAGGGCCACCGCGACGACCCCGCCTACGCCGATGTGGTCTACGTCGGCCGCGCCGTGCACCGCGGGGGCTGGCACCTCGACGAGTCCCCGCTGCACTGCCCCTACCGGCCCGGGCCCACCCTGACCCGGGAGCGGATGCTGGTCGACTACCGCGCCCACCTGCTGGGCCGGCCCGACCTGCTCGCCCTGGTGCCGGCCCTGCGCGGGCGCCGGCTCGGCTGCTGGTGCGTCCCCCTCCTCTGCCACGCCCAGGTGCTCGCCGACCTGGCCGACCATGGCCGCTGAGGCCCGGCCGCCACGACCGGCCGCCTGCGAACCGTCCGAACGGGCTTCGGTATCCTCCGTCGGACAGCGCAGCGCATCGGCTGCCCCGGGGGAAGCGAGTACATCCATGCAGCCGGCACCGTCCGACCGTGCCCGACCGACGGCGTCCGACCAGGGTGGCGGCGCCTGGCAGTGGGACGAGACGGACGACCGGTCGGCCGCGCCGGCCGATGTGCTGAGCGGCGGTGCCGAGCAGGACGGCGGACCGCGGCCGACGCGGCGGCGGTTGCTGGCCGGCGCCGGGGTGCTGGCGGCGGGCGCCGCGGTCTGGGCGTTCGCCCGCCCGGGCGACGGGCCGGCCCCGGCCCCGCCCCGACCCCTGCCCACCCGGCTCGCCGGGCCGGAGCCGCTCTGGACGTACCGGAGCCGGGAGCCGATGACGCCCGAACGGCTGATCGGGCGCCCCGGCGTTCCGGTCTTCCTCTCCCGCGAGGGGCTCCAGGTGCTCGATCCGGCCAGCGGCAAGCCGCTGCGGATGCTGACGTTCGCCGCGGACAAGGGCTGGCCCGACGACGTGGAGCAGCCGGGCGTCCGCGTGGTCGTCGGCACCGACCGGGTGTTCACCTCCTCGAACGGCCACGTCGACAGCCACCACCTCACCGATCCGGCCGCGGAGTGGAGCCTGCCGCTGCCGGAGGAGTCGGGCAACGGCACCATCACGCTGTTCGGCTGCGACGGCGACCTCGTGTACGGCGAGGTCCTGCCCCGGCCGTACACCGGCGGCGACCGGCTGTTCGCCGTGAACGTCCCGGACCGCCGGGTGCTCTGGAGCCGCGCGGCGCTCGGCGGGGAACGGCCGTTCACCCCGCTCGTCTCGGCCGGCGGCCGGCTCCCGGTGTTCGACAGCTCGACCGACGGCACCCACCTGGCCCTGCTGGACGGCGCCACCGGCACGCGGCTCTGGGCGGTGCCCGCCGAGGTGGGCCAGACCTGGGCCGTCGCCGACGCGGCGCACGTCTACGCCGCCGAGGGCCCGGCCGGGCTGCGGGCGCTGCGGCTCGCCGACGGCACCCCGCACTGGTCGATCACCCCGGGACCGGCCGACGAGTGGCGGCTCCTGCCGCCGGTCAGCGACGGCACCCGGCTCTACCTGTGCCGCGACAACGGCCTGGTCACCGCGCACGACGTGGCCACCGGCGCCCGGCTCTGGGAGCACCGGCTGCCGTTCCGGCTGGACCGCCGCAGCCGCCCGCTGCTCGCCGGACCGGCCCTCTACGTGCCCGGCCCGGCCGCCGCGGGCGTCCGCGCCCTGGACGCCGCCACCGGCGAGGAGCGCTGGACGTTCCGGGACTCCGGCCCCGGCGTCGACGTCTGGTCGCTCTCCAACGACCCCTCCCGCCTCTACGCCGGCCACGACGACGTCCTGCACGCGCTCCCGCTGAGCTGAGACCCCGGCCCCGCCCCGCCCTCCGCGCCGGGGCAGGATGGCGGGGTGCAGGTACACCCGATCTCGCCCGACCGGCTCGCCGAGCGCCTCGCCGACCGCATCACCGCCCTGCCCGGGGCCGGCGAGCGGTGGCTGCGGGTCGCCGTGGACGGCCCGCCGGCCGCCCGGCCGGACGCGCTCGCGGACGCGCTGGTGGAGCCGCTGCGGGTGCGCGGCCGCCCGACCCTGCGGGTGTCGGCCGGGGCCTTCCTCCGTCCGGCCTCGGTCCGGCTGGAGTACGGCAAGCAGGACCCGGACGCCTACCACGACCTCTGGCTGGACGACGGCGCCCTGCTGCGCGAGGTGCTGGACCCGCTGGAGCCCGGCGGCACCGGCCTCGTCCTGCCGTCCCTGCGCGACCCGGCCACCGACCGCGCGACCCGCGCGCCGTACACCCCGCTCCCGGCCGGCGGCGTGCTGCTGCTGGACGGCGCGCTCCTGCTCGGCCGGTGGCTGCCGCTGGAGCTGACCGTCCACCTGGCGCTCACCCCGGCCGCGCTGGCCCGCCGCACCCCGCCCGGGGAGCGGTGGACGCTGCCCGCCTTCGCCCGCTACGAGACCGAGACCGTCCCCACCGAGGCGGCCGACCTCACCGTCCGGGTCGACGACCCGCGCCACCCGGCCCTGGTCGAGCGCCCCTAGCGGGGCCCGCCTCGGGGGCCGGCCCACGCTGGCAGTACGGGCACCAGAACGCCACCCGCTCCTGCGGCGGGGTGCCCAGGGTCGCCGTCCGGACCAGGGCGCCGCAGCGCCGGCACGGCTGCCCGGCCCGGCCGTAGACCCAGTGCCGGCGGCCGGGCCGGGTGTCACCGGTGGTGATGTGCCCGGGGCGCAGCCGGTTGGCGTCGAGGAGCTGCCGGGCGCGCTCCACCAGCCGTTCGGGGCGCGGCAGTTCGCCGACCGCCGTCCACGGGGTGAGACCGGCGAGGAAGCAGAGCTCGTTGGCGTAGACGTTGCCGATGCCGGCCAGGTTGCGCTGGTCGAGGAGCGCCTCGGCGAGCGGCCGGCCGGGATCGGCGAGGAGCCGGCGGAGGGCCTCGGCCGGATCCCAGTCGGGGCCGAGCAGATCGGGGCCGAGGTGGCCGACGACGCGCTGCTCGTCGGCGGTGCGCAGCAGTTCGACGACGGGCAGCCGGTAGCCGACCGCCGTGCCGTGCTCGGTGCCGAGGACGGCCCGGATCTGCCAGGCCGGCCCGCCGGCCCATCGCTCGCCGGGGCGGTAGACCTCCCAGCGGCCGTCCATCCGCAGATGGGTGTGCAGGGTGAGGCCGCCGTCGAGCCGGGTGAGCAGGTGCTTGCCGCGCGCGGCGACCTCCAGCACCCGCCGGCCGGTGAGGTCGGCGGTGGCGTGCGCGGGGACCCGCAGGTCGGCGGTGGTCAGCACCCGGTCGGCGAGCGCCTCGTGCAGCCGGGCCGCCACCCGGTGGACGGAGTCACCTTCTGGCATGGCTCCATCCTCCCCCGGAGGGCGGCCCCGGGGCGCGAGCGCGGCCGGCCCGGACCTCCGCGGCGCGTGCGCGGTCGGCTCAGTCCGCCACGACGACCTCGTCGGCCTGCATGCCCTTCTCGCCCTGCACCGCGACGAAGGTCACCCGCTGGCCCTCCTCGAGGCTCTTGAAGCCTTCGCCCTGGATCGCCCTGAAGTGGACGAAGAGATCGGGCCCGCTCTCGGGGGTGATGAAGCCGTACCCCTTCTCGGCGTTGAACCACTTCACCGTGCCGGACTGGCGCTGCGACATGTCCACTTCCTCGATTCACCTTCTCCGACCGGACGCCGGGGCGCCCGGGGGCCATTTCCTTCGACGACCTTCCGGGCCTGCTCCACCGGCCCTGGGGGGCGCGGCGGTCGGCCGACCGCCGCGGTCCGTCAGGCGGCGGCGGGCGCTGCCTGCTGCTCGCGCACCACGACGACCGGGCAGGGGGCGTGCTCGGTGAGGTGACGGCTGACGGAGCCGAGCAGGGCGCCGGAGAATCCGCCGAGGCCCCGGCTGCCGACCACCAGCAGCGAGGCGCCGCGGGCCGCCTCCAGCAGGGCCTGCGCGGCGTTCCCGGGCATCACGGCCTCGGTGATCCGGACGCCCGCGTCGTCCCCGACGACCTTGGCGACCGTCTCGGAGAGCGTCCGCCCGGCCAGTTCCTCGGGGTTGAAGCCCTCGGGCGGGGGCACGGCGAGTCCGGCCCAGCCGTAGAAGGCCGGGTACTCCCAGGCGGCGATCGCCTGGACGCGGCCGCCGACCAGCCCGGCGTAGTCGACCGCCCAGCGCAGCGCCCGCTCCGAGGCGGGCGAGCCGTCCACGCCGACGACGATCCGGGGGGTCACGCTGTTGGCCATGCCGCTGCTCCTTGCTCGACTACCTCGGCGTCACCTGCCGCTGACCCCCCAAACATAGATCAACAGGGACATACGGCCGCCAATTGCCACGCCGGGCGCATCGAACGCTTTCGAACCCTGTGCAAGTCCGGCCCGCTGCCGAAGAAGCCGCGCCGTCGCCGGGTCGCCGGGCTCCCGGCCGGCCGGGGGCGCCGGAACTGGTACTGGCGGGTGCGCGGGCCCCATCACCCACGCACCCGCCAGGGTTGTCGGACGGCCGGGGCCGTCAGGCCCGGTAGGCGGCCCAGGAGTTGGACATCCTGGCGACCTGACCGGGGGTGAACTGCGTCATGCAGGAGTCGTAGGTGTAGTCCATGAAGTTGTGGATCGGGTCGACACCCGTGGCCGTGCAGGTGTCACGGCCCGCCGGGCACTGGTAGGCGGCGCTCTTCTCGGCCGGGGTGTCCGTGACGTAGTCGCCCTGGCCGCTGCAGCCGCCCTGGAAGGTGTGGTAGAGCCCGAGCCAGTGGCCGACCTCGTGGGTCGCGGTGTCGCCCTCGTTGTAGTTCGCCGCCGAGCCGCCGGGGAACGAGCTGTCGAGGATGACCACGCCGTCGTCGCTCGGGTTCGACCGGTAGGAGCTGGGGAACGTCGCCCAGCCGAGCAGCGACTGGCCGAGCTTGGCGGTGTAGAGGTTGAGGGCGTTGGCGCCGCCCTTGCGCAGCGAGGTCTTCATCGACCGCTCCGCCGAGGAGCCCGGGGTGATGCCGTTGTACCAGGTCGAGTTGTCGGTGTAGTCGGTGCCGACCAGCTGGAACTGGAACTGGCTGGCGGTGTTGCCCGCGCCCTGGCCGCCGTAGGCGGCGTTGAGGACGGAGATCTGCCGGCTGATGTCCGTCGCGCTGAGCTTGCCCGTCGATCCGGCGTGGACGACGTGCACGTACACCGGGACGGTCGTGGTGGCGGCCTGCGCGCCGGGGGCGAGCAGCGTGCTGCCCTGGGAGGAGTGGGCCAGTTGGGCGACGCGGGCGGTGAGGTCCGCGTCCATGGCCGCGGCCTGGGCCTCGGAGACGGCGTTCGGCTCCTGGCCGCCCGGGCTGCCGGCGGGCTTGCGGGCCCCGGCGTCCTGGCTCTGCCCGCTCTCGCCGCCGACGCACGGGGCGGCGACCGGAGCGGGCGCCTGCGCGGCGGCGGTGGAGAACGCCGAGGGGGCGGCGAACTGGGTGAGCCCGAGGGCTGCGACAAGGGCTGCGGCGCTGAGGAATCTGCGGGGGACACGCGAGGGCACGCGGGCAGAACGACGCATCTGCGCTCCTGAGGGGGAGTTGTGGGGGGGCGGCGGAGGGGGGCCGCCGAGCCTAGGCTACGCAGGGCCGCGTGTACGCGTCAGGTCTGTTCCGGCCTGAAAGTTCTGACGACATATCGGACATAATCCGGAAGCCCGGTCGAGTGACACCGGTCACAGGTGGAGCATTTCCGGTGCCGCGCAATCGGAGTGCTTCCCCCGAGTTGTCCTGAAGTTGACGCTCCGTCCGCCCGGCGCACCCCGAAGGGCGCCCGAACGGGTCGGGTCGGCGGCCCCGCACCGCCTCGCCGAGACTACGACGCCACGAAGACGATCTCCCGCACGGCGCGCGCACCGGCCCGGTCGAGTACCACCGCCGACGCACAGCCCGCCGGCGGCTCCCCGGTGCCCGCCAGGCTCCCGCGCAGCCGGCGGGCGGACTCCCGGTGCCGGGCGAAGGCGTACGCGGAGACGCGCTGCCCCCGGGCGTGCTGGCCGTCCCGGGCCTCGTCCGCACTGGCGTCCAGCAGGATCAGGTGCACCCGCCGCCCCTGCCGCGCGGCCGCCCGGCCCAGCCAGTGCCGCACCCAGGGCAGCGTGCCGCAGTCGTGCACCGCGAGCGGGCCGCCGGCCAGCACGGCGCGGCGCAGCCGCCGGTAGTGCGTGGCCCGCACCAGCGGGCGGTAGACGAAGTAGGGCAGCCACCCGGGCAGCCGGGTCGCGTACTCCTCCCGCACCTGCTGGGAGTCGATCAGCGGGGCGCGGATGCACCGGCGCATCAGGGTGCTCTTGCCGCTCCCCGGCAGGCCCGAGACGATCAGCAGATCGTCGGCCCGGTAGTGCAGCGCCTGGGTCGGCAGGCCCGCGGAGCCCGCCCCGGCGCGCGCCGGCCCGCCGGGCCCCCGGCGCAGGTCGTGCAGGCCGCGCGGGCGCAGCACCGCCGCGGCCGGGCGGGCCTCGGCGGCGCACGCCGATCTCGGCACGGGCACCTTGGCCCCGGACACCCCGACCTCAACCACCGGCACTCCCCCTGACTCCGCGACCCCGACTCCCCGGCCTCCGCCTCCCGAAGGAGCCTTCCCCCTTCAAGAGAGAGTAAAGACTAGTGGTCAGCGCCGGTACGGCCGAGCCCTTTCACACCGGTCCGACGCCTCCCGCACAACGCCCACGCACCACGCCCGTCGGAAGACGCACGCGGTCCGGCTCATTCGTACCGGCACCTTCGCACGGGCACGCCCGCACCGGCGCGGAGCCGCCGGGCCGCCGCCCCTCCCCCGGTGGCGCGGGTGGGCGGTGCCGGCCCGGCGGGCGGTCGCGGGCCCGGTCAGCCCAGCTGCGGGGCGACCCGCGAGGCGATCAGCTCCAGGTGGTCGAGGTCGTCCAGGTCGAGGATCTGGAGGTAGACGCGCTCGGTGCCGACGGCGGCGTAGCGGCCGATCGCCGCCACCACCTCGTCGGGCGTGCCGGCCAGGCCGTTGGCCTTCAGCTCGTCCACGTCGCGGCCGATCGCGGCGGCCCGGCGGGCCACCTCGGCGTCGTCCCGGCCCACGCAGGCGACCAGGGCGTTGGAGTACACCAGCTCGTCGGCCCGGCGGCCGGCCCGCTCCACGGCGGCCCGGACCCGGCCGAACTGGGCGGCGCTCTCCTCGACCGAGGTGAACGGCAGGTTGAACTCGTCGGCGAAGCGGGCGGCCAGCGCCGGGGTCCGGGTCGGGCCCTTGCCGCCGACCAGCACCGGGATCTTCTGCTGGGCGGGCTTGGGCAGCGCCGGCGACTCGGTCAGCCGGTAGTACTCGCCCGCGAAGTCGAAGGTGTCGCCGAGCTTGGTGCTCCAGAGCCCGGTGATGATGGCCAGCTGCTCCTCCAGCCGCCCGAACTTCTCCTTCGGGAAGGGGATGCCGTAGGCGGCGTGCTCCTCCTCGTACCAGCCGGCGCCGAGGCCGAACTCCACCCGGCCGCCGCTCATCGCGTCGACCTGGGCGACCTGGATGGCGAGCACCCCGGGCAGCCGGAAGGTGGCGGCGGTCATCAGGGTGCCCAGGCGGATGGTGCTGGTGTCGCGGGCGAGGCCGGCCAGCGTGATCCAGGCGTCGGTGGGGCCGGGCAGGCCGTCCACGCCGCCCATCTTGAGGTAGTGGTCGGAGCGGAAGAAGGCGCTGAAGGCGCCGAGCTCCTCGGCGGTCCGCGCCACCCGGAGCAGCGTGTCGTAGCTCGCGCCCTGCTGGGGCTCGGTGAAGATTCGAAGATCCATGCGGTCCATTCTGGTACAGACCACCCCGTGCTTCCGGGCGATCCGCGGTTTCGGCCGGCCGGCGGGGCGGCACCCGGCGCGGCCGGCGGGGTGCCGGCGCCGCCGGCGGTCGGCGGGGTGGCCAAGGTCTCAGCCCGCGCGGCCGCCCCTCCCGGTCCGCTCGCCTACCGTTGGACGGATGTTCGCCACGCCCGACGAGTCCCACCGGGGCTCCCCCGACCAGCCGGCCGGCTGCCCGCTGCCCGGGATCGTCGCCGCCTTCACGCCTCGGCTGGCCGAGTTCGCCTTCGAGCCCGGCTTCGTCGCCGCGGTCGACCAGCACGTCGCCCAGCTGCGCGAGCTGCTCTACGCGCAGGGGCCGGAACTGCTGCCCCGCACCCTGGAGCGCGCGGAGCTGTCGGAGTACGCGCAGGGGTTCCTCGACGCGCTCACCGAGATCGGCTGGCGGGAGCCGGTGGGGTACGACTTCGCGGTGCACCGGCTGACCGCGATCTGCTGGCTGGTGCGTGAGCAGGGCCTCCTCACGCCCTGAGGGCGGGCGGTGCCGCCCGGCCGGAGCGATCCCCCGGGACGGGCCCGCCGCCGGTCGGGCTGCGCGTACAGTGGCGGTCCAACGGACGGACGGCGGGGCGGGACGGTTCAGGGTGAGCGGCGACACGGGGAGCACGGTCCGGACGGGTCGCGAGAGCGGCGCGGCCGGACACCGGGCGCTGGTCTGGCGGGAGCTGCCCGAGCGCCCGGTGGCCGCGGTGCTGGTGCTGCACGGCGGCCAGGAGCACAGCCGCAACCGGCCCGGCCCGCTCAACCTGCCCGGCCTGCGGATGTACGGCTTCGTCCGGGCCCTGCGCCGGGAGACGGCCGGGGCCGGGGTCGCGATCGGCACCGTCCGCTACCGCCACCGGGGCTGGAACGGCGAGCGCGCCGACGCCGCCCGGGACACCCGGGCCGCGCTCGGCGACCTGGCCGAGGAGCTGGGCCACGTCCCGACCCTGCTGGTCGGCCACTCGATGGGCGGGCGGGCGGCACTGCGCGCGGCGGGACACCCGAACGTCACCGGCGTGATCGCGCTGGCGCCGTGGTGCCCGGCGGAGGACCCGTGCGAGCAGCTCGCCGGCCGGGACGTCCTGATGCTGCACGGCGACCGCGACAAGGTCACCGGCCCGGCCGACACCCGTGCCTTCGCCGCCCGCAGCCGCGCGGCCGGGGCCCGGGTCTGCGGGTACTCGGTGATCGGCAGCGGCCACGCCCTGCTCCAGCGCTCGGCCGACTGGCACCGCGCCACCGCCCGGCTCGGCGCCGGTCTGCTCGGCCTGCGGGACCTCCCCGCCGAGGTCGACGCCGCGTTCGGCCTGCCCGCCGACACCGCCGACGCGCTCGGCCTCCCGCTCCCCGCCCAGCCGCGCAACGCGCCGCCGCGCCGGCTCACGCCGGCCCTGCCGACCGACGCCTGACGCCGGCCGGTCCGGGCGAGCGCTCACCGGTCGGCGTCCGCCGGCGCCCCGGGGGCGGGCACCGCGTGCTCCGCCGCGCGGCTGACGCCCTCCCAGCGGGCCCAGGTGTCCATCCGGGTCCGCGCGATGTCGAACGCCAGGTCGTAGACCATGCTCCCCAGGAGCAGGCGCAGCGGCGGCTCGTCGCTGTCGACGAGCTTGAGCAGCGCCTCGGCGGCCAGCTTCGGATCGCTGTCGACCGAGCCCTCCGCGAACCGCTTCACCAGCTCGGCCCGGAGCGGGTCGTAGGCGTCCAGGGTGCCGGTGCTGTGCATCGCGGTGTAGAGGTCGGTCCAGTAGCCGCCGGGCTGGACCATGCTCACCTTCACCCCGAAGCCGGCCGCCTCCAGGGCGAGCGCCTCGCTCAGGCCCTCCAGGGCGAACTTGCTCGCGCTGTAGAGCCCGGTGCTCGGGAAGCCGCCGAGGGCGGCGATGCTGGAGATCTGCACGAGGTGCCCGGAGCCCTGCTCGCGCAGCGTGGGCAGCACCGCCTGACTCACCCAGAGCGCCCCGAAGAAGTTGACGTCCAGCTGGGCCCTGGCCTCGGCCTCGCCGAACTCCTCGACCATGCCCATCGACAGCATCCCGGCGTTGTTGACGACGATGTCGAGCCGGCCGAAGTGGCCGACGGCCGCGGCGACGGCCGCGAAGACGGCATCCCGGTCGGTCACGTCCAGCCCGAGGGGCAGCACCCGCCCGGGGTGCGCGGCCGCCAGCCGCTCCAGCGGCCCGGTGCTGCGCGCGGCCACCGCGACCCGGTCGCCCGCGGCCAGTGCCGCGTCCGCGAAGGCGCGGCCGAGGCCCCGGCTGGCGCCCGTGATGAACCAGACCCGGTCGGTGCTTCCGGCTGAGGTGCGCATGGGCGGTACTCCCCTCGTTGGAGACGAGACGTTCCGTCTCGTTCAATGCCTCCACTATCGCCCGCTTCGGATCCACTCGTCAAGACGGAACGTCTCGTCTCAGCACTCGGTGCCACCCCGGCCGCGGGCCGCGCAGTGGCCGGGCAGCCACCGCCCGCGCGGGGTGGAACGGGTGGAACGGGCCGCCCGGGTGGAACGGGTGGAACGCGCACGACCCTTTTTCGACGGTTCTCGACCACGGTGATCGCCCGGCCGGTAGCGTCACTCCTGTCGTCCGAGTCCCACCGGCACCGGGTGCCGCTGGCCGTGACCCAGGGCACCGGGGGCCGCCCGGCGCGACGTGTCAGGGCGGCGCCACGGGGAGGCGCGCCTTCGTGTGGACCCCGAGGAGTGAGAACACGTGATGACTGCCAGGCACCGCAGCCGAGTCGAGGCCGTACCCCCGGGTGCCGAACCCGCCGGCCCGGCACCCGCCGCCGGACGGGCGGCCCGATGATGGCCGCCTCCCCCCGGCACCCCTTCGAGGCCGAGGCGGGCCTCGCCGACTACCTGGAGCGGCACGCCCGCACCTCCCCCGAGAAGACCGCGATCATCCATCCGGACGGCCGCGAGGCGGACGGCGGGATCCGCTACCGCGAGCTCAGCTACGGCGAACTACAGGGCCGGGTCGAGGAGTTGGCGGCCGGTTTCAGCCGGATCGGGATCACCTCGGGCATGCGGACCATCCTGATGCCCAAGCCCGGACCGGATCTGTACATCCTGGTCTTCGCCCTGCTGCGGATCGGCGCCGTGCCGGTGGTGGTGGACCCGGGCATGGGCATCAAGCGCATGCTCAACTGCTACCGCGCGGTGGGCGCGGAGGCCTTCGTCGGCCCCTCGGTCGCGCACGCCGTCCGGGTGCTCGGCCGCCGCACCTTCTCGACCGTGCGGATCAAGGTGACGCTGGGGCGGCGCTGGTTCTGGGGCGGGCACACCCTGGACGGGCTGCTCGGCGGCTCCGGCTCGGCGCCGGCCGGGCCGGTGACCGGCGACGACCTGATGATGATCGCGTTCACCACCGGCAGCACCGGGGCGGCCAAGGGCGTCGAGAGCGTCCACCGGATGGCCACCGCGACGGCCCGGCAGATGCACGCCGCGCACGGGCGCGACCGCGAGGACGTCTCGCTGGTCACCGTCCCGATCTGGGGGCTGTTCGACCTGATCTACGGCTCCACCATGGTGCTGGCGCCGATCGCTCCGGCCAAGGTGGCGCAGGCGGACCCGGAGCTGCTGACGGCGGCCCTGACCCGGTTCGGGGTGTCCACCGTGTTCGGCTCCCCGGCGCTGTTCCGCGTCCTCGCGGCGCACCTGGAGCGGGAGCGCACCCCGCTGCCCGCCCTGCGCAGCGTGGTGTCCGCCGGCGCGCCCGTCCCGCCGGACCTGGTGGCCTCGCTGCGCCGGGTGCTGGACGAGCGGACCGGGATCCACGTCGCCTACGGCGCCACCGAGGCGATGCCGATCTCCTCGATCGAGTCGGCCGAGATCCTCGGCGAGACGGCGGCCCGCGGCGCGCTGGGCGACGGCACCTGCGTCGGCCGGCCGGTCGACGGGACGGACGTCCGGATCGTGCGGGTCAGCGACGGCCCGCTGCCGGACTGGGAGGCCGGCCTCGCGGTCGCGCCCGGGGAGATCGGCGAGATCGTGGTGTCGGGGGACGTGGTCAGCCCGCGCTACCACGCCACCGCCGACGCCAACGCCCAGTACAAGATCCGCGAGCGGCCCGCGGCGGGCCCCGAGCGGAGCTGGCACCGCACCGGTGACCTCGGCTACCTGGACGACGCCGGGCGCCTCTGGTTCTGCGGGCGCCGGGCCCAGCGGGTCCGCACCGCCGAGGGCGACCTGCACACCGTCCGGTGCGAGGGGGTCTTCAACGCGCACCCGCTGGTCCGGCGCAGCGCACTGGTCGGCATCGGGGCCCCCGGCGCCCAGCGCCCGGTGGTGTGCGTGGAGACCGAGCCCGGAGTCGGCGAGGAGCAGTGGCAGGAGCTGCTGACCGAGCTGCGCCGGCTCGGCGCCGGCCGGCCGCTGACGGCGGGGCTGCAGGAGTTCCTGCGGCACCCGGGCTTCCCGGTCGACATCCGGCACAACGCGAAGATCGGGCGCGAGGAGCTGGCGGGCTGGGCCGAGCAGCAGACGTCCGCCCGCACCTGAGGACGATCCTCGCGGGCCGGTGGCACCATGGCCGACTGGTACGCGCGCGATTCGTGCGGAAAGGTCGGTTTCGCGGAGGGAGTCTGGGCGTCAGACGTTC
>NZ_JBSFNM010000036.1:0-92771 GCF_053587085.1 Kitasatospora sp. NPDC003701
AGCAGGCGCTGCGCCGCGCCGGCCTCACCATCGACGACATCGACCTCGTCGAGATCAACGAAGCCTTCGCCGCCCAGGTCATCCCCTCCTACCGCGACCTGGGCATCGACCTCGACCGCCTCAACGTCAACGGCGGCGCCATCGCCGTCGGCCACCCCTTCGGCATGACCGGCGCCCGCATCACCACCACCCTGATCAACTCCCTCCAGTGGCACGACAAGCAGTTCGCCCTGGAGACCATGTGCACCGCGGGGGGCCAGGGCATGGCGATGATCCTCGAACGGCTCGGCTGACGTCGCCCGCAGCCGGTCCGCGCCGCTTCGCGACCGACTTCTCCGGGCCTGGTCAGAGGTGGTGTGTAGGCTCGCGGACATGGTGAGGGTGACGCGGGACGACGTGGCGCGCGCGGCGGGAACGTCGACGGCGGTGGTCAGCTATGTGATCAACGACGGGCCGCGGCCGGTGGCGGCGGCCACCCGGGCCCGCGTGCTGGCGGTGGTCGAGGAGCTGGGGTACCGGCCGAACCGGGTCGCCCAGGCCATGGCCCGGCGGCGGACCAACCTGATCGGCATGGTCGTGCCGGACGCCCGGCAGCCGTTCTTCGCCGGGCTCGCGCACATGGTGGAGCAGGCGGCCGCCGAGCGCGGCCGGCTGCTGCTGATCGGCAACTCCGACTACGCCGACGAGCGCGAGGCGCACTACATCCGGGCCTTCCTCGGCATGCAGGTGGACGGGCTGATCCTGGTCACCCAGGACCCGTCGGTGCCCGGGGTGGCCGGCTTCGAGGCCACCGACGGCACTCCCGTCGTGCTGCTGCACCACCGGGCGGAGACCGAGCGCGGGGCCGCCGTCGTCGCCGACGACGACGGCGGGGCGCGCGAGGTGGTGCGGCACCTGCTGGGCCACGGCCACGCCGAAGTCCACTGCTTCGGAGGGACGTTCGCGCTCAGCCCGAACGACCCGGTGACCTCCCGCACCGCCGGCTGGGCGGCCGCCCTGGCCGGGGCCGGCCTGCCCACCGAGGGCCGGCTGACGCCCGCGCCGTTCGACCGGGTCCGCGCGCACGCCGAGGCACTGGCGCTGCTGGCCCGGCCCGACCGGCCGTCCGCGGTGTTCTGCGCGACCGACGACCAGGCGATCGGCCTGCTGCGCGCCGCCGACGACCTCGGCATCCGGGTGCCGGAGGACCTCGCGGTGGCCGGCTTCGACGACATCGCGGAGGCCGTCATCGCCGGCCCGCCGCTCACCACCGTCGCCACCGCCCAGGACGCGATGGCCCGGGCCGCCGTCGACCTCGTCCTGACCGCCAAGGCGAACGAGGAGCCCGTCCCCGCGGGCGCGCACACCTTCCCCGCCCGCATGGTGCTCCGCCGCTCCTGCGGCTGCCCGGGGTCCGCCGACTAGCGGGCGCCGGGGCTGTCCGCCGGAGCCCGGAGGGGTCAGGCGCCGGCAGGGAGTTCGGTGCCCAGGAAGTCGAGCAGCAGGGCGTTGAGCTCCTCCGGGCGCTCCAGGGCGGGCAGGTGGCCCGCCCAGGGGAGGTCGAGGCGGCGGGCGCCGGCGATGCGGTCGGCGAGGTGGTCGGCGATCCGCTGGAAGTCCGGGAAGTCGTGCGCGCCGGTGACGAGCAGGGTGGGCGCCGTGACGGCGGACAGGTCGGTGTCGACCTTGATCTGTCCGAACTCCTCGGTGGCGGCCAGCTGGACCTCGAAGGCGTGCTGCTGCATCTCCCGCACCAGCGCGTGGGCCGCCTCGTCCGCGTCGGGGCCCAGCCAGGTCTCCACGTTGAGCGCGGTCGCCCCGGCGACGTCCCCGGCCTCGATCAGCGCGTCCTCGCGCTCGCCGAACGCCCGGAGCGCGGCGCTGGGCTCCTGCCCGGCCAGCGCCGTGCAGAGCAGCGCGAGCGCCGTCACCCGCTGCGGCCACCGGGCCGCCACCGCCAGCGCGACCCGGCCGCCGCCGGAGGCCCCGACCAGTGCGGCACGCTCGACCCCGAGCCGGTCCAGGAGGTCCACGACGTCCTGGGCGTTGTCGTACGGCCGGTCCGGAACCGGCGTCCCGCCGAAGCCCCGCAGGTCGCAGCGGATGACCCGCAGACCGGCTCCGACCAGGGCGGACACCTGCCGGTCCCACATCCGCCGGTCGCAGACCGTGGAGTGCACCAGGACCACCGCCGGGCCGCTTCCGGCCACATCATGAGAAATGATCATCGCGCCACCTTAGGGGTCGCCCGCGCAGCGCGCCTCCGATTTCCCTCCTGGCGCAATGCCCCTCCGCGACTCCCCGTCCGCACGCCCCGCCCGTCCGTCCCGGCCCTCGGAGGCCCCCGTGGCCCGGCTCCACATCCGTACCGGCGTCGCTCGCGCCGTCACCCGGGGCGTCGGGCCGCACCCCGATACGCGCAACTCTGGAGTTGCACCTCGCGGACCGACGTGCAACTCTGGAGTTGCACGCATTGGCAGCGACGAAGGAGTCCCTCATGAGTGACGACCGGATCGAGCGCGAGACCCTGATCGAGGCGTCCCCGGAGCGGGTCTGGGAGCTGGTGGCCCAGCCCGGGTGGTGGGTGGCCGAGGAGGCGAGCCTGCCCGGCACCGTGGCGCGGGAAGGCGAGTCGATGGTGGCGAAGAACCCCGAGTACGGCGACTTCCCGGTGCGGGTCGAGAAGGTCGAGCCGCCGACCTACCTCGCCTACCGCTGGGCCAGCGCCTTCCCCGGCGAGGAACTGCGCGCGGACAACAGCACCCTCGTGGAGTTCACGCTGATCCCGGAGGGCGACCGGACGCGACTGCGCGTCGTCGAGAGCGGATTCGCGGCCCTGGCCGGATCCGAGGAACTGCGCGACAAGGCGGTCGAGGACAACACCGGCGGATGGCCGCAGGTGCTCGACGCGTTCCGCAAGCGCGCCGAACAGCCGTCCGCATGACCGACGAGGGCCGCGGCGGCGCCGAGCCGGTCGACGACGTCCTCGCCGCCCTCGCCGACCCGACGCGGCGTCAGCTGCTCGACCTGCTGGCCGAGCAGGGCCGGGCCACCGCGACCACGCTCGCGGAACGCCTGCCCGTCTCCCGGCAGGCGGTGGTCAAGCACCTCGCCGTCCTGGACGGCGCCGGGCTGGTCACCGCCGCCCGGGTCGGCCGCGAGGTGAGGTACGCGGTGCGGCCGGCGGCGCTCGACGCCACCGCCCGGTGGATGGCCTCCCTCGCTGCCGACTGGGACCGACGCCTGGCGACCGTCAAGCGCCTCGCCGAGGCCGCCGAGCGGGACGCACGGTAGGCGGCGGAGCCGGGTCCGCCGCCGGATCCAGGGCGACCACCCGCCCCCCGCGCCCGCGCCCGCGGACCCTGGGCGTAGTGTGCGTGCGGTGAACGAACTGATCTTCCGGGGGAAAGACCGGTACCGTCCGTCCTGGCCGCAACTCGGCTTCCTGGGCGTCTTGTTGGTTGCCCAGGGGGCGCTGGCCGTCTTCCGGCTCGGCGCGGTGGGCTTCTTCTGGATGGTCGGCGGGACGGCCGCGATCGTCGGCCCCGCCCTGCTCATCTCGCGCCGGTGCTGGAGTTCGGTCGGCGCCGCCGGGATCACCATCTGCTGGGGCATCGGACGGCGCGGCCGCACCTACCCCTGGCAGGAGATCCGCTGGATCGACGTGCGCGAGACCAAGAGCCAGTACGGGTCGTCGTTCGCGGTCCGGATGACCATGGTCGGCGGGAAGCGGCGCACACTGCCCGGCCTCCAGCACAGCGACACCTACCCCGCTCCCGACTTCGACGAGCAGTTCCACCGGGTCGTCAACTGGTGGGAGCTGAGCACGGACCAGGCCGCCCGGGTCCGGCCGCCGAAGCAGCTCCGGGACCGGCTGACGCCCACGGTGGCCGGCGTCGTCGCCGGGATCCTCATCGCCGTCGTCACCGGGCTCGTCTTCGCCGCACGGGGCTAGGGTCGTGCGGATCCTGCCGGGCTCGCGGGCTCCGGCCGTTCAGGAGGACGCCAGCACGTGGCGGTCGCGGCTCGCGCCGAAGGCCGCGACGGTCTGCGCGACGAGCACGGCGAGCAGCACGGCGACCGGCAGCGACCACCCCCCGCTCGCGGAGTGCAGCAGGCCGAGACCGAGCGGGCCCAGGCAGGCGATGAGGTAGCCGGTCCCCTGGGCCATCGTCGAGAGCCGGCCGGTGTGGTGCGCGTCGGGCGAGCGGGCGACGATGTAGCCGAGGGCGAGACCGATGGCGACGCCCTGGCCCAGTCCGAGGACGGTCATCCAGAGGTAGGCGCCCGACACGGGGGACGTGAGCAGGCCGACGAAGCCGGTGGCGCACAGCAGGGCGGCCGCCAGGGGCGCGACGAAGGCCGGGCGCAGACGCTGCTGCAGCCAGGGGGCCGCGAAGGACGCGGCCATGCCGGGGAAGCTGGAGAAGGAGAGCATCCATCCGGCCTGACCGCCGCTCATGCCGTGGTCCTGCAGCAGCGTCGGCAGCCAGGCGAGGATCGCGTAGTAGCCGAGGGACTGCAGCCCCATGTACAGGGTCACCGCCCAGGCGGTTCGGTCGCGCCACAGCGCCCTGCGGGCGGGTGCGGCGGTGTCGGTTCCTCCTCGCTCCACCGGCTCCCGTCGCCGGCGGTCCGGGGAACGCCGGTCGTGGGAACGCCGGTCGTGGGAACGCCGGTCCGGCACGAGCAGTTCGGGAAGCCAGGCGAGAGCGGCGACGAGGGACGGGATCGCCCACAGCGCGAGCACCTGCCGCCAGCCCCAGCCGGTGGCCGACTCCAGCGGGACGACGACGCCCGCGGCGAGCGCGGCTCCGCCGGACAGGGCCAGCGAGTAGCAGCCGAGCATCAGCCCGGCGCGGCCGGCGAAGTCGTGCTTGATGAGCTGCGGCATGAGGACGTTGCCGACCGCGATCGCCGCGCCGGCGACCAGGGTGCCGCCGAACAGGGCGAGCACCCCCGGGGCCGAGCGCAGCACGATGCCGCCGGTCAGCGCGAGCAGCGCGTACCACAGCAGGTGGTGGGGTCCGAAGCGGCGGGTCAGCCGGGGCGCGAGGAACGCGAACGCACCGAAGCAGACGACCGGCACCGTCGAGAGGGCTCCGCCGCCGAACGATGAGAGGTGTTCGTCGTGCTCGACCTCCGTGAGGACGGGGGACAGGGACGCGACGGCGATGCGCAGGTTCAGCGCGGCCAGGCTGAACGCGACGGCGGCTCGTACGGTGCGCGCCCCGGCCGGTCCGGGAAGGGACGGCCGCCGGGACGACGCCGACGGGCGGGCCGCTGGGGCCTGATGGGTCACTGGGCTGTTCATGCCGTCCACTCTCGGGCGGAGCCGGGGCGGCGGGCCACCGATAGGATGCCAATCCATGAGGGAAACCCGCCACCTTGATCCCGCGGAACGCGGCCGCATCGTCCTGGCGCACGGGCAACGGCTGCCCACTCATGCCCACGACCGCGGTCACCTGGTCTATCCGGCCACCGGCGTGCTGTCCGTGACCACCGCCGGGGGTACCTGGATCGCTCCGCCGACCCGGGTGGCGTGGACTCCCGCGGCCTTCGAGCACCACCACACCGCGCACGGCAACGCGGACATGCGGATCCTGTTCCTGTTCGACGCACTCGCCGCCCGGCTGCCCGCGCACCCGGCCGTGCTCACCGTCTCCGGGCTGGCCCGCGAAGCCCTGCTCGCCCTCACGGCCGGGGAGGCGGACACCGGCGGGCGGGCGCCGGAGGCGGTCGACCGGCTGCACGCGGTCGTCGTCGACGAGCTCACCGCGGCGCCCGAGCAACCGCTGCACCTGCCCGAGCCGGCCGACGACCGGCTCCGGGCGCTGACCGGCATCCTCTACGCCGACCCCGCCAATCAGCAGACGCTCGCCGAGCTCGGCGCGCGCGTCGGGGCGAGCGAGCGTACGCTCAGCCGGCTCTTCGGGCAGGAACTCCGGATGAGTTTTCATCAGTGGCGCACTCAGCTCCGCGTCCACCACGCGCTCACCCGGCTCGCCGCGGGGAAGTCCGTCACCGACACCGCCCTCGCCTGCGGCTGGGCCAATCCGACGACCTTCATCGAGGCTTTCGCCGCTCTCGTCGGCGAGACCCCCGGCCGCTACCGCAAGCGCCAACTCCCCGCCAACGGCGGCTAGTTCCCCAGCCGGCCGGCTCTTCCGGGTCGGCCGGTTCTTCCGGGTCGGCCGGCCCCGCTACCCGAGCTCGTCCGCCAGCAGGTCCATCAGCAGGTTGTCGTGCCAGGTGCCGTCGGTGCCGCGCTCGTACTGGCGCATGGTGCCCACGGGACGGAAGCCGACCTTGGTGTAGCAGCGGATCGCCGCCGCGTTGTCCGCCGCCGGGTCGATGATCAGGCGGTGGTAGTGGTGGTCGGTGATCAGGTGGCGGGCCAGGGTGCGGACGGCGTCGGTACCGAGGCCGCGGCCGTGGTGGGCGGGGTCGAGGTAGATGTCCATGCCCGCGTGGCGGTACTCGTCGTCGTTGTTGGCGTACCACTGGATGGCGCCCGCCACCTGCCCGCCAGCCAGGATCACCAGGGTCTCGGTGTCCGGCTCCTTGAGGTCGTCGGCGACGGCGACGGCGAGGTCGTCGCCACCGCGCCAGCGGGCGTAGACCTCGGGCGTGGCGCGGATGGCCACGAGCGCCGGGACGTCGTCCGCCGTCGCGGGGCGGAGGGTGACGTGACTGCCGTGCAGAATCGTGCCCATATAAGGCATGTTTGCACGGAAAAGGGTATTCGGCGAGCCTTTTTCGGCGTTGCATTCACCCCCTCCCACCAGGGATGATTCGCCGCCGTGACACATTTCCTGATCTTTCTCGTGGCCGTCCTCGTCTACTTCGCGGTGAAGAAGTCCCGTGCCTCCAAGGCGGCGGAGTGGGCCGCGGGCCAATTCGACGCGGCCGCGTTCGGCCTGGTCCCCCGCGAGCGGCTCGACCCGCGCCGTTCCGGGCCGCCGATCTCCGACGAGCGGCGTCAGCGCTCCCAGTCGATAGCCGACGCCGCCTGGGGCGGGGACTGGCGGCCGGCCGCCGCCCACGTGGAGGCGGCGGGCCAGGACTGGGAGGAGCGCTGGTCGCGGCTGGAGCTGCTGGCGAGCATCGCCAACGAGGACGACGCGTGGCTGACGGCCTGGCGCACCGCGGACCCGAACAGCTGCGACGCGGCCACCCTGGAGGCCAAGCAGATGGTGCACCGCGCCTGGGCGATCCGGGGGTCCAAGTACGCGCACGAGGTGCCGGCCGAGGACATGGCGACGTTCCGCCAACTGCTGCCCGCCGCGGTCGAGGCGGCCCGCCGGGCCGCCCTGCTGGCACCGGCCGACCCGGCCCCGTGGGTGGTGATGGTGACGACGGCGCGCGGCGCGCAGTACCCGCCGGAGCAGTTCGAGCCGCTCTGGGCCGGGCTGGTCGAGCGCGCGCCGCACCACTACGAGGCGCACTGGCAGGGCATGCAGTACTGGTGCGCCAAGTGGTTCGGCTCGGACAAGCAGATGCTGGCGTTCGCCGAGCGGGCGATGGACGAGGCACCGGCCGGGAGCCCGCTGCCGGGCGTCTACCTGCACGCGCTGTCCGAGCTGGAGAAGCGCAAGACGCTCGGGTCCACGCTGCCCGGCGGGAAGGCCGAGGAGCGGCTGAAGAGGGTGGCGGCGGCCCTGGCCTCCGTCCCGGCGGACGACGAGCGGCTGCCGATGCTGCGGCACCTGCTCGCGTACTACTGCGGCAAGGCCGGGCTGCACGCGGAGGCGCTGGAGCAGTTCCGGCTGATCGGCCGCTGGTGCGGGGCTTCGGTCTGGGCGGACCAGGGCGATCCGGCGGCGGTCTTCGACCTCGCGCGCGGTACGGCGGTGAAGCTCTCGGGGGCGCAGCCGCTGTCGCCCGAGCTGCGGCCCACCAAGGACGCGGATCATCACTACAGCGGGTAATCATTTCATTTCGGAGCGTGCTGACGGGCCGTCATTTGGGTGTACCGTGACCGCCAGAAGCGGATCGCCCCCGAAGAATGGGGCGAGCCCGGCAACGTGTTGACGCACGCGGCCGGGCTCTTCATCCGCCTAGTGGAAGACGCCACTGACGATGCTCCTGCATGCTATCGCGCCCTCGCGCGACTTCACCCAGATTGCCAACTCCCTGGTGTGGGACGACGAGTTGTCGGACTCCGCCTTTCGACTGCTTGTACGAGCCCTGGCCCTGGGCCCCGCGAAGGCCCGCGCCACCACGGTGACCGCACTGGCCGCCGGACTCGCCGGCGGCCGCATCACCACCGACCGCGCCCGCCACCAACTCGCCGACGCCGGGCTGCTGCACACCACGCGGCGGCGCGGGGCGGCCGGGCAGGTGCGGACCGAATCCCTGCTCTCCAACGTACCGTTGGGCGCGGCGGAGGCGGAGCGGCTGTTCGACGAGCATTTCGAGCACGCCCGGCGGGACGGGAACGACAACCCGCCGGGTGCCGGGAAACGCACCCGCGGGACGTCGTCCGCCCGGGCGTCCGGCACCGCCCTCCCGGGGGTGAAGACCAGGGTGAACACCTCCCCCCTCCCTCCCCCACCGGCACCCGAACCCGCCTCGGACGGACCCGGGTTCGCCTCGGACGGACCCGGGTTCGCCTCGGACAAAGCCGGATTCGCCGAGGCCGAGCGCGCGCTGCTGGAGCTGCGCCGGATCGACCCCCGGCTGACCCTCGGGGCCCGCGAGGTACGGCGGTTGGCACCGCTGGCCGCCGAGTGGCTGGCCAGGGGCGTGAGTTCGGCCGCCCTGCGCGCCGCACTGACCAGCGGCCTGCCCGATCAGGTCAAGTCCCCTGCCGCACTGCTGCGTTGGCGCCTGGAGGGCAAGCTGCCCGCCCGGGCGGAACCGGGCACGGTGGCGGCGCCCGCCTCCTGCGACGGCTGCGACCGGGCCTTCCGCCCGGTGGACGGCGAGCAGCGGTGCGGGAGTTGCCGCACCGAGGCCGCCGCACGCCCCACCGCCGGCACACCGGCCGACCCGAGGCGGGTGGACTGGCGCGCCCTGGTGGCCCGGGTCACCGCGACGGCGGGGTAGCGAGGCGGCGGGGACGCCGGCGGTCCCTACCGCCCGACGCCGTCGAGCAGCAGCTTCGCGGCCGCCGTCGCTCCGTCGGCACGGAACGCGCCGGCCACGGCGGCGGCCCGCTCGCGGGTCTCGGGCAGCAGCGCCACCTTGAGGGCGGCCGACAGGGACTCGGCGGTCGGCGTCGGACCCTCGTGCGCCGCGCCGATGCCCAGGGCCGCCACCCGGCTCGCGAAGTACGGCTGGTCCGCCCCCTGCGGCACCACCACCTGGGGCGCGCCCGCCCAGGTGGCCGTCGTCGTGGTACCGGCGCCGCCGTGGTGCACGACGGCGGCCGATCGGCGGAACAGCGCCTGGTGGTTGACCTCGCCGACGACGAAGCAGTCGTCCCGGTCGTCGACCCGCGCCAGCTCGGCCCAGCCCCGGGAGAGCACCGCGCGACGGCCCTGGCCGCGGATCGCCTCGACGACCACCGCGGCGACGTTCTCCGGGTCGCGCATCGGGATGCTGCCGAAGCCCACGTAGACCGGCGGCGTGCCGGCGTCCAGGAACTCCACCAGGTCGGCGGGGAGCGGGCGTTCGTCGGGCAGGACCCACGCGCCGGTCTGCACCACGTCCAGGCCCGCCGGCCGCTCCCACGGCGCCAGGGTCGGGTCCGCGGCCAGCCACGGCCGGTCGGTGAAGACGTGGTCGCGGATGTTGTCCACCGGCGGCAGGCCGACCGTCACCCGGTGGCCGTTGACCGCCTCGCCGAACACCTCCTGCGCGTCCACCGCGTCCTGGTCCCACAGCACCTGGTTGTCGGTCACGTCCTCGCGGAGCGGCCGGCCCGGCCGCGGGATCGGCGGGTGGTGCGGCGACGGCAGGCTGACCGGCTGGTAGCTCGCGTACACGTAGCGGATGCCCAGCTTCTCGGCCACCGCCTTCACCCCGGCCGCGGCCGGCACCAGGCCGGTCGCCACCAGGACGTCGCACCCCTCGGCCACGGCGCCGACGTTGTCGTAGAACGCGGCGACCATCTCGGCCGCCCGCCGGGGCAGGCCCCCCGGCGACGGCGGCGTCCTCCCGGTCACCAGGTCGCGCACCGACTGCCCGGTCGGCACCAGCTCCACGCCGACCGCGGCCAGCCGCTTCGCGAACTCCTCGTCCGGCGGCGCGCACACCAGTACGTCGGCGCCGAATTCCCGCAGCCGCACCGCGAGTCCGACCAGCGGCTCGACGCCACCGCGCGAATCGTACGCAGACAACACCACGCGCATTCGGTACTCCCCGTTTCCTGAAGATCCTGGCTTCGAGCGGAGATTCTGCGGCATGACCGGGGCCTTGCCGCAAGGGCCCCGGTGCGCTATAAGTTGAGAGTGGAAAGGAGTGGGTTCTCCTTCTTTCCTTCTGCCGTCCACAGTTGACGGTCCCTCTCCTCGCAGAGCCGTGCGGCGCTCGTCCGCCGCGCCACCGGCAACAGTGCCGCGCCGAAGCCGCTCGGGCGCCCCCACGCGGACCCGCCCGCCCCGGCGCGATCACGCCGGGGCGGGCGGCAACTCCCGTGCAACCTCAGGCGTGCGCCGCCTCCCCGCACAGCCGGCGGCCGGCGGGCTCCACCTGGAGCGTCGCGTGGGCGATGCCGAAGTGGTCGGCGACGCAGCGACGCAGGCGGGTGAGGAGGTCGGCGGCCGGGGTGCCGTCCGCGACCACGTGGGCGGTCAGGACGGGCATGCCCGAGGTGATCGTCCAGGCGTGCAGGTCGTGGACCTCGCGGACGCCGTCCTCGGCGAGGAGGTGGGTGCGGAGTTCGGCGAGGTCGACGTCCTTGGGGGTGGCCTCCAGCAGGACGCGCAGGGCGTCGCAGCCCAGCAGATAGGCGCGCGGCAGGATCATCACACCGATGAGCAGCGAGGCGATCGGGTCGGCGTACTGCCAGCCGGTGAGCTGGATGGCGACGGCGGCCGCGATGGCGGCGACCGAGCCGAGGGCGTCGCCGAGCACCTCCAGGTAGGCGCCGCGCAGGTTGAGGCTGTGGTCCTTGCCGCCGCGCAGCAGGACGACGCCGACCAGGTTGGCGGCGAGGCCGATCAGCGCGACGGTCAGCATCAGCCCGCCCCGGACCTCGACGGGCTCGCCGAACCGGCGGACGGCGCCGTAGGCGACCCAGGCGAAGACGCCGATCAGCAGGACGGCGTTGGCGAGGGCGGCCAGGATCTCCAGCCGGTAGTGGCCGAAGGTGCGGCGCAGGGTGGGCGAGCGCTGGGCGATCTGGACGGCGAGCAGCGCGAGCGTGACGCCGGAGAGGTCGGTGAGCATGTGCCCGGAGTCGGCGAGCAGGGCGAGGCTGCCGGAGAGCAGGCCGCCGATGACCTGGAGGACGAGCACGGCGGCGGTGACGGTGATGGTCAGCAGCATCCGGCGGCGGTAGGCGCCGCTGACGGTGGCCGGAGCGGTGGCCGGGTCGGCGGCGGCGGGACCGTGGTTCGCACCCATGTCAGTGCTCCTCTCGGGCGGGCTCGGCGGGCAGGACGGCGGCGAGCAGGTCCCGCAGGGCGTGGGCGAGGCGGTCGTCGGCCAGGTGGTAGCGGGTGCGGCGGCCCTCGGGGACGGTCCGCACCAGGCCGCAGTCGCGCAGACAGGCGAGGTGGTTGGAGACGTTGGCCCTGGTCAGGCCCAGTTCCTCGGCGAGGTCGGCCGGGTAGTGCGGGGCGGCGAGCAGGGCGAGCAGGATGCGGCGCCGGCTGGTGTCGGCGAGGGCCTTGCCGACCCGTTCCATGGCCGCTTCCTGCGCCTCGGCGGGCAGGTGCGGGTTGCGGGGGTTCGCGGCGGTCGGTTCCATGGCTCCAACAGTACAGTCATCGCTGAATTCAGCAAGTGCTGAACTGTCACGCGCGGCAGATGCGAGCCCGCCGGGCCTCTCGCCCTGGCAGCTGCGACGGGCCGTCAGACCATTCCTGACCTGCGGTTTTCCTGCCGCTAGGGTGGGTGGCGGCACGATCGGAAACCTTCATTTCCCTGATCGAAAGACGAGGCACCCCTCATGAGCCTGAGCATCCGCAACCAGCTGTCCGGCACCGTCACCGCCGTCACGACGGGCGAGGTCATGGCCACCGTGAAGGTCCGGCTCACCTCCGGCCAGGAACTCACCGCGGCGGTCACCGTCGACGCCGTCAAGGACCTCGGCCTCGGCACGGGCAGCGCGGTCCGGGCACTGGTGAAGTCGACCGAGGTGTCGCTGGCCACCGGCCCGGTCGCCGGACTGAGCATCCGCAACCAGATCCCGGGCACGGTGGCGGAGGTGGCGACCGGCGGCGCGATGGCCGGGGTGAAGGTCGAGGTCGCGGACGGCGAGCTGACCGCCGCGATCACCGCCGACGCGGCCGCGGACCTGGAGCTGGCCGCCGGCTCGACCGTCGTCGCACTGATCAAGTCGACCGAGGTCTCGCTCGCCACCGCCTGAGCGCGCACGCGGGCCGAGGACGCGGGCCGACGCGAGGGCCCGCGCATGGGCCCGCGCGCGGGCCCGACGGGCTCAGCCCGTCGGCTCGTCCAGCGGGCCGAGCCAGACGGCCGTGACGCCGCTGACGTAGCGGGCACCGCAGTGGTCGTCCGGGACGACCAGCTGCGGCCCCGCCTCGTCCAGCGGAGCGCCGTCCATGCTGGTGGCGAGCAGCATCCGCCGGCCGCCGAACTCGGGGTCGATCTCCGCCCAGGAGACGACGGCCCGGTGGCCGTCGGCGCCGCTGACCGAGAGCAGGAAGCGCAGCCGCTGCTTGCGGCCGGTGAAGTCGATCCGGGGGCCGGCGGCGCGCAGGACGTCCCAGAGGGCGGGGCCCTCGTAGCCGTGCCGCTGCTCGCCCTCGGAGAGGCAGTCGAAGCTGACCCGGACGCGGTGGGCGGGCAGGGCCCGCAGTTGCTCGACGGTCAGCTCGGCGGGCCGGTCGAGGTGGCCGTGCAGCCGGACTTTCGCGGACGCTCCCATGGCTCACGCTCCTCCCGGGCTGCGCCGGTGCACTCCGGTGCGCCCCGGGAGGAAACGTACCCGAGCGGGCATCACGGCACTCGCAGCTGCGGCCATGAAAGGAAGAATTCAGCCGCAGCTGCGAGGGAAGAACAGACTTTCAGCCAGTATCCGCCGCCTCCGTGACAACCCCGGAGGCGGGCCGGAACCACTCCCGACGCGCGGCGCCGAGGTCGACGGGGCCCGGGCCCGTCGCGGACGCGGTGGGGCCTTCGCGCCGTGTGGGGCGCGCCGGAGGAGACACTGCGGCGCGCCCCGCACCGATTGAAGCAGTGCGGCAATGGGGCGGACGACTGGATCCGAACACCATCCGCAGGGGTCCGCGCTGGAGGATCCACCAAGAGGGATTACCGGCCTCCAGGCTTGCATTTACGATGCCCATGCGCGGTCCAACCTGGCAGGTGCGAGCCGCCTCACGGGGTGCGGGCCACCGCCCCGCGCACTGCACAAGGAGCGAGAGATGATCGTCGGAGACCTGCTGGACCTGGACGACCTGGCCATCCGGTTGGCCTGGGGCACGCCCGAGCTGCTCGCCCGCCAGGTCGCCGGGATCAGCTCCACCGACCTCCAGGACCCGGCCCGCTACCTCCAGCCCGGCGAACTGGTCCTGACCGGTCTGGTCTGGTGGCAGCCCAGCGACGGTTCGGGTGCGCTGCGCTTCGCCACCGCGCTGCGCAGCGCGGGCGTCGCCGCGCTGCTGGCCGGCGAGGGCACCCACGGCAGCGTCCCGGAGAGCCTGGTGGACGCCTGCCGCACGCACGGCATCCCGCTGCTCGCCGTCCCCGCCGGGGTCAGCTTCCGCGCCGTCACCGACCGCGTCTACCTGCGGCTCTGGGGGGACCTCCGGGCCGGCGCGCAGGACGCGGCCGCGATACCCGACACCGTCCGTCGCGAACTCGCCGAGCTGATGCACGCGGGTACCGCGCCCGGGGAGGTGCTGGCGCACGCGGTGGGCCGGCTCGGTGTGCCGGACTGCTCCCTCGTCACGGCGGGCGGGCGGCAGGTCGCCGGCACCGCGCTGCCGATTCCGGCGGCCGTCGGGCGGGGCGACGGCGGGCTGCCGGTCGGCCCGCAGGACGCCTCGCCGTTCGACGGGTGGCGGCTGCGCCCGCACGTCCGCGAGGCGTGGGCGGAGCCGTTGCTCCAGGGGCTGGCCGAGCTGCTCGCCCCGCTCGCGGCCCGGGCGCACGCCGAGGCGGCCGCCCACCGGCGGGCGGCCGGGCAGTTGCTCGCCGCCCTGGCCGGGGACGGGCCCGCCGACCTCGCGGAACCGCTCGCCGCCTGCGGCCTGGCGGGCACCGGTACGCAACAGGGCGCCGGTGCGCAGCCGGGCACCGGTACGCAGCCGCACACCGGTACGCAGCCGCACGCCGGTGCTCAGCAGGGCGCCGGTGCTCAGCAGGGCACCGGCAGGCGGCCGGGTGCCGACCCGCAGCCGCTGGTCGCGGTGACCGCACGGATCGACCACGGCCCCGCGAACGGGACCCGGGCCGACGACACCCCGCCCGACTGGGCGGCGCACGCCCTCGCCGAGGCGCTGCACCCGCTGGCCGCCCCGTACGCCGCCGGAACGGACCAGGCCGGCCGGGCGGCCGCCCTGGTCGCCGCGCCCGCCGAGGCGGTGGCCGAACGGCTGCGGCGGGCCCGGCCCGCGCTCCAGGCCCGTCTCACCGGGCGACGGACGCTGCGGATCGGGATCGGCCCGGCCGCGCCGCCCACCCCCGACGCACTGCGGGCGGCGCTGGTCCAGGCCCGCTACCTGCTGGACGGCTCGGCCGGGCCGGTCGCCAGCACCGCGGAGCTGGACTCGCTGGCCGGCCTGCTGCGCGGCATCCCGCCGGAGGTCACCGCCGCCTTCCACGCCCGGCTGCTGGCGCCGCTCGCCGCCCACGACCGGGAGAACGGCGTCTCGCTGCTGGGCACCCTGGCGACCTTCCTGGACCACGACGGCTCCTGGGCCCGCACCGCCGAGACGCTCTGCATCCACGTCAACACCGTCCACTACCGCATCCGCCGCATCGAGGAGCTGACCGGCCGCAACCTCGCCCGCCTCCAGGACCGCCTCGACCTGCGCACCGCCCTCCTCTGCACCCCGGCCCGCTGAGCGGGGGTACTCCGAACGGACCCGGACCGGGGGCGGGGCCCCTGCGGTGGCCGCTCCCGGAATCTCTCGGAAGAATTTCGGGGCGGCTGTCGAAACGGCCGTTCCCCGTTCGACGCAGGGGTGAGAGGCGGGGAACGGCCCCGCCCTCCTGACCGAGGAGTCACCATGCCGCGCTTTATGTCGCTGATCCGTATCAACGAGCAGGACGCCCCGGACATGCAGTCGGCGGGCCCGGAGTTCGAGCAGCGGATGGGAGCGCTGTTCGAGGAGATCACCAAGGCCGGGGTGATGCTGGACACCGCCGGGCTGCTGCCGACCGCCGAGGGCACCCGGGTCACCTGGGAGGGCGGGAAGCTGAGCTTCACCGACGGGCCGTTCACCGAGACCAAGGAGGTCGTCGGCGGCTACGCCATCATGCAGTGCAAGGACAAGGCCGAGGCACTGGAGTGGACCAAGCGGTTCCTGGAGATCCACCCGGAGAGCTGGAAGGTCGGCGCGGAGCTGCGTCAGATCGACGGGAACACCACCCCGCCGGAGGCCTGATCCCGGGGCTCCGCCGCCCGGAGCCCCGGGCCCCGGAGCCTTGACCGCCGGTGCCCCGATCCCCCGGGGCTCCGACGCCCCGCGCCGGCCCGGCCGCCGTGGCCGCGTTTGCCCCGATCCGGTACGACTGCTCTGATGGGTGGCCGTGACGGAGAGCAGCGCGACCGCGGCGGTCGAGGCCGTGTTCAGGATCGAGTCCGCGCGGATCATCGCCGGTGTCACCCGCATCGTGCGGGACGTGGGCATCGCCGAGGAACTCGCGCAGGACGCGCTGGTCGCCGCGCTGGAGCAGTGGCCCGAGCAGGGCGTCCCGGACCGGCCGGGCGCCTGGTTGATGACGACCGCCAAGCACCGCGCGATCGACCTCGTCCGCCGCAAGGAGACGTACGCGCGCAAGCTCGCGGAGGTCGGGCGGACCCTGGAGGACGTGCCGCCGCCGGAGCCGGCCGGGCCGGACGACATCGACGACGACCTGCTGCGGCTGATCTTCACCGCCTGCCACCCCGTGCTGTCGGCGCAGGCCCGGATCGCGCTCACCCTGCGGCTGCTGGGCGGGCTCACCACCCAGGAGATCGCCCGGGCGTTCCTCACCACCGAGCCGGCCGTCGCCCAGCGGATCGTCCGGGCCAAGCGGACGCTCGCCACGGCGCGGGTGCCGTTCGAAGTCCCCTACGGCGAGGACCGGTCGGGCCGGCTCTCCTCCGTCCTGGAGGTCGTCTACCTGATCTTCAACGAGGGCTACGCCGCCACGGCCGGCGACGACCTGCTCCGGCCGGCGCTCTGCGAGGACGCGCTGCGACTGGCCCGGGTGCTCGCCGGGCTGGCCCCGCAGGAGCCCGAAGTCCACGGCCTGGCCTCCCTGTTGGAGTTCCAGGCGGCCCGGACGGCGGCCCGCACCGGGCCGGACGGGGAGCCGGTGCTGCTGGCCGACCAGAACCGCGCCCGCTGGGACCGGCTGCTGATCCGGCGCGGCTTCGCGGCGCTGCGGCGGGCCGGCACCGGTCCGTACTCGCTCCAGGCCGCGATCGCCGCCTGTCACGCGCAGGCGGCGCGCTACGAGGACACCGACTGGGCGATGATCGCCACGCTGTACGGGCGGCTGGCGGCGCTGGCGCCGTCCCCGGTGGTGGAGCTGAACCGGGCGGTGGCCGTCTCGATGGCCCAGGGACCGGCGGCCGCGCTGGAGCTGGTGGACGCACTGGCGGCGGAGCCGGCCCTGCGGGCGTACCACCTGCTGCCGAGCGTGCGCGGCGACCTGCTGGCGCGGCTCGGGCGGGCCGAGGAGGCCCGGGTGGAGTTCGAACGGGCGGCGGCGCTGGCCCGCAACGCACGGGAGCGCGAGCTGCTGCTGGAGCGGGCGGCGGCGGCCGGAGCCCCCGTTACGCCCGGTCGTCCAGGCGCAGCCGGGCGCTGACCTCGCCGAGGCCCTCGGCCAGCACGGCGAGCTGCTCGCGGCTGAGCACGTCGATCAGCAGCTCGCGGACCAGGGCGACATGGCCGGGCGCGGCCTGGCGCAGCATGTCGCGGCCCTGGTCGGTGAGTTCGGCGAAGACGCCGCGCACGTCGCTCGGACAGGAGCGGCGGCCGACCAGGCCCATCCGCTCCAGCTGGGTGACCTGGTAGGTCAGCCCGCTCTTGGAGGTGACCAGCTTCTCGGCCAGTTCGGTCATCCGCAGCGAGCCGGCCGGGGCGGCGGAGAGGTGCACCAGGATCTCGTACTGGGTGTGCGAGAGGCCCGAGTCCTCCTTGAGCTGGCGTTCCAGCCGGCGGTTCAGGAGATTGCTCGCGGTGACGAAACCCCGCCAGGCGGCCATCTCGTCGTGGTCCAGCCAGCGCGGTTCGTTCATGGAGGCCATGGAGGAAGCGTACTCCTGTTGTTCAAATTCGAACCAAGGTGTACGGTCGACGTGTCGAGGTTCAAAATTGAACTACTTTCCCCACGCGTCGGACCGACCGGACGCGTCGGACGAGCCGGAAGCGAGAGAAGCCGTCATGAGCACCGCCGCCCCCGGGCGCATGCCCGCCCTCTACCTCTCGCACGGCGCGCCGCCGCTCGCCGACGACGCGCTCTGGCCCGGCCAGCTGGCCGCCTGGTCCGCCGAGCTGCCCCGGCCCGAGGCGATCCTGATGGTCTCCGCCCACTGGGAGGAGGCTCCGCTGGCCCTCGGCGCCGTCACCACCGTGCCGCTGGTCTACGACTTCTGGGGCTTCCCCGAGCACTACTACCGGGTGCGGTACGCGGCCCCCGGCGCCCCCGCACTCGCCGAGCGCGTCCGCAAGCTGCTGCGCGCCCCCGGGACGCCCGTCCAGGACATCCCGGACCGCGGCCTGGACCACGGCGCCTACGTGCCGCTGGTGGAGATGTTCCCCGAGGCGGACATCCCCGTCCTCCAGGTCTCCCTGCCCACCCTGGACCCGCAGCGGCTGCTGGAGATCGGCCGCCGGCTCGCCCCGCTGCGCGACGAGGGCGTGCTGATCGTCGGCAGCGGCTTCTTCACCCACAACCTGCGGGCGCTCAGCTCCGACGGCCGGATCAGCTCGGTGATGGCCGAGTTCGACGACTGGGGCCGCCGCGCCCTGGAGGCCCGGGACGTGGACGCGCTGCTCGACTTCGAGCACAAGGCCCCGGCCGGGCGGCTCGCCCACCCGCGCACCGAGCACTTCGCCCCGCTGTTCGTCACCCTCGGCGCCGGCGAGGCCGACCTGGGCAGCCAGCGCAGCGTGATCGACGGGTTCTGGATGGGCCTGGCGAAGCGCTCGATCCAGCTCGGCTGACCGGCGCCGCCACCCCGGCCCGCCCGACCGGCCCACCTGCCTGCCTGCTCGGCCCGAGCTCCCGGGCCGGATCCGGAGGCCGGTACCGGGCCGCGGCCCACTCGGTGTGCGGCACCGAGGCGATGGTCGTCCGGGCCGCCGCTTCCGCCTGGTCCTGACCGCGCGCGGCGTCGACGTGGTCGGCGGGGCCGGTGACGGCGCCGAGGCCGTGGCCGCCGCGCGGAGGCTGCGGCCCCGGCCGTCCACCGGGGCCTCGCCGTCCTGACACCGCGCGAGCGCGAGGTGCTGACGCTCATGGGCCGGGGCCGCTCCAACGCCGAACCGGCCGCGGAACTCACGCTCAGCGAGGCGACCGTGAAGACCCCTGTGGCGCGGATCCTCGCCGAACCGACCCTGCGCGACCGGCCCCGGGCCGTCGTCCTCGCCCACGGGACGGGGCTCGTCGCGCCGGGCGGGTGAGAGGCTGCCCCCATGAACGGTGACGACGTCCGGGCCGCGCTCGGCGAACTGCAGCGCACGCTCGGCCCGCACACCGGCGACGGCCGGGCCTGGGCGGCGCCGGCCGGGCCCCTGGAGTGGAGCTGCCGGGAGACCGCCGTCCACCTCGCGCACGACCTGCTCGGCTACGCCGGCCAGCTCGCCGGCCGGCCCGCCGACGGGTACCTGCCGTTCGACCTCACCGTGCCGGCCGAGGCCGGGCCCGGCGAGGTGCTGGCGGTGGTGGCGGCCTGCGGCCGGCTGCTGGCCACCGCCCTGGACGCCGCGCCGCCCGACCTGCGGGCCTGGCACTACGGGCCCTGCGACCCGGCCGGGTTCGCCGCGATGGGGGTGGCCGAGCTGCTGCTGCACACCAACGACATCACCCTCGGCCTCGGCCTGGCCCGGCAGCCGCCCGCCGGGCTCTGCGCGGCGGTGCTGGAGCGGCTCTTCCCCGGGGCGCCGGCCGGCGAGCCGGCGGCCGTCCTGCTCTGGTGCACCGGGCGGGGCGAGCTGAACGGCCGCCCGCGCAGGGCCTCGTGGACCTGGCGGGCGGCCGTGGCCGAAGAGTGACCGGCGGCCAGGAGCCGGCCAGCGGGTGACCGGCGGCCAGGAGCCGGCCCGCGGGTGACCGGCGGCCAGGAGCCGGCCCGCGGGTGACCGGCGGCCAGGAGCCGGCCGAAGAGTGACCGGCGGTCAGGAGGTGGCGATCCGCTCGGCGGCGCTGCGCTCGACGCAGAACTCGTTGCCCTCGATGTCCGCCATGGTCACCCAGCCCTTGCCGTCCGAAGTCCGGTGATCGCCCAGGACGGTGGCACCCAGCGCCAGCAGGCGCTCCACCTCCTCGTCCCGGGTGCGGTCCTGCGGCTGGAGATCCAGGTGGACGCGGTTCTTCGCCACCTTGCCCTCGGGCACCTGGATGAACAGCAGTGCGGCGCCCGGCGTCTCCACCAGCGCCTCCGGGTCCCCCGGGTTGTCGTCCTCGCTCACCGTGCTGTCCAGCACCTTCGCCCAGAACTCGGCGAGCTCGAAGGGGTCGGCGCAGTCGATCGTCACATGTCGTACAAGAGAAGCCATGCGGGCCACTCTGGCCGCCCCTCCGGCCGCCGTCCAATCCTTTCCGCCGGGGCGGGGCCTACGCGGCCGGCGGGGCCGGGCGGCTGTGCAGGTGGCCGTCCAGGGGGTACTCCGGCGGCCTGGCCCGGAGGACGCCGGCGAGGTGGTAGCCGGTCTTCCCGGCCACCCGGCAGGAGGCCGCGTTGTCCACCTGGTGGAGCAGGTCGAGCCGGACCAGTCCGTCCGCCGCGAAGGCCGCGAACGCCCAGCGGGTGAGCGCCTCCAGCGCGCGCGGGGCCACGCCCCGGCCGCGGGCGGCGGCCGCCGTCCAGTAGCCCACCTCGGCCGTCGCCGCGCCGGGCGTGCCGCGCTTGAGCACCACGTTGGCGACCAGCGTGGCGGGGCCGTCCTCGACGGCGGACCCGACGGCAGGCCCGGCGGCGGCCCCGGCGGCGGCCCCGGCGGCCGACCCGCCGAACGGCTCCAGGACGGCGAAGCTGTACCGCTCGCCGTCCGCCCGGCCGCGGTGCTGCAGGTCCAGCCACCGGGCCGCCTCGTCCAGGTCCGTCAGCGGGATCCGGGTGAAGCGGCGCAGCGTCTCGTCCCGGTAGATCTCGACCAGGGCGGCCGCGTCCTCGTCCCGGAACGGGCGCAGCACCAGGCCTTCGGCGGCGGGGAGTTCGGTGGCGACCGTCACCGCAGGCCCTCCCAGCCCCAGCGCGGCGTCGGGCCCGGGTCCCCGAGGTCCTCGCCGACGGGTGCCGCCGACACGTCCTTGGCGATCTTCGTGCCCCAGTCGAAGTACTCCAGCACCCGGCGGCGCAGCAGTTCGTCGTCGGGCAGCTCCTGCCGCACGGCGGCGCCCATCAGCTCCATCCAACGCCCGCGCTGCTCCTCGGTGATGGCGAGGCCGAGGTGCGAGCGGAGCAGCGACTGGTGCCCGCCGAGCTCGGCGGTGAAGCGGGCCGGGCCGCCGAAGATCTCGGCCAGCCAGACGGCGACGTGTTCGATGTGGGTGGTGGTGAAGTTCGCGAAGACGGGCTTCAGCACCGGGTCGGCCAGGACACCCTCGTAGAAGGTGTTGCTGAGGCGGCGGAGCGCCTCCATGCCCCCCAGGGCGTCGTACAGGCTCTCGGGTCGTTCGTCGCTCATGCGTGTTTCTCCCCGTTCGAGTGCGTGGCACCTTCCTAGCAGCCCGCCCGCCCGCGGCCGCCCGCGACCGGCCCCTGTTCGCGCCCGGCACAGCAAGCGGAGGCGGGCGTTCCCCGCCCCGTCCCGGCGGCGGCTTGACCTTGCCACTGGCGGCAGGGTCGGAGGCTGGGCGGCATGAACGCACACACGCAGCAGCAGACGGCCCCCCGCATCGTGCTGGTCACCGGCGCCGGGACGGGGATCGGCCGGGCCACCGCGCAGGCCTTCGCGGCGCAGGGGCCGGAGGTCGGGGTGGTGGCGGTCGGACGGCGGCCCGAGCCGCTGGCCCGGACCGCGGACGGTGCCCCCGGGCGGATCCACCCGCTGGTCGCGGACATCACCGGCGCCGACGCCCCCGAGGCGGTCGTGCGGGAGGTGCTGGACCGGTACGGGCGGCTGGACGTCCTGGTGAACAACGCCGGGATCGTCCGCGCCGGCGCCCTCGGCGGGCTCACCCGGGAGGCGGTCGCGACGCAGCTCGCGACCAATCTGACCGCCGCCGTCCTGCTCGGCCAGGCGGCCCTGGCGCCGCTGGAGGCGAGCCGGGGCGTGATCGTCAACGTCACGACGTCGGTCGGCCAGCGGGGCTGGCCGGGCAACGCGGTGTACGCGGCGAGCAAGGCCGCGCTGGAGTCGGTCACCCGCAGCTGGGCGGTCGAGCTGGCGCCGCGCGGCGTGCGGGTGGTGGCGGTGGCGCCCGGGGCGATCGAGACCCCGATCGGCGAGCACTCCGGGCTCGACGCCGGACAGCGGGAGGCCGTCCGGCGGTGGCAGATCGCCCGCACCCCGCTCGGGCGGATCGGCCGGCCCGCCGAGGTGGCCTGGGCGATCACGCAACTCGCCTCGCCGCAGGCCTCGTTCGTCACCGGAGTAGTGTTGCCCGTGGACGGCGGCGCCGTCGTGGGGTGAGCCGGGCGGCTCGCCCCGGGTGAGCCGGGCGGTGGCCCGGGAAAGGGTGGGCAGCGGTGCGGATCGGGGAGCTCGCCCGGGTGACCGGCAGCACGGCCAGGGCGCTGCGCCACTACGAGCAGGCCGGGCTGATCGGCTCCTCGCGCGCGGCCAACGGCTACCGGGTGTACGACGGATCGGCGGCCGTGCGGGTCCGCAACATCCGCTCCCTGCTGGCCGCCGGGTTCACCCTGGAGGACGTCCGGCCCTTCCTGTGCTGCCTGGACGGCGACGTGCTGGCCAACCCGCCGTCGGCCACGGCGCTGCGGATCGCCCGGAAGCGGCTGGCCGTCCTGGAACGCCGGATCGCCGTCCAGACCGAGGCCCGGAACCGGCTGGTCGCCGCGCTGGCGGCGGCCGGCGGGGGCTGACACCGGCCGGTCGCCGCGCTGGCGGCGGCGAGCGGGGCCGGCGGCGAGCGGGGCCGGCGGGGACCGGCGCCGGCGGCCCGTCCGGGTGACACCCCCGATCGGGGGTGTGCAGGGGCCACCGGGCGGAGGACAGTGGGCGCATGCAGATTCCACTCTCCGTGATGGACTTCCTCGACCGGGCCGAGCTGGTCTACGGCGACCGGGTCGGCATCGTCGACGAGCCGGTGCAACCCGCCGAATCCTGGGGCGAGCTGAGCTACCGCCGGGTCGCCGAGCTGGCCCGGGCGCAGGCCGCCGGGCTGGACCGGCTGGGCGTGGGGCCGGGCGAACGGGTCGCGATCGTCTCGCACAACTCGGCCCGGCTGATGACCTCGCTCTACGGCGTCAGCGGGCACGGCCGGGTCCTGGTGCCGGTGAACTTCCGGCTGCGGGCGGAGGAGGTCTCCTACATCGTCGAGCAGAGCGGCGCCTCCGTGCTGCTGGTCGACCCCGAGCTCGCCGAGCCGCTGGCCGGCGTCCGCGCCCGGCACACCTTCGTGCTCGGCGCGGACAGCGACGCGCGGCTGTACGACTTCGACCGCGCGCCGCGCCGCTACGACATCGGCGAGAACGACACCGCGACGATCAACTACACCAGCGGAACCACCGCCCGTCCCAAGGGCGTTCGGCTCACCCACCGCAACATCTGGCTGAACTCGGTCCTGATGGGCCTGCACTTCGGCGCGGGTGACCGCGACGTCTACCTGCACACCCTGCCGATGTTCCACGCCAACGGCTGGGGCCTGCCGTTCGCCCTCACCGGGCTGGGCGCGCGGCACATCGTGCTGCGCAAGGTGGACGGCGCCGAGATCCTGCGCCGGGTCGAGCGGCACGGGGTGACCTTCCTGAGCGGCGCGCCCGCGGTGATCCAGATGGTGCTGGACGCGGCGGCCGACTGGGACGGGCCGGTCCCCGGCCGGGACAGGGTGCGGATGATCGTGGCCGGCGCCCCGCCGCCGACCTCGGTGGTGCAGCGGGTCGAGGCCGAACTCGGCTGGGAGTTCATGCAGATCTACGGCCTGACCGAGACCTCGCCGGTGGTCACGGTCAACCGCACGCGCGCCGAGTGGGACGAACTGCCCGCCGGGGAGCGGGCGGAGAAGCTGGTGCAGGCGGGTGCGCCGGCCCTCGGCAACCAGGTGCGGGTGGACGAGGAGGGCGAGGTGCTCGTCCGCGCCAACGTCGTGATGGAAGGCTACTGGCAGCAGCCGAAGGAGACGGCGGAGGCGATCCGGGACGACTGGTTCCACACCGGGGACGGCGGCACCCTCACCGACGGCTACCTGACCATCTCGGACCGGAAGAAGGACGTCATCATCAGCGGCGGGGAGAACGTCTCCTCGATCGAGGTGGAGGACTGCCTGTACGACCACCCGTCGGTGGGCGAGGTCGCGGTGATCGGCGTGCCGGACGAGAAGTGGGGCGAGACGGTCAAGGCGCTGGTCGTGCTCAAGCCCGGGTACGACGTCCTGGAGGCGGACCTCATCGCGCACTGCAAGCAGCGGCTGGCCGGCTACAAGTCCCCCACCTCGGTGGAGTTCCGGGACACCCTGCCGCGGACCACCACCGGGAAGCTGCAGAAGTTCCGGCTCCGCGAGCCCTACTGGGCCGAGCGGGACCGGCAGGTCAACTGACCAGCCCCGACTCCCGGGCCGCCAGGGCGAGTTCGGTGCGGTTGCGGACGCCGAGCTTGTGCATGGCGCTCTTCAGGTAGCCGGTCACGGTGTTGCGGGTGAGGCCCAGCTGGGCGGCGATCTCCGGGTTGGTCCGGCCGGTCGCCGCCCAGCGCAGCACCTCGTGCTCGCGCCGGGTGAGCGGCGCCGACGGCGTCAACGGCCCTGCCGTGCCCGACGGGTGCGGCTTCCGGGCGGCCGGACCGCTCCAGGCGGCGGCGCCGGCCAGCGCCCGGGTCGCGGCCGCGGCGAGCCCGGTGACGGCGCCGATCCGGACGTCCCCGAACGGGACGACCGCGCGCATCGACGCGTACACCACGCCGTGCACGGTACCGCCGTGCAGCAGCGGGACGGTGAGCATCGCGTAGAGGTCCTCGGCGGTGACGGCGGCGTCGTAGTGGTGCGAAATGGTGGTGGCGGCCCGGTAGTCGGGCACCCAGCTGGGGGTGCGCTCGGCCAGCGCGCGGCCGCCCAGGCCGGTCCCGGTGGGGACGGCGAGATCGTGCAGCAGCTCGGCCCGGGTGCCGGCCCAGTGGCGCAGCACCATGCCCTCGGGCCCCCGGCTCCGCCGGTCCGGGCCGGGAACGCCGACCAGGCCGACGTCGGCACCGCAGTCGGCCACCACGCGGCGGGCGAGATCGCCGAGCACGGCGTCCCGGACCAGCTCGGCGGCGCGCACGGCGAGGGCGTCGGCCTCGCGGGGGAGGTCGGCCGCCCGGGCGGGGGTGTCCACGGCCCTTGTCACCGCGCGATTCTCACACGCGGCGCGGCCGGTGGCGAGAGTCGTGACGTGCGTGTTCCGTGGAGTCCCGGGTGGTCGCGGCGGGCGCGGCGTAGGGTGCGGGCGCGGGTTACCGACGAGTCACTACCGAGGGGAACGAGGACGCCCATGACGATGGACGGTGCGGCACCGGAGGGCGCAGCTGTGCTGACCGGCCTGCTCGACGACCTGCGGGTCGAGAGCGAGGCCCTGGACGGCCTGGTGGCCACCCTGGCGCCCGGGGAGTGGGCGGCGCAGACCCCCGCCCAGGGGTGGACGATCGCGCACCAGATCGCCCACCTGGCCTGGACGGACGACTGGACCGCGCTCTCCGCGCGCGACCCGGAGGCCTTCGTCACCGAGTCCGGCCGGGTCTTCGGGGAGCTGCTGGCCGCCGGCGCGGACCCGGTGGACGAGGGCGCGGCGCGCGGCGCCGCGGAGGAGCCCGCGGCACTGCTGGCACGCTGGCGGGCCGGACGGGAACGGCTGTGGACGGCGCTGGCCGCGACACCGGCCGGCCTCAGGCTGCCGTGGTTCGGGCCGCCGATGAAGGCGCCCTCGATGGCGACCGCCCGGCTGATGGAGACCTGGGCGCACGGGCAGGACGTCGCGGACACCCTGGGCGCGGTGCGCGAGCCGACCCCGCGGCTGCGGCACATCGCCCACCTGGGGGTGCGGACCATGGGGTTCGCCTTCACGCTGCACGGGCAGCCGGCGCCGCAGGTACCGGTCCGGGTGGAACTGACCGCGCCGGGCGGCGGGTTGTGGACCTGGGGCCCGGAGGACGCGGCGGACCGGGTGAGCGGACCGGCGCTGGACTTCTGCCTGCTGGTGACCCAGCGCCGCCACCGGGACGACCTGGCCCTGACCGCCACCGGCGCGACGGCGACGGCCTGGCTGCCGATCGCCCAGGTCTTCGCGGGCGCGCCGGGCAAGGGGCGCGCGGCGGGGTCCGACCTCTAGGTGATCAATCGTCAAATAACAGTGCCGATGGACTAAACCACTCCTTTCGGCGATATGCGGAGTTCGTCGACGAATGATGGAATTCCCCCATGATTCGTACTGACGCCTTGCGTACCGTCCTGGCCGGCGCCGCCTTCGCCGCCCTGCTGGCGATCGGCGGCCCGGCCGCCCCCGCCCAGGCCGCCCCCGCCCTGCCCACCGACACACCCGGCTCGTCCCGGGCGGCGGTCCGGGCCGGGACGCCCGCCGCCCATCGGGTGGTCACCTTCGTCCAGGAGTACGGCAAGGCGGTGCTCCACCAGAGCGGCGAGGCCCCGCGCGCCGTGCGCGAGCGCTTCCTCACCCCGCACCTGAACTTCCGGTTGGACGCCTGGGCCGCCGAGCACGGCGCCGACCCGGTGTTCCGCGCCCAGAACGTGCCGACGGAGTGGTCCGTGCAGCAGATCAAGGAGGAGCACGGCTTCGCCTCGATCCGCTTCGTCGAGTACTGGGGAGGCGGCAGCAGCCAGGAGGTCTGGTACACCGTGCGCCTGGGCGATCTGCGGATCGTCGAGCTGAACGACACCCCCGCCTTCTGAGCCCGCGTGCCACTCTCCCCCCAGCCCCGGCGCGGCGCAGGCGCCCCCACGACTGCGCCGCGCCGGCACACCTCGGCGCCCGCACCTCCACGCCCGCGCTGTCACGCCCGCGCCTCCACGCCCGCACCTCCACGCCCGCGCTGTCACCGGCGTCGACCGAGGACATCGCCGAGATCGGCTACCCGGCCTGCAGGGCCCCTGGGCCGGGTGCTGCCACTGGCGCCGGCGCCGGCGCGATCGAACCAGCCGGGTCGCTCACGCGCCGAGCAGGCCGAGGCCGTCGACCGCCGCCGGGGACAGCATCGACCCGGTGAGGCCGGCCAGCGGCATCCACCGGACGCCGTCGGTGGACCCGTCGACCTCGGTGACGGCCAGTGCACCGGGCTTGAGCTCCACGCGGTAGAACAGCCCCACCAGGTGCCAGTGCACCCCGAGCCGGTGGGCCGAGTAACTCCGCGCGTCCACCAGGCGGGCGCTGCGCAGTTCGAGCCCCGTCTCCTCGTGCAGCTCGCGCGCCAGCGTCTCCTGCGGCTGCTCGCCCGGGTCGATCCCGCCACCGGGAAGGTGCCAGAGGCCAGGCAGGAAGACCGGCGAGGCGTCGGAGAGCCGCGTCAGCAGCAACCGCTCCTCCACGGTGGCGATCGCGTACGCCGAAACACGTGAACGTATCTGCTCGGTCACTGCTGCCTGCCTCCGGGTATGACGTGCGACGAGAGTGAACTTCCGTGTGCGAAAGCTCTCTTGATCATGAGCCTAGCCCCTCGCCCGAGGCTCCGGGTCAGACCCCCAGGCGCAGCGGGGTGAGCCGGGTGGCGACCAGGTTGGTGGCGCCGCGGTCCCGTTCGACGTGGCCGTGCACCAGCAGGCCGGCCCGGTCGAGGGCGGTGCGCCGCTGGGACTCCCAGACCGGGCGGCTGCAGATCACGTTGATCAGGCCGGTCTCGTCCTCCAGGCTGAGGAACAGCACCCCGCCCGCCGTCGGGGGGCGCTGGCGGTGCGTCACCAGGCCGCCGACCACCACCGCCGCGCCGGGTTCCACGCCCGGCAGCTCGGCGGCGGTCAGCGCGCCGCCGCGCTCCAGATGCGCGCGCAGGTGCTGGACGGGGTGGCTGGTCGCGGAGGCGCCGGTGGCCCAGAGGTCGGCGATGGTCTCCTCGACCGGGGTCATCTCGGGCAGCGGCGGAGCCTCGGTCCCGGGCGTGGTGCCGGGGATCAGCGCCGCCGAGACCCCGGCGAACGCCCCGGCCGCCCACAGTGCCTGGCGCCTGCTCAGCTCGAAGCAGCCGAACGCGCCCGCCGCGGCGAGGGCCTCCAGCACCGGCGCGGCCAGACCCGTCCGGCGCGCGAAGTCCTCCAGGTCCGCGTACGGCTGCCCGGCCGCGATCGCCTCGGCCTGCGGGGTGCCGACACCGCGGACGGTGTCCAGCCCGAGCCGGATGGCCGGCTGCGGTTTGCCCGCGGTGAGCGGCGGGACCGGGGTCGGCCCCCGGTACGGCTCCAGGGTCGGCCGGGGCCCGCTGGCGTTGACGTCCACCCCGCGCACCCGCACCCCGTGCCGCCGGGCGTCCGAGATCAGGCTGAGCGGTGCGTAGAAGCCCATCGGCTGGTTGGCCAGCAGCGCGCAGGTGAAGGCCGCCGGGTAGTGGTGCTTGAGCCAGGCGCTCGCGTACACCAGGTAGGCGAAGCTGATCGCGTGGCTCTCCGGGAAGCCGTAGCTGGAGAAGGCCTCGATCTTGACGTAGACGTCCTCGGCGGTCTCCGGCGGGATGCCGCGCTCGGCCATGCCGTTCAACAGCCGCTCGCGCAGCCGGGCGACCCGCTCGTGCGAGCGTTTGGAGCCCATCGCCTGGCGCAGCAGGTCCGCCTCGGCGGGGGTGAACCCGGCGCAGTCGATGGCCAGTTGCATCATCTGCTCCTGGAACAGCGGCACCCCGAGGGTCTTGCCGAGCGCGTTCTCCATCAACGGGTGCGGACAGCCCGCCGGTTCGACCCCGGCCCGGCGCCGCAGGTACGGGTGGACCGATCCGCCCTGGATCGGGCCCGGGCGGATCAGCGCCACCTCGACCACCAGGTCGTAGAAGTGGTCCGGCTTGAGGCGCGGCAGGGTCGCCATCTGGGCGCGCGACTCGACCTGGAAGACCCCGACCGTGTCGGCCCGGCGCAGCATCGCGTACACGCCCGCGTCGTCGTCCGGGATGGTCGCCAGGTCGTAGCGCACACCGTGGTGCTCGGCGATCAGGTCGCAGGTGTCGTGCAGGGCGGAGAGCATGCCGAGCCCGAGCAGGTCGATCTTGACCAGCCCGGCACCGGCGGTGGAGTCCTTGTCCCACTGCAGCACCGACCGCCCCGGCATCCGGGCCCACTCGGTCGGGCAGAGCTCGGCGATCGGCTCCCGGGTGAGCACCATGCCGCCCGAGTGGATGCCCAGGTGGCGCGGCAGGCCGTGCAGCTGCCCGGCCAGGGCGAGCACGTCGGCCGGGATGACGGCGTCCACGCCGGGCGGGGAGCGGAAGTCGCTCTGCCGGCTGAACGCGTCCACCTGCCCCTGCGGGTAGCCGAGCACCCGGGCGGCGTCGCGCAGCGCCAGCCGGGGCCGGTAGGTGATCACATTGGCGACCTGGGCGGCGTGCTCGCGCCCGTAGCGGCGGTAGACGTACTGGATGACCTCCTCGCGGCGGCGGTTCTCGATGTCCAGGTCGATGTCGGGCGGCCCGTCCCGGGCGGTGGAGAGAAAGCGTTCGAACAGCAGCCGGTAGTGGATCGGGTCGACGGCGGTGATGCCGAGCGCGTAGCAGACCGCCGAGTTGGCCGCCGAGCCCCGACCCTGGCACCAGATGGACTCGCGGCGGCAGAACTCGACGATGTCGTGGACGATCAGGAAGTACCCGGCCAGGTCCAGGTCCTCGATGACGTCCAGCTCCTTGGCGAGCTGCCGGCGGGCGGGCCCGTTCCCGGGCCCGAAGCGGGCCGGGCCGCCGTCGGCGACCAGCGCGCGCAGATGGCTGATCTCGGTGTGCCCCGGCGGGACGGGGAAGCCGGGCAGCTCCGGGTCGAGCCGGGTGAAGTCGAACGCGCAGGCCCGGGCCAGGTCGACGGTGGCCTGCCGCACCCCCGGGAAGCGGGCCAGCCGGGCCGCCATCTCGCGGCCCGAGCGCAGGTACGCGGTGCCGGACGCCTGGGTCCAGCCCGCCGCGTCCTGGAGCGTCCGGCGTTCGTGCAGGGCGGCCAGGCTCTGCGCCAGCCGGCCCTGGGCCGGGCCCGCGTGGTGGGCGTTGGTGGAGGCGACGACGGGGAGGCCGAGCCGGGCCGCCAGGGCGGCGAGGGCGTCGTTGCGCAGGTCGTCGCCGGGCAGCCACTGGTCGATCAGCTCGACGTGGACGTTCTCGCGGCCGAACGCCTCGGTGAGGGTGCGCAGCCGGCGCTCGGCCTCGCGGGTGCCTTCGCCGGTTCCGGCGTGGGCGCCGGCGGCCGTTGCGGCCGTTGCGGCGGCTCCGGCTGTTCCGGCGGCTGAGGCGGTTCCGGCTGCTGAGGCGGCTCCGGCGGCTCCGGCGGCGAGTGCGGCCGGTACCCGGCCGAGGCGGCAGCCGGTGAGCACCGCCCAGTGGCCGTCGTGCGCGTCGGCGAGCGCGGCGAAGTCGTACGCCGGCCGGCCCTTGGCCCCGCCCGCCAGCTGGGCGGCCCCGATCGCCGCGGAGAGACGGCGGTAGCCGGCCGGATCCCGGGCCAGCACCAGCAGGTGCTCCACCTCCTGGTCGCGGCGCAGCGTCAACTCGGCGCCGAACACCGTGCCGATGCCCGCCTCGCGGGCCGCCTCGGCGAAGCGGACGGCGCCGTAGAGGCCGTCGTGATCGGTGAGCGCGAGCGCCTCGATGCCCAGCCGGGCGGCCTCCGCGACCAGCTCCTCGGGATCGCTGGCACCGTCGAGGAAGCTGAAGGCCGAGTGGACGTGCAGCTCCGCCCAGGCCGGGTCGCCGGTCGGCTCGGCCGGCCCGGGGCCCCGGCCCTCGGCGCGGCGCAACGGCACCACCTCGCCGACGGCCGGGCCCGGCCGGCCGCCGGTCAGGCGCCGGTGCAGTTCGCTCCAGGGGAGCGTGGGGTGGCTGGTGAATCCCATCGGGGGTTGTCGCCTTCGGTCTCGCTCGTGTGCTGCCTCCCCCGCCCTGGTCCTGCTGTGCTCGGCCCCGCGTCCTCCGTCCTACGCCGCTGCGCCCCCTGCCTGCCTGCCTGCCTGCCTGCCGTCAGTCGTAACCCGCCTCCACGAACCACTCGCCGTTCTCCACCGTGAGCAGCAGCGCGCGACCGTCCGTCACCGTGACCTGGAAGCGCGCCCGGCGGCGGGCCCGCGACTGGTCCCACCAGTACTCGACCGCCGGCCAAGGCCCGGTCCAGCCGGCCACCCCCAAGTCCCGCCCGCGCACCGCGATCCGGACCGGGCGGGCCGACACCCCCGCCCGGCCGTCCACCACCACCGGCAGTCCGTCCGCGTCCAGCACCTCCACCGGCACCGGGGCGCGGTGCACCACGGCCGGCCAGACGTCCCGCAGCCGCCCCGGCCAGGGCGCGTCGGCCGGCGCCGCCGGGTCGTACGGCTCGCCCCACGGCACCCGGACCACCTGCTCGCCCGGCCCCCGCCCGCCGGCCGGCTCGATCCGGCGCAGCCCGGCGTGCCCGAGCACCGCCTGGACCCGGGCCACCGCACGCTCCACCCGGTCGTCCGCGACCGCCTGCCCCCAGAGCGCCAACTGCCGCCCCTGGTCGGGCGAGAGGTCGTCGGGCACGAGCCGCAGGGCGGTGAAGCCCGCGTCGTGCGACCGCCCGTCGTCCGACACGGCGAACGTACCCGCGCCCTGCCAGGCCTGGAGCTGCCAGCGGACGCGTTCGGCGAGCGCCGTCGCCGACAGCCGGCCCTCGTGCCGCCAGAGCCGCGAGACGGTCCGCCCGTCCGCGCAGACCACCTCGACGGCGACCCGCTGGCAGGTCAGGCCCGCCCCGGCGAGCTGCCGGTGCAGCTGCTCGGCCAGGGTGCGGGCGACGAACACCAACGGTTCGGCGAGCGGCTCCGGCGGGTCGAAGCACTGCTCGACGGAGAGGTCCGGGCCCTCCGTACGCGGTACCAGCGGGCGCGGCTGCAGTCCCCGGGCCAGCCGGTGGGCGGTCGTGCCCGTCGGACCGAAGCGGTCCGCGACCGCCTCGGCGGGCAGCGCGGCGAACGCCCCGACGGTGGGCAGGCCGAGCCGGTCCAGCAACTCCGCCAGCCCCTCGTCACCGAGCGCGGCCACCGGGTAGGGCGCCAGGAACTCCGCCGTCCGGCCGGCCGGCACCAGCACCCCCGCCCGGGCCGCCAGCACGGCGGCGAACAGGCCGTCGGCGACTCCGACGTGGGCCCGGGGAGCCGCATCCGCCCCCGCGGGCCGCCCGGGCCCGGCCGACGCCTGGGCGGCGTGCGGCTCGGACGGGTGCGGCTCGGGCGGGTGCGGCTCGGGCGGGTGCGGCTCGGGCGCGTGCGGCTCCACCGCGTACGGCTCGGGCGGGCGGGCGAACCCGCCCGGGGCGCCGTCCCGTGCCGCGGGCGCGGCGGCGAACAGCCCGTCCACCGCACCGGCCCGCCGCCGCGCCGCCGCACGGTCGGCCTCCGCCGGGTGCGTCCACGCGGCGCGGACGGGGGTGTCGGTGTCGGTGTCGGTGTCGGCGTCGGCGTCGGCGTCGGCGTCGGCGTCGGCGTCGGCGTCGGTCGGAGTCTCGGCGTCGGCGTGGGGCCCCGGCGGGTGCGGGCGCCCGGTGGGCTCGGGGTCGGCGGGATGGGTCTGCCCACCCGGGCCCTCCCCGCCCGGCGCCTCCTCCCCGTCCCGGTCCGCCGTGCCGGCCAGTGCGGCCGACACCGCCCGCTGCACCTTCGCCGTCAACGCCTCCTCACCACCGAAGTACCGGCTCGGCCCCTTCATCGGGATCGCGCAGAGACCCGGGCGCAGCACCTCCACCCGGGGCGTGAACGCCTCGACCGCCGCAACCACCGGTTCGAACCGCCGGGTCTCCGCCTCCGGGTCGCGCTCGCGCAGCTCCAGCGCGGGGCAGAGCCGCTGGGCCAGCTTGAGCCGCTGCCCCTGCCGCACCCCGGCCGCCCGAGCCGCGTCCGAACAGGCCAGGATCCGCCCACCGGCGACCACCGCGACCGGGGCGTCGCTCCCGCCGTCCGCACGTCCTTCGACCGCCACGACCGGCCAGTCCGGGCACCAGACCACCAGCACCCGCGGCGTCCCGGGCGTCCCGGTCGCTCCGGTTGCCTCAGGTGTTCCGGGCACTCCGCCGCCGGCCATCTCACACCACCGCCATACGGTCGAGGCCCGCCCCGGCCCCCGACGGCACGTCCTCCCCCACCCCGGCCGGCTCGGCCACCGCCCGCACCTCGCCGTGCGCGTCCGGCAACCAGAGCCGGGCGGTGCGCCCGCGCACCGCCGAGCCGCGTCCCTCGGCCACCACCTCCACCTGCCGCCCGGTGAGCTGACCGTGGCCGTCCCCCAGCCCGAACCACCGGCCGGAGCGCACCTCCAGCCGCAGCCCCGCCCCCGGCCACGGGCCGGCCACCAGCAGCACGCACCCGCTGCGCCGCAGCACGGCCGCCAGCCGGGCGGCCGGCTTGGGCGCCACCGGTCCGTCCGGGCGCAGCATGATCAGCTCGACCGCCCCGGCCAGCACCGACACCACCTCGGCCCAGTGCGGCCCGGGGTCGTCCGCCACCAGCAGCCGCCGCAGGTCGAGCCCGTACCCGGCGGCCGCGGCCAGTCCGAGATCCGGCAGCCCGACCGCCGCCGCCCAGCCACCGTCCGACTCCCGCGCCCCGGCCGCCAGCGCGAGCAGCAGCCCGGTGTCCTCGGCCCCGACCGACACCGTCGTCCCCCGCCGCAGCCCGCCCTCCGGCAGCACCGCCCCCAGCGCGGGCAGCACCGGCAGCAGCCCACGCCGACCGGCGGCCGCAGCCGTACCGGTACCGGCCCCGAGCGCAGCCGCCGACACCACCGGCCGGAGCGGCTGCCGCTCGGCGGTGGATTCGAAAACAGATTCGAAAACGGGCACGCCCCCAGGATCGAACATTCGTTCGCAAAGATTCAAGTCTGCTTAACCCACCCCACCGGTCACTCTCCGTTGCCCCGGACCCGTCGACCCCGGGATTCCCCGCCGATCGGGCCGCGTACGCTCGGCTCCGTGCCACGCCACCCGAAGAAGCCCCGCCTACTGGTCGCCGACGGGCGCGCGTACCTGTGGACGCTCCGCCACCGCCACCGTGTGCGGGACGACGGCCGGTCCCCGGAGTGCCGCGAGACCCTCACGCTGTACCCGCAGCCCGCCGGCACCGGCGGCCCGCTGCGCATCGTGTTCACCGAGGGCCCGGACCGGTACGTCCCGGGCGGGTTCCCCCTGGGCTCCGGGGACGTCGGGTACGTCCGGGGCGGCTCCCTGAACCTGCACGAACCGGGCGCCGTCCGAGCCCTGCTCGACGCGGCATCGGCCCACGGGTGGCAGCCGGGGGAACCGCGGGCGGTGGAGATCGACGGCTGGTCCCTGCTGGAGGAGGCGGCCGCCGCCCGACCCGGGGACGCCGGCCCGGCCGACCCACCGGCGTGAGCCCCGGGCCGGCACGGGGACCACGCGCGGCACGGAACATCCGCGTCACAGCGTCCGCGTCACAACATCCCTGTCACAACTCGCCGGGCTGTCTCGTCCAAGATGTGCAACTGCCAGACACCGGCCATGGAGCGCATCATGGAAGCACGCCTGAACCCCTTCACCAACCCCGTACTCGGCAAGGTCTACAAGCACATCATCGCCGCGAACAAGGTCCTTGAGGGCTCGACCCTGCCGGCCTCGACGCAGGAGCTGGTGAAGCTCCGAGCCAGCCAGATCAACGGGTGCGGCTTCTGCACCGACATGCACTTCAAGGACGCCGTGCACGCCGGAGAGTCCGCCGAGCGCCTCAACCTGGTCGCAGCCTGGCGGGAGGCCACGGTGTTCACCGAGGCCGAGCGCGCGGCGCTGGAACTCGCGGAGGAGGCCACCCGCATCGCCGACGCGGCCGGCGGCGTCCCCGACAGGGTCTGGGCGAACGCCGCCCAGCACTACGACGAGGACCAGCTCGGCGCCCTGGTGGGGGTCATCACCGTCATCAACGCCTTCAACCGCGGGAACGTCATGCTCCAGATGCCCGCCGGCGACTACCGCCCCGGCCAGTTCGCCTAGCCGGGAGCACCGCCCGGGACGGCCGGATCCGGTTCCGGCCCTCCCGGGCGGTGGCGTGCGCCCCGCCACCCGCGGATCGCTGCCGCATCGGATCCGATCACTAGGCTTCAGCCCATGACCAGTGACCTCGGATTCACCTGCTCGTGCTGCGGCGAGCACCACACGCAGCTGCCGATGAACTACTCGCCGACGGCCCCCTACGTGTGGGATCCGAGCTTCGCCGAGGAGCCCGACTGTCTGCTCTCATCGGATCAGTGCGTCATCAGAGCCCAGCACTACTTCGTCAAGGGTCTGATCGAGATACCGGTCGTCGACAGCGATGACGTCTTCTCCTGGGGCGTCTGGGTCTCCCTGAGCCGGGAGAACTTCGCCCGCGCCGCAGACCTGTGGGACACACCCGGGCGCGAATCCGAGAAGCCGTACTTCGGGTGGCTGACCACCGAGCTTCCCGTCTACTCGCCCAGCACCCTGAACCTGAAGACCAACGTCTGCACCAGGCCCGTCGGCCGGCGTCCCCTCGTCGAGCTCGAACCCACCGACCACCCTCTCGCCGTCGAGCAGCGGACCGGCATCACCCTGGCCCGCGTGCGCGAAATCGCCGAGGCCGTTCTGCATTCGGCCGACGACCACGCCTGACCCGGCCGGACACCCGCACCGTGGCCCGCATCACACTGACGAGCCGTCACATTCCGGCGGGGCAGGGCGTCTTCCTGGCGCACGAGGAGGACGAACCGCTCGACCGAGGAGGACGGCCCGCCATGGAGACCATGACCGTCGAACGCGTCATCGACGCCCCCATCGACGACGTGTTCAGCTGGCTCACCACGACCACCAACTACACGGCGTCGCCACTGGTGCTGCGCTGCCGCCTCGCGCGGCGCGGCGCCGAGGCGCCCTACGGCGTCGGCGCCGTTCGCCACCACCTGTGGCTGATCGGCTGGTTCAGCGAGCGCATCACCCACTACGACCCCCCGTACGCCACCGAGTACGTCGTCGACCGGAGCCTGCCGCCGTCCCGTCACGAGCTCGGCCGCATGACGTTCACGGAGGTCGACGGCGGCACCCGGGTCCGGTGGACCACCCGCGCCGAGGTCGGGATCCCGCTGCTCGGCGGCCTGCTCACCCGCCGGCTCGCCCGGCCGGTCATCACCCGTACGTTCCGGAACATCCTCGACGCCGCCGCCACCGCACTGTCCGCGCCTCCCGGCCGGACCGCTCCGAACCGCTGAGCGCCCTTCACCGGACCGCCGGTGGTGCGGGGGTTGCGCCAATGTCGGTGGACAGGGATCGCCCGGGCGACAGACTGATCCGCATGATCGGATCAGATTCCAAGGCGGACCTTCGGATGTACCTGCAGGACGCGCGCGACGCCCTGCTCTGGAAGCTCGACGGGCTGCAGGAGTACGACCTGCGCCGCCCCATGACGCCGACCGGCACCAATCTGCTGGGGCTGGTCAAGCACGCGACCGGCGCCGAGGCGGTCTACTTCGGCGACACCTTCGGGCGGCCGTTCGCCGGAACGCCGCTCTGGATCACCGGCGACGCCGAGCCGAACGCGGACCTGTGGGCGACCCCCGACGAGACGCGGGAGCAGATCGTCGGGCGGTACCGCGAGGCCTGGGCCCACGCGGACGCGACGATCGAGTCGCTGCCGCTCGACGCGGTCGGCCGGGTGCCGTGGGGGAACCGGAGCGAACTGACGCTCCACCGGGTCCTCGTCCACATGGTCGCGGAGACCCAGCGGCACGCCGGGCACGCCGACGTCGTCCGGGAACTCATCGACGGGACCACGGGGTTGCGGCCCGGGGACGACAACATGGCGCCCGGCGACCGCACGTGGTGGGAGCAACACCGGAACCGCGTGGAGCGCGCGGCCCGGGAGGCCGAGCGGCGCGCCTGATGATCCGCGCCCCCTGATCACCGGGGGGCGCGGGGCGAAGGGGAGCTGACCCGGCATGCCGTGGGAGCCCCGCCCGCCGTCAGCCGGCGCCTTCGGGACCGCGGTGCTCGGCCGGCATGGAACCGTGGTGCTCCACCGGCCGTTCGGTGCCGAGTTTCGCCCAGCACCAGTACGCGAAGCCGGCGACGGCGACCAGCCCGACCGGGATCAGACCCACGAGAAGCCGTTCGAGCACGCCCGTCCCTCCCCCCGGCGGCCGACCCGACGTTGCCGTCTCCCGGAAGAGCCTGGGCCCACGACGGCGGCACGGCGGTCCGCCGCTGTGGCCTCGTTGACCCGTCCCTGACCGGCCCCTAGGGTCGGCCTGTGCAGCGATACGACTGGCTGAAGAAGATTCAGCGGATGGACCCGGAGACCGAGTTCACCGAGATCTACCGGATCAGCAGCTGGTACGAGTTCCCGTGGGACACCACCCAGTCGCTCGGCTTCGCGCTCTACCGCACCTACGCGGTGCCGAGCATCGGCCGGCTGCTCGCGCGGACCGGGGAGTTCACCCGCCGCACCCAGAAGCGCTACGACGACACCCTGCTGATCCTGGAGGCCGTGGTCGAGCACGGTTTCGCCTCGGAGCAGGGCCGGGAGGCGATCCGGCGGATGAACCGGATGCACGGCCGGTACGACATCTCCGACGACGACTTCCGGTACGTGCTCGCCACCTTCGTCGTGGTGCCCAAGCGCTGGCTGGACGACTACGGCTGGCGCCCGTACTCGGCGCACGAGGTGCGGGCCGCCACCAACTACTACCGCGAACTGGGCCGCCACATGGGCCTGCGCGACATCCCCGAGACGTACGACGCCTTCGAGCGGCTGCTGGACGACTACGAGCGCGCCCACTTCGGCCACGACCGGGGCGGCCGGGACGTCTCGGACGCCACCCTCGGCCTGATGGCCTCCTGGTACCCGGCGCCGCTGCGGCCCTCGATGCGGATGTCCTCGATCTGCCTGCTCGACGACCCACTGCGCGAGGCCTTCGGTTACCCCAGGCCCCCGGCCGCACTCCGGTACGCCGTCCGCGCCGGCATGCGGCTGCGCGGCCGGCTGGTCCGCCTGCTGCCGCCGCGCCGCACCCCGTTCCTGGCCCGTGACGGCCGGCAGGTCCGCAGTTACCCGGGCGGCTACCGGATCGGCGAGCTCGGCACCTTCGAGGAGGGCGCCGCACCCCGGGGCGGCTGCCCCTTCCCGCACGCCGCGCCCCAGGAGCCCGCGCCCAGCCCGGAGGGCTGACCTCGGCACCTCCGCGCCGGCCTCCCCGCCGGCCTCCCCGCCGGCCTCCGCGCCGGCCTGCGCGCCGGGCGGGCCCTCACGCGGGCAGGACGAGGGTGTTCTGGCAGGCGGTCAGGAGCCAGCGGCCGTCCTCCTTGGCCATCACGTAGAGCGGGCTGCCCTCCTCGCCGATCTGTTCGCCGGCCAGGGTGAGGTAGCGCTGGCGGACCTTGACCGCGGCGACGTCGGGGCGGACGAAGAGGATGTGCACCACCTCGTAGTCGGCGGTGGTGCCGGAGTCCCGGAAGGCTCCCGGGAGCACCTTGCGGGTGAACTCGGCGATCTCGTCGCGGCCGGTGAACCGCCTGCCGTGGGCGGTGGTCCAGATCGCGTCCGCACGGAAGAGGTCGATGAACTCCTCGGGGAGCTCGTTCAGTTGGGCGTGCTGGACGGTGGCGACGACCTGCCTGACGGCTTCGGTGTCGGCAGCGGCGTCCGTGGTGTGCGCGGTCATGGTCACCATGATGGAAGTTCAAGCCGACTTGAGGTCAAGTGCCGTGGGCGGCCCGGTGACGGGATCGACGGCCGGCGGGCCGGGGAGGCGGCGGGTCGGGGAGGCGACAGGTGGACCGGGAGGAAGGCCGTCGCGAGGAGCGCATCCGGTCCACCCAGGCACCGGCGGGCAGGCCGACGACCAGGAACGCGAGGGTGCCGAGGGTGGCCAGGGCCCCGACCTGCCCGGCGCTCGCGTCAAGGGCGGTGACGGCGATCAGGGGCAGCCCGACGTAGCCGATGTCGGTACCGGGCCGGGTGAGCGCGGTGGCGGTGAACAGGGTGCGGAAGTCGCCTATCCGCCAGGGTGATCCGGAGCTCATGGTCGGTTCGTTCGATCGGTGCGGGCGAAGGGGACGGGGGTCGCCGGCGCGGCCGGGCGGGCCGTGACCGGCCGTTCCCGGGGGCGGTGCGGGCGGGTCAGGAAGACCCCGGCCAGCACCACGATCATTCCCGTGACGGTCCGGGCGCTCAATGGCTCGTCGAGGACGAGCGCGCCGAGCCCGGTGGAGACGACCGGCAGCAGATAGCCGACGGTGGCGGCGGCGGTGGCGCCCTCGGTGGCGATGAGCCGGTAGTTGAGGTGGAAGGTGAGCCCGGTGGAGAGCACCCCGAGGACGGCGACCGCCGCCAGCGCCCGGAGGTTGAACCCGTCCGTGGTGCCGGCGGCGGCCGGCAGTGCGAGCGTGCCCAGACCGGCCGCGACGGTGAGCTGGGCGGCGGAGAGGGCGAGCGGGGCGGTGCCGGTGCCGGTGAGCACGCGGCCCATGTAGGTGAAGGCCACCGCGTAGCTGGCGGCCGCGCCCAGCAGGGCGAGCACGCCCCAGCCGGAGGCGCCGCCCTGCTGCGCCGACCCTGCGCCCTGCCACGGCGAGAAGATCAGCAGCACCCCCGCGAAGCCGAGCAGCAGCCCGCCGAGGCGCCGCGGGTGCCACCCGCGCTCCGTCCCGAGCGCCAGGCCGATCAGCAGCGACCAGAGCGGAGTGGTCGCGTTGAGCACTCCGGCCGGCCCGGAGCCGACGGTCCGCACGCCCAGGGCGGCCAGGAAGAAGGGCAGCGCGTTGCAGAAGAAGGCCGCCACGGCGAGCCGGAGCCAGACCGCGGCGCCGCGCGGCAGCCGCTGCCGGGCGGCGCGGGCGAGCAGGAGCAGCACGGCGGCCCCGAGCGCGGAGCGCGCCACGGTGATCTGCAGCGGGGTCAGCCCGTTCTGCAGCGCGAGTTTGGTCCACAGGAAGCCCGAGCCCCAGAGCAGGGCGAGAACGGCCATCCGCACCACGGGACACCTGCCTTTCGTCGGTCGGCCTCCCGCCCGGGAGTGCCGAGTACGAACGCTGCCCCCCGGGACACGACAGGACAAGTGAAATGTTCTGCAGCATGTTTAAGCCCGTCTACACCTTTATGCTGGGCCGCATGCTCGATGTGCGACGTCTGCAGGTGCTCCGCGCGGTGGTCACCGGCGGCTCGGTGAGCGCGGCCGCCACCGCGCTCGGCTACACCCCGTCCGCCGTCAGCCAGCAGGTGGCGGCCCTGGAGAAGCAGACCGGGACGGCGCTGCTGGAACGCGCCGGGCGCGGGGTGCGGCCGACCGCCGCCGGGCTGCTGCTCGCCGAGCACGCCGCCGTCGTCGAGCGGCAGCTGGCCGAGGCCGGGACGGCGCTCGCCGATCTGCTGGCCGGGCGCAGCGGCTCCCTGGCGGTCCGCTACTTCGCCACGGCGGGCGCCGCCCTGGTGGCGCCCGCGGTCGCGGCCTTCCGCGCCGGGCACCCGGGGGTGCGGCTCGGCCTCGCGATGACCGACCCCGAGGACCCGCTGCAGGACGTGCTCCGGGGCCGGGCCGACCTGGCGGTGGTGGTCCGGCCCGGCGGGCGCGAGCACCCCGGGCTGCGCCTCGTCCACCTGCTCGACGACCCGTACCGCGCCGTCCTGCCGAAGGGCCACCGGCTCGGCGCGAAACGCGTCCTCGACCTCGCGGACCTGGCCGACGAACCGTGGGTCGGCAGCGAGCGGGCCGGCCCCTGCCTCGACATCGTCCTGGACGCCTGCGCCGGGGCCGGCTTCCGCCCCGGCTTCGCGGTGGACAGCGAGGACTACCCGACCGCGCAGGGCTTCGTGGCGGCCGGGCTCGGGGTGGCGCTGGTCCCCCTGCTGGGCCTGGCCCAGCGCCACCCCGGGGTGACCGTGCGGAAGGTCCGCGCGCCGGAGCCGGTCCGCGCGATCCACGCCGCCGTCCGGGAGACCGCCTGGGGCCGGCCCGCCCTCGCGCACCTGGTCGCCGCCCTGCGGGAGACGGCGCGCGCGGCGCGGCCGACCGCCCCGGCGGCACGGGCCTGACCGCGCGGCGCCGGCCCGGGCGGTGGACGCGTCCGGTGCGTCGGCGCGGCCCGGACCGCCGGACTTGAAGCTGCCGCAGCGGCAGCTTCTACCGTCCTGTTCAGGGCCGGAGCGACCGGCCCGGTGAGGCGAAGAGGTGAGGAGACGGCGATGGCCTGGCCGATCGCGGAGGTCGCACGGATGTCGGGTGTCACGGCCCGCACGCTCCGGCACTACGACGAGATCGATCTGCTGCCGCCCGCCCGGATCGGCTCCAACGGCCACCGCTACTACGAGGAGGCGCAGTTGCTGCGACTGCAGCAGATCCTGGTCCTGCGGGCGCTCGGGGTGGGCCTGTCCGAGATCGGGCTGATCGTGGCCTCGCAGGTGGACGAGCTGGAGGCCCTGCGCGGTCACCGGCGCCGGCTGCTCGCCGAGCGCGACCGGCTGGACACCCTGGCCGCCACCGTCTCCCGCACGATCGCCGAACTGGAGCAGTCCAGGAAGGACGGCACACCCATGACCGGCATCAACCGACCGGAGAACCTGTTCGAGGGCGTCCGGCCCGCCGACTACGAGGAGACCCTGCGCGACTGGCCGGAGCTGGCCGAGCAGGCCCGCCGGGCCACGGCCGCGATGAGCGGGGCCGAGATCGAGGCCGGGCAGCGCGAGCGCACCGCGCTGATGATCCGGCTGGCCGAGCTGATGACCGCCGGCACCCGCGCCGACGCCGACGCGGTGCAGGCGGAGGTCGACGGGCAGTACCGCTCGCTGACCGCGCTCCGGCCGGTCACGGCCGAGGAGTACCGCGCGATCGGGCGCTCCTGCGTGGAGAACGAGCCGTGGCGCGCCGCGTACGAGGCGATCGCACCGGGTCTCGCGGCGTACCAGCGCGACGCCATCGAGGCGTACGCCGCGGCCCGCCTCGCCTGAACCGCCGGCCGTGCCGCCGCCCCGGAGGGACGGGTTCCGGGCGGCGGCACGGCCCCGGGGGCCGTCTCCGGGGCGCGGGCGGGAGCGCCGCGCCCGGGCGGATCCCGGGGCGGCCGGAGGGTGATTGTCAGGGCCACGACACGAACTCGACGCACGGGTCTCCCCGCCGGTACGACCGTCATCTAGGCTGGTGACGTGCTCATACTTGTTCGCCGTCTTCACGTGGACCTGCTCCGCGTGACGAGCATGTCCTGTCGACGCTCCAGCTGAACCTCGCGCCTCCCACCCTCATGCGCGGTCCCCGGCGACCGCGTCCCCCCTCCTGGCCCCGAGGCTCCCGCCGCACCAGGCGTGGCCCCGGCGCCCCCGGTCGATCACCGGGAACGGCCAGGACGAGACCCAGCGGATGTCACCCATGACGCAGCAGCACCCCTCCACCTCCCCCTCGGCCACCCCCGCGGACGCCCTCCCCGTGATCGACCTGTCGCTCGCCGACGGCACCCCCGAGGACCGGCTCCGTCTGCACGACGAGCTGCGGGCCGCGGCCACCGGCGTCGGCTTCTTCCAGCTCGTCGGCCACGGCGTCACCCCGGCCGAGACGGCCGCCCTGATCGACGCGATGCGGGCGTTCTTCGCCCTGCCGCAGGCCGACCGGCTCGCCGTGAGCAACCTCAACTCCCCGCACTTCCGCGGCTACACCCGCACCGGCGACGAGCTCACCGGCGGCAGCCAGGACTGGCGGGACCAGCTGGACATCGGCGCCGAGCTGCCCCCGCACGTCCCGGGGCAGGGCGAGCCGCCGTACTGGTGGCTGGAGGGCCCGAACCAGTGGCCCGGGGCGCTCCCGGAGCTGCGGACCGCCGCGCTCGGCTGGATCGACCGCCTCGGCGCGGTCGCCCAGCGGCTGCTGCACGAACTCCTCGCCGCGATCGGCGCCCGCCCCGACTTCTACGACTACGCCTTCGCGGGCCACCCCCACCTGCGGCTGAAGCTGGTCCGCTACCCCGGCACCGCGCCCGACGGCGCCGGCCAGGGCGTCGGCGCGCACAAGGACTACGGCTTCATCACCCTGCTGCTCCAGGACACCGTCGGCGGCCTCCAGGTCGAGCGCGCGGACGGCAGCTTCCTGGAGGTCCCGCCCCTGGACGGCGCCTTCGTGGTCAACCTGGGCGAGCTGCTGGAGGTCGCCACCGACGGCTACCTGAAGGCCACCAACCACCGCGTGGTCAGCCCGGCCGGCGCCCGCGAGCGGTTCTCCGTCCCGTTCTTCTACAACCCCCGCCTCGACGCCCACATCGAGCCGCTGGACTTCCCCCTCGCGCACCACGCGCCCGGCGCCACCCAGGACCCGGGCAACCCGCTCTTCGCCGAGTTCGGCCTCAACGAGTGGAAGGGCTACACCCGGGCCCACCCCGAGGTCACCCGCCGCCACCACCCCGACCTCGCCGACGCCGGCTCCCGCTGACCCGCCACGGCCCCCGGAGCGGCCCCGCACCTGCGCCTCGACGCGGGCGCGGGGCCGCTCCGCACCGCCGGCCCCCACCGTGACCTCGGTGGACCGGGTGGCCCGGGTGGCCGCGCACTGTCACACTGCTGCTGTTACAGCAGCGGTGCGACAGAGGCGGAGGAGTGGCGGATGGGGGCGCGGGAGGGTGTCGAGGTCCGGCTGACGGTGGACGAGCTGGCGGCGCGGGCCGGCGTGACGGTGCGGACCGTCCGCTTCTACGGGACGAAGGGGCTGCTGCCGCCGCCGGAACTGGGGCCGCGCCGGGTCGGGCTGTACGGCGCCGACCACCTGGACCGCCTCGGACTGATCGAGGAGCTCCAGCGGCAGGGGCTCACACTGGCCGCGATCGAGCGCTACCTGGCCTGGCTGCCGCAGGACAGCACCCCGCTGGACCTGGCGATCCACCGGGCCCTGGTGGCCTCGTGGACGCCGGAGACGGCGGAGGAGCTCAGCCGCGGGCAGCTGGAGCGGCGGGCCGGGCGGGAGTTGTCGCCGGAGCAGCTGGACCGCCTGGCGGCGATGGGGGCGCTGGAGCGGACGGCGGACCCGGAGGTGTTCCGGGTGGACCCGGGGCTGCTGCCGCTCGGGGTGCGGATCCTGGACGTGCCCATCCCGCTGGAGACCCTGCTGGCGGCGCGCGCGGTGGTGCTGGAGCACAGCCGGGCGACGGCCCACGAGTTGCAGCGGCTGTTCCGCGAGACGGTCTGGAAGCCCTACCGGGAGAGCGAGCCGGCGCCGGCGGAGCTGGAGCGGATGAAGGAACTGACCGACCACATCCAGCCGATGGTGGCGCAGGCGCTGGTGACGGCGTACCAGCGCTCGCTGCGGGAGGAGCTGGGCGAGGCGGCGCGCTCGGCGGAGGACGCCGACCCGCCCAGCTGACCGGCCGTCAGTCGGTGAAGGTCCGGCCCTCGGCGGCGACCCGCTCCAGCAGGGCCGGCGGCGCGAACCGCTCCCCGTAGGCGGCGGCGAGTTCGCGGGCGCGGGCCGCGAAGCCGGCCGGGCCGCCCTCGTACCCGTTGATGTACTGGAAGACCCCGCCCGTCCAGGCCGGGAAGCCGATGCCGAGGATCGAGCCCACGTTGGCGTCGGCGACCGAGGTCAGCACGCCCTCCTCCAGGCAGCGGACCGAGTCCAGCGCCTCGCTGAAGAGCATCCGCTCCTGGAGGTCCTCGAAGGGGACGGCGGTCCCGGCCGAGGTGAAGTGCTCGCGCAGGCCCGGCCAGAGCCGGCCGCGCCGGCCGTCCTCGCCGTACTCGTAGAAGCCGGCGCCGCCGCTGCGGCCGGGGCGGCCGAACTCGTCGACCATCCGGTCCACCACCGCGTCCGCCGGGTGGGCGGTCCAGGTGCCGCCGGCCTCCTCGACCGCGCGCCGGTACTCGTCGCGGATCTTGCGCGGCAGGGTGAGGGTCAGCTCGTCCAGCAGCGAGAGCACCTTGGCGGGGTAGCCGGCCTGCGCGGCGGCCTGCTCGACGGAGGACGGGTCGACGCCCTCGCCGACCATCGCCACGCCCTCGTTGATGAACTGGCCGATCACCCGGGAGGTGAAGAAGCCGCGCGAGTCGTTGACCACGATCGGCGTCCGGTCGATCTGCCGGACCAGGTCGAAGGCGCGGGCGAGCGCCTCGTCGCCGGTCTGCGGGCCGCGGATGATCTCCACCAGCCGCATCTTGTCGACCGGCGAGAAGAAGTGCAGGCCGATGAAGTCGGCGGTGCGCCCGACGCCCTCGGCGAGCAGGCCGATCGGCAGGGTGGAGGTGTTGGAGCAGAGCAGCGCGTCCGGCGCCACCACGCCCTCGACCTCCTGGAACACCTTCCGCTTGAGCTCGGGGTTCTCGAAGACCGCCTCGATCACCGCGTCGCAGCCGGCCAGGTCGGCGGCCTCGGCGGTGGGGGTGATCCGGGCGAGCAGCTCCTCGCGCTGCGCCGCGGTGGCGCGGCCGCGCGCCACCGCCTTGTCCAGCAGGCCGGCGGAGTAGGCCTTCCCGCGCTCGGCCGCCTCGACGGTGACGTCCTTCAGCAGCACCTCGATCCCGGCCTTGGCACAGGTGTAGGCGATGCCCGCGCCCATCATGCCGGCGCCGAGCACCGCGACCCTGCGCACCGTCCGCTTCTCGACGCCCTGCGGCCGGCCGGCGCCGGAGTTGACCGCCTGCATGTCGAAGAAGAGCGCCTGGATCATGTTCTTGCTGGTCTGCCCGCAGGCCAGCTCGGTGAAGTAGCGGGCCTCGATCACCATCGCGGTGTCGACGTCCACCTGGGCGCCCTCGACCGCCGCCGCCAGCACGTTGCGCGGCGCCGGGTAGGGCGCGCCGGCCAGCTGCTTGCGCAGGTTGGACGGGAAGGCCGGCAGGTTGGCGGCGAGCGCCGGGGTGGCCGGGGTGCCGCCGGGGATCTTGTACCCCTTGACGTCCCAGGGCTGGACGGCGGTCGGGTTGGCCTCGATCCAGGCGCGCGCCCGGGCGGTCAACTCCTCCGGGGTGTCGACCAGTTCGTGGACCAGACCGTGCTGGAGCGCCTGCTCCGGGCGGTACTGGCGGCCCTGCAGCAGCACCTTCAGCAACGCGTCGGCGATGCCGAAGAGCCGCACCGTGCGGACGACTCCGCCGCCACCGGGCAGCAGGCCGAGGGTGACCTCGGGCAGGCCGATCCGGCTCGCCGGGGTGTTCAGCGCGATCCGGTGGTGGCAGGCGAGCGCGATCTCCAGCCCGCCGCCGAGCGCGCTGCCGTTGACGGCGGCGACCACCGGCTTGCCGAGCGTCTCCAGCCGGCGCAGCGCGCGCTTGATCCGCATCGACTTCTCGAAGACGGCGGCGGCGTCCTCGGGGCGGGCGGCGGAGAGCATCCTGAGGTCGCCACCGGCGAAGAAGGTCTTCTTCGCCGAGGTGACCACGACGCCGCGCAGGTCGTCGCCGAGGGCGGCGAGGCGCTCGACGGTGGCGTCGAAGTCGGCCGTGAAGGCCTCGTTCATGGTGTTCACGGACTGGGAGGGGTCGTCGAGGACGAGGGTGACCACGCCGTCCTGGTCCTGCTCCCAGCGGATGGTGGTGGTGTCGCTCATGGGGTTCGGGGTCTCCTGTGAGGGCCGGGACAAGGGAGGTGCCGCGCGCACCGCGCCGCCGGCGGGGGCGGCCGCGGGCGACCGGAGGCTCAGACGCGCTCGACGACGGTGGCGACGCCCATGCCGCCGCCGACGCAGAGGGTGACCAGGCCGAACTGCAGGTCGCGGCGCTCCAGCTCGTCGACCATGGTGCCGAGCAGCATCGCGCCGGTGGCGCCGAGCGGGTGCCCGAGGGCGATCGCGCCGCCGTTGACGTTCACCTGGTCCGGGCGGAAGCCGAGCTCGCGGACGAAGCGCAGGGCGACGGCGGCGAAGGCCTCGTTGATCTCGACCAGGTCGATGTCGGCGGCGGTCAGCCCGGCCTTGGCGAGCGCCTTGCGGGTGGCGGGGGCCGGTCCGGTGAGCATGATCGTGGGCTCGGAGCCGGAGACGGCGGCCGAGACGATCCGGGCGCGCGGGCGCAGGCCGTACCGCTCGCCGATGGCGCGGTTGCCGATGGCCACCAGGGCGGCGCCGTCCACGATGCCGGAGGAGTTGCCGGCGTGGTGGACGTGGTCGATGGCCTCCACCCAGTGGTACTTCTGCAGCGCGACGGCGTCGAAGCCGCCGGCCTCGCCGATGCCGGCGAAGGAGGGCTTGAGCCCGGCCAGGGTCTCCACGGTGGTGCCGGGGCGGATGAACTCGTCGCGCTCCAGCACGACCAGGCCGTTGCGGTCGCGGACCGGCACGATCGAGCGGTCGAAGAGGCCGTCGGCCTGGGCCTTGGCGGCGCGGGCCTGCGACTCGGCGGCGAAGGCGTCCACGTCGCCGCGGGAGAAGCCCTCGATGGTGGCGATCAGGTCGGCGCCGATGCCCTGCGGGACGAAGCGGTTCTCGTAGTTGGTCATCGGGTCCATCGCCCAGGCGCCGCCGTCGGAGCCCATCTTCACCCGGGACATCGACTCGACGCCGCCGGCCAGGATGAGGTCCTCCCAGCCCGAACGGACCTTGGCGGCGGCCAGGTTGACCGCCTCCAGGCCGGAGGCGCAGAAGCGGTTCTCCTGGACGCCGGCCACCGAGTCGGGCAGGCCGGCCGTGATGGCGGCGATCCGGGCGATGTCGGAGCCCTGGTCGCCGATCGGGCTGACCACGCCGAGCACGATGTCGTCGACCGCCGCCGGGTCCAGCCCGGGGAAGCGGCGGAGCAGTTCGTGGATCAGGCCGACGACCAGGTCGATCGGCTTGGTGCCGTACAGCGAGCCGTTGGCCTTGCCCCGGCCGCGCGGGGTGCGGATCGCGTCGTAGACGTACGCTTCGGTGGTCACGGTGGAGAGCCTTTCGGGGGTCTGACCGGGCGAGGGGGTTGGTGTTCGAGGAGGAGGCCGGACGGCGCGGGGAGGCCGGGCGGCCGGCGGGTGCGGCGTCAGCCCAGCAGGGAGCGCCCGACGATCTCCTTCATGATCTCGGTGGTCCCGCCGTAGATGGTCTGGATGCGGCCGTCGGTGAACGCACGGGCGACCGGGTACTCGGTCATGTACCCGTACCCGCCGTGGAGTTGGAGGCAGCGGTCGGCGGTGCGCTTCTGCAGTTCAGTGGCCCACCACTTGGCCATCGAGGCGTCGGCCGGGGTGAGTGCGTAACGGTTGTGCTCGGTGATGCAGCGGTCCACGAAGGCCCTGGTCACCGCGGACTCGGTGGCCATCTCGGCGATCTCGAAGCGGATGTGCTGGAGCTTGGCGAGCGGCCGGCCGAAGGCCTCGCGCTGCTTGACGTACTCGGTGGTGATCTCGACCAGGTACTCGGCGCCGGCGATCGCGGCGGCCGCGATGGTGAGCCGCTCCTGCGCGAGGTTCTGCATCAGGTAGAGGAAGCCCTGGTGCTCCTCGCCGAGCAGGTTGGCCTTCGGGACGCGGACGTCCTCGAAGAACAACTCGGCGGTGTCCTGGGCCTTCTGGCCGATCTTGTCGAGGTTGCGGCCGCGCTCGAAGCCGGGCATGCCGCGCTCGACCACCAGCAGGCTCAGGCCGCGCGAGCCGCCCTCGGGGGTGGTGCGGGCGACCACGACCACCAGGTCGGCCAGGATGCCGTTGGAGATGAAGGTCTTGGCGCCGTTGAGCAGGTAGTGGTCACCCTGGTCGACGGCGTGGGTGCGGATGCCCTGGAGGTCGGAGCCGGTGCCGGGCTCGGTCATCGCGATGGCGGTGATCAGCTCGCCGCTGCAGAAGCCGGGCAGCCAGCGGCGCTTCTGCTCGTCGGTGGCGAGGGAGGTGAGGTACGGGCCGATGATGTCGTTGTGCAGGCCGAGCGCCAGGCCGGAGGCGCCCGCCCGGGCGAACTCCTCGGCCAGCACGGCGGCGTAGCGGAAGTCGCCGGTGCCCCCGCCGCCGTACTCCTCGGGGACGGCGAGCCCGAGCAGGCCCTGCCGGCCGGCGGCGAGCCAGGCGGACCGGTCCACGATGCCGGCCCGCTCCCAGCGGTCGTAGTGCGGCAGCACCTCCTTGGCGAGGAAGGACCGGACGGTCGCCCGGAAGTCCTCGTGCTCCTCGGTGTAGATGTCGCGTTCCACGGCAAGCTCCTTATCGGGCCTCGGAGTCCAGGGCGTTCGGGGCGTCCGGGCCGCTCGGGCCGGCCGGGGCGTTCGGGGCGTCCGGGCCGCTCGGGCCGGCCGGGGCGTCCGGCGCGTCCTCGCGGTCGGGCGGCGGCAGCAGGGCGGGCACGCCCCAGTCACGGGCCACCTCGGCGGTGTCGGCGCCCGGCCGGGCCGGCGGCCGGCGCAGCGTGCCGGGGGTTGCGGAGAACCGGGGCGCGGGGGCCGGCTGGGTGAACCCGTCCGCCTCGACGTACGTCCCCCGGGCCACCAGGTGCCCGTGGGCGGCGGCCTGACGCAGCGTCAGCACCGGTTCCACGCAGGCGTCGGAGCCCGCGAAGACGGCCTCCCACTCGGCCCGGGTGCGGGTGGCGAAGCGGGCGGCGATCCGCGCGCGCAGTTCGGGCCAGCGGGCCACGTCGTACTGGCCGGGCGCGTCCGGGCCGAGCTCCAGCAGCCGGGCGAACTCGGCGTAGAACTGCGGCTCCAGCGCGCCGACGGCGAGGTCGCCGCCGTCCTTGGCCCGGTACACGGCGTAGCAGGGCGCGCCGCCGTCGAGCAGGTTGACGCCCCGGCGGTCCTGCCAGTGGCCGGCGGCGAGCAGGCCCCAGAGCACGGTGGTGAGGTGGGCGGCGCCGTCCACGATGGCGGCGTCGACGACCTGGCCGGCACCGGTCGCCCCGGCGTGGTGGAGGGCGGCGAGCAGGCCGACGACCAGGTAGAGCGAGCCGCCGGCGTAGTCGCCGAGCAGGTTGGCGGGCACGGCGGGCGGCTGCTCGGGGTCCCCGATCAGGCCGAGCACCCCGGCCACGGCCGCGTACCCGATGTCGTGGCCGGCCCGGGCGGCCAGCGGACCGTCCTGGCCCCAGCCGGTCATCCGGCCGTAGACCAGGGCGGGGTTGCGGGCGAGGCAGGCCTCCGGGCCGACGCCGAGGCGTTCGGCGACGCCGGGCCGGTAGCCCTCGATCAGCAGCTGGGCGCGCTCGACGAGGGCGAGCACCCGGTCGGTCCCCCCGGGGGCCTTGAGGTCGACCAGCACCGAGCGCTTGTTGCGGTTGGTGACGTCGTGGGCCGGGTCCTGGGCGAGCGGCGAGGGGTCGGGCCGGTCCACCCGGACCACGTCGGCCCCGAGGTCGGCCAGCAGCATGCCGGCGAAGGGGCCGGGGCCGATGCCCGCGAGCTCGACCACCCGGACTCCGGCCAGCGGGCCGGGGCTGCTCGGATCACGCACCGGCCACCGCCTTCTCGGGGTTTGACAGTAAAGCTGTAACACTCGCGATGATAGGGAAGCGACCCGCCGGTAACAAGACCCTCCGCCGCCCGGCGGCGCCCTGTCGAATCCTTGACGCGGACCGTGCAACCGGCGTTGCGGAGGGTGCGTCGGTATACCGACGGGGCGGGCCGATACGGTCGTCCCGCTGTCGGAGGGGTTCTGACCTCTCGTCGGAGGAAAGGAAGCAGACGCTCATGGTTTCCCCAGGTTTCACCACCGGGCCGGTCAAGCCGGCCTCCCCGCCGGGCGCACCCGCCAACCCGTCGCCGGACACCGTCATCCCGATCTCGGCACCGGGCACGTCCCCGTTCGCCGCCGGTCCCACCCCGAACCCCTCCCCCGGCCCGGCCCCGTCCGCGCCCACCACCCGGCTGGACCGGCCGCACGAGCTCAACGCCTCGGCCGGCATCGCCCGGCAGATCGCCACCGACCTCGACAGCGCCAACGGCAAGGGCGGCAACAACCTCGCCGAGCACGCGAGCACCGCCGCCACCCGGATCCGCGGCTTCTCCTTCGGCGGCGCCCTCACCGAGTCCACCGAGCGCTGGCTGCAGCAGTGCAAGAGCCTGCACGACAAGCTGACCGCCGCCGCCGACAACCTCGACACCACCCAGCGCACCTACCAGGCCCACGAGCAGGCCACCGCCGGCCAGTTCGGCCACTGAGACCCGGCCCCGAGAACCGAGAACTGACAGAGGAGCCCCAGAGGCATGGTGTCCTTCAAGGAACTGCACGAGGCCGACTTCGCCGGCGTCACCGAGACGGCCGACGCCTGGACCAACATGGCCAGGGCGCTCGACTCGCTCGACACCCGGGTCGGCACGGACCTCACCAACACCCCGCAGCGGGCCGGCTGGCAGGGCGCCGCCGCCGACGACGCGGGCCGCACGCTCAAGGCCATCGACACCGACTTCACCCAGGCCGCCGGCGTCGCCAAGGCCCTCGCGGCGATCATCCGCGACGCGGCCTCGGACTTCACGGCGGCCCGCAAGGACCTGGACGCCGCGCTCCACGACGCGGAGGGGCAGAAGCTCACCGTGGCCGCCGACGGCACGGTCAGCTGGCCACCGATGCCGACCGACTCCACCTCGCACAACGATCCCGACTTCCCCGAGGCCCAGCGCCAGTACCAGGGGGCCATGCAGGGCAAGGCCCAGGCGATATCCGACCGGCTGACCAAGGCCGTCGAGCAGGCCACCGCGGCCGACCAGCGCGCCTCCTCCGCGCTCCGGACCGACGTCGGCACCAGCACCACGGCCTTCAACGCCAGCCCGTACGGCGGCGGCGACGTGGCCGACGCCAAGCGCGCCAACGACCTGCTGGCCAAGGGCGGGAGCCTCTCCGACGAGGAGCGGCAGCGGCTGCAGAACCTGATGGCCGCCAACTCCGGCTCCAAGGACTTCTCCACCACGCTGCTGAACAGCCTCAGGGCGGGCGACAAGACCGGCCCGGACGCCCTGCTGGTGTACGCCAAGAACTACAACGACTTCGCCCACGGGGACCGCAACGCCAAGGACTACCAGGACATCTACGGCAACCTCTCCCAGGTGCTCGCCACCGCCACCAAGGACGGCGGGATGGGCAAGGAGTGGCAGGACAACCTGCTCAAGGCCGCCCGCAAGCCCGGTGGTTCGGCCGCCGGGTTCAACGACGGCTACCCGGTCCTCACCCAGCTGATGGGCGCGAAGGGCGACTACGACAAGGCGTTCCTGGAGAAGGTCGGCAACGACCTGGTCGACTACGAGCGCAGGAGCAAGACCAAGGGCGAGCAGCTGTGGGGCCCGCTCTACGACCGGGACGACCCGATGGGCGGCCTGATGCGGGCGATGAGCCGCAACCCGGAGGCGTCCAAGGAGTTCCTCGACCCGGGCGCCAACAAGAACCTCGACTACCTGCTCAAGGACCGCAAGTGGCCGTTCCAGGGCCACGAGGACAAGCTGCTCGACAGCGTCGCGCGCGAATCCTCCCGCGGGGCCTTCGGCGACGCCCTGGAGGCCGCCGCCACCGGCCGCGACCCGCACGGCAACCAGCCGCCGCGCCCGCACGACGCCGCGATGTCGCGGATCATGAACGAGACCGTCGCGACCCTCGGCGGCGACAAGGCCGGCTCCGAGAACAGCCTGCCCGCCGGCCTGCGCCGCCCGCTCGGCAACATGATCGCGGACTACGCGCCGGACGTGCACGAGATCCTCGGCAAGGAGGTCCGCGGCGGCACCGAGCCCAGCGGCCTCACCGTCAGCCGCGAGCAGTTGCTGCGCACCATCCGCGGCTCCGCCGAGGACCCGGAGGCCTTCCGGGTGATCCACACGGCGGAGACCCAGGAGATCGCCCGCCGGATGGACACCTACGGCCCGAACGACTTCCAGCCCGACGCGACCGGCCGGGTGAACCCGAAGTTCGCCGGCTTCACCCAGGAGGCCGGCCAGGCCCTCGGCGCCCTCGACGGCGTGCGCGGCGACGTGCTGATCGACCACCGCGAGGACCAGAAGTTCAAGAACAACTGGCAGTCCAAGATCGATTACCACATCTACGGCACCCCGGTGAACTACTTCCTCCCCGCCCCCTTCGGCGACATCGCCCAGCGCCTGGTGGACGTCGGCACCGCCGACTACGCCAACAAGGCCAACGCCGAGCTCGACACCAAGGCCCAGGGCGACCTCAGCGACAACTACTCCGCGGGGGAGGAGCAGCTCAAGTCCATGATCCACTACAAGGCCGTGCTGTCCGGCGTCCCGCAGAAGGACGTCGACGCCACCGGCGGCGTGACGCAGCAGCTCATGGAGGGCGTCACGCAGAACTACTCGACGGCCATCGACCGCACCTACAACGGTGCACTCGGCAGGGGCTGATGACGGCATGACGGCAGAACAGGACCGCGCGGACACCGGCACGGGCACCGACGCGGACGCCGGCACGGGCACGGGCACGGACGCCGGCCCGCTGCGCCGGGCCGACGAGGCCCTCGGCCGGCGCGGCTTCACCACCCGGCGGCTGCGCCTGCGGGCGGCGGCCGTGCTCGTGGCGATCGCGGCCGGGGTCTCGGGCGTGCTGCTGTACAACCTGACGAACGCGCTGGGGCCGGACACCGTCTGCGGAGGCGCCGCGACGGCGGACCAGGTGCACGCGGCCCTGGGGTCGGGGCGGATCAGCGAGGAGAAGAGCGCCGGCTGGTCCCCCGGCGCCTACGACGGGACCGGGGGAACCTGCACCGCGAAGGTCTCGTCCGGGCTGTTCGGCGGGCCGGGGCGGTCCGTCTCGTTCGCCCTCGCGCTCACCCAGGACGACATCGCCCCGCCGACGGCGCCGGACGCCCGGCTGTTCGCCGGCGGTTCGACGGGCGCCGTACTGGCCTCCCGCGCCTGGGCGCTGCTCCCGGACGGCTGCCCGAAGGCCATGCGGGCCGAGGTCCGGCTCCTCGGGTCGGACGACACGACCGGCGACCACCCCGCGGGGATGGCCGCGCTGGCCGTGGCGTTCGCCAACGCGGCCGCCGGGGGCAAGGGCTGCGGCGGCACGCTGCCCGCCCCGTCCGGTCTGTCCGCCGCCGTGGCCCCGCAACCGGTCGACTTCGGCAACGTCTGCGGCCTGCCCGGGATGGCGCCGGCCCGGGACGAGCAGGCCGGGGACGGGTACCGGCAGACGGTGACCGCCGGGTACGCCCCGGTCTGGTCCTGCGAACTCGCCCGCCCGACCGGCGGAAGCCCGCTCGCCGCCTTCACGATCACCACCGACCCGCGGATCACCGGCCTGGACCCGCAGGACGCCCGCACGGAGGCCTACGGGCGCGCCCGGTGGATCGGGTCCTCGGGCGAGAACGCCGTCGCCACCTGCCAGGGGAAGGCCACCTACTTCCACCTCGACCGGAAGTACACCACCGGGGTGAGCGGCAGCGGGCTCTTCCCGGACGGCCAGGACCTCTGGCGCCGGTTCCTCACCGCCGGCGGCAAGGCGGTCGGCTGCGAGCCGATCCTCCCCTAGCCGCCGCACCCGTGGGCCCGCTCCGGTGGGCCCACGGGCAGGCGGGCCCACGGGCACGGCCCCCGGTGGGCGGGCCCGCGGGGAGGAGGCCCGCGCCGGCGGGTCCCCCTGGCGGGGGAGGCGGATCGTGTGACGGGGGGACGTACCGGCGGCCCCGCCCGCGGGAGCGTGGGGGCATGACCACAACGACCTCCGTCGGCAGGGTGCGAGGTGTGGCGGCCGGGGTGGCCGTCGCCGCGACCCTTCCCTATCTGTCGCTCAAACTGCTCTGGCTGACCGGCCACCCCGTGGGCGCCGGCGACCACCCGGAACAGCTGGACGACCTCTGGCTGGTGAACCTGCTGAGCTTCGGCATGGACGCGATCGCGGTGCTGCTGGCCCTGGCCTTCGTCCGGCCGTGGGGGCGGCGGGCGCCGGCCGGACTGCTGGCGTTCCCGATGTGGGTGGCGACGGGGCTGCTCGGCACCATCCTGATGGCACTGCCGCTGTTCCTGCTCAGCACGCTGGTGTTCGGGCCCGAGGAGGCCAGCGCCGCCGACGGCGCGGGCGACGGACCGGCCGGCTGGGTGTTCCCCGTGGTGTACGGCGGGTTCGCCGTCCAGGGCGTCGCGCTGATCACCGCGTTCCTGCTGTACGCGCGGCAGCGCTGGGCGGCCCTGCTGCACGACCGGATCGGCGGGCTGCCCGACTCCCCCACCCTGGGCGTCCAGCGCGCCTTCGCCTGCGTGGCCGCCCTGCTCGGCCTCGGGGTGGCCGCGGCCCGGGTGTCCTGGGCGGCGGGCGGGACGGCCGGGCTGCCGGCCGAGTGGGCGGACGAGCACGGCCGGGGCGTGGCGGTCATGAACTGCGTGACGGCGGCGATGGCGGTGGCCGCCGCGGCGGCGCTGCTGGCCCTGGTCCTCCGGGCCCGCCCGCACCGGCGCCTGCGGGGGCCGCTGGCCGTGGCGTGGACGGCGGGTGGTTCCCTGTTCGCCTGGGGCTCCTGGCAGTTGGTGGCGTACGGGACCGTCGCGACGGTGACCGACCCGCGCCGGGCGGCGCCGGGGCTGCTCACCCTGGTGGAGTCCGTCCAGGTGGTGACCGGGCTGCTGGTGCTGGCGGTGGGCGCGGTCGCCCTGGCCGAGCGGGCTGCCGCAGGCCCCCTGGGGGCCGGGGCCGCTGACGTAGAGTCGACCCGGTGAGCACGGGGGCGGGCGCGGGACGACGGGGGCTGCGGCGGGCCGGTGGCGCGCTGTTCGGTCGGCGGGCCCGGCTGCGCTGGGTGCACCTGGTGCTCGGCGGCGCCCTGCTGATGCCGTACTGGATGCTCTCCACCGTCGCGCTCGGGGCGCTCGACCCGGCGCACGGCTCCCTGGTCCAGCTCCTCCTCTACTTCGCCGCGCTGGCCCTCTCGCTGCCGATGGCCGCCGTCACCGCCCTGGTGCCGATGGTCCGGGCGCTGGAGGGGGCGGCGGCGCGGGCGCTCTGCGCGCCGCAGCGGGCCGAGGAGGTCTCGACCGGCCCGGCCCGCTCCTGGGCGGCCCGGCGCCGGACCGCCGTCTGGTACGTGCTGCACGTGCTGTTCGGCGGGCTGGTCAGCGGGATGACGCTGGCCGGGACACCGTTCGCGGTGGTCCTGGTGATCTCGCCGCTGGGCGGGCCGGCGGTGGACGACGTGGTGCGCTTCTGGCAGGACCGGGGGTTCCCGTCCTGGCTGCCCGGACCGCTGCTCGGCCTCGGCCTCCTGCTGCTGATCCTCGCCACCAGCGCCGGCCTCGGCGCCCTGCTGGCCCGCTGGGCGCCCGTGCTGCTCGGCCCGACCCCGGAGGAGCGGCTGGCCGCGGCCGAACGCCGGGCCGCCGTCCTCGCCCAGCGCAACCGGCTCGCCCGCGAGCTGCACGACTCGGTCGGCCACGCGCTCAGCGCGGTCGGCATCCAGGCCTCGGCGGCCGCCCGGGTGCTGCGGTCCGACCCGGACTTCGCCGCCGAGGCGCTCCAGGCGATCGGCGAGACCGCCCGGGCGGCCGTCGCCGAGCTGGACGCGGTGCTCGGCCTGCTGCGCGAGGAGGACCGGGCGGACGCCGGGCCCGCCGGGCCGACCCTGGCCGGGCTGGACGACCTGCTGCGCCAGCTGGCCCGCACCGGCGTCCGGGTCGACGCCGAGCTGGCCCCCGGCCTGCACCGGCTGCCGGCCGCCGTCTCCCGCGACGCCTACCGGATCGTCCAGGAGGGGCTGACCAACGTGCTGCGGCACGCCGGGCCGGCGCCCGCCGGGCTGCGGGTGGGGCTGGCGGCGGACCGGCTGGAGATCGAGCTGACCAACCCGCTGGGCCCGGCCCGCCCCAGCCGCCCCGGCGGCGGCCGGGGGCTGCGCGGGATCGGCGAGCGGGCGGCGGTGCTGCGCGGCGGCTGCGCCGCCGGTCCGACGGACGACGGGACGACATGGCGGCTGGCCGTCTGGCTGCCGCTGGAGGGAGCACGGTGAACGACTCGACCGGGACCGTCCGCGTGGTGATCGCGGACGACGAACGACTGGTGCGGACCGGCCTGCGGGTGGTGATCGACGCGGAGCCGGACCTGACCGTGGTCGGCGAGGCGGCCGACGGCGCCGAGGTCGTCCCGCTGGTGCGCGAGCTGCGCCCGGACGTGGTGCTGATGGACGTCCGGATGCCCGGCATCGACGGCATCCGGGCCACCGAGCAGCTGGTCGGCGGGATGGCCGAGCCGCCCAGGATCCTGGTGGTCACCACCTTCGAGCACGACGACCACGTCTACGACGCGCTGCGGGCCGGCGCCGCCGGGTTCCTGCTGAAGCGGGCCAGCGCGGAGGAGATGGTGCAGGCGGTGCGGCTGGTCGCGCGCGGCGACTCGCTGCTCTTCCCGGCCGCCGTGCGCGAGCTCGCGCTGCGCCAGGTGCCGGCCGGGCGGCGGGCGGGCGCGCCCGGGCAGGGGCCGATCGGGCGGCTCACCGAGCGGGAGGGCCAGGTGCTGCGGCTGATGGCCGCCGGGCTCAGCAACGGCGAGATCGCCGGGCGGCTGGTGCTCAGCCAGGAGACGGTCAAGACGCACGTCGGCAGCGTGCTGGCCAAGCTCGGGGCCCGCGACCGCACCCAGGCGGTGATCGCCGCGTACGAGTCGGGCTTCGTCCTGCCGGGGTAGCACGCGGAACCCGGGCGCTACCCCGGTGGGCGGCCGCCGACCGCCCGCCACCTGCAGTGACGTTTCTTCCGTCCCGGGCCTACCAGCGAGTAGAGTGCGGCGTTCCCCCCTCTACCGCCCGATACCTCCCGTATCGCCTGAAACGAACTGGTGACCGCATGTCAGTCCGGACCGGCCCCGCGCTCTGGTGGCGCATGGGCATCGTGCTCTCGGCGGGCCTCGGCCTGACCCTCCAGACCGCCCCGCTGGTCTACTTCACCATCCAGAGCAATGTGATCGTGCTCGGCTACTTCATCGGCGCGGTCTACTGGATGGTCAAGCGCGGCACCGCGGACGCGCCCGCCCCCCGGCTGCGCGGGGCCGCCACGCTCTACATCCTGATCACCGGGCTGGTCTCGCACGTCCTGCTGGAGCACGGCGCCAACCCGCTGCCCGGGCTCTTCGACGGACCGGACAAGCTGCAGCACTGGTCGTCCTTCTTCCTGCACTACGTCACGCCGGTGATGGTGATCATCGACTGGCTGACGCTGAAGCCGCGCAACGCCTCCGCCTGGCGCGACATCCCGCTCTGGCTGGCCTTCCCGCTCGGGTACGCGGCGGTCGTGCTCGCCCGCAACGCGCTGTTCTCCAACTACCCGCTGCCGTACCCCTACTTCTTCTTCGACCCGACCACCAAGGGCTACGGCTACGTCTGGGGTCAGATCGCGCTGCTGACGGTGGAGTTCGTCGTCCTCGCGGCGACCGTGGTGGGCCTGGACCGCCTCGGCACCCTGGTCGCCGGCAAGCTGCGGCCGGCGACGGAGCCCACCGAGGCCTGACCGGCCCGGCCCGGCGGTGTCCGGGACCCGGCCCGGCCCGGCCGGACGGCCGGGACGGACAGACGGACCGGACACCGCCGGCACCACCACTACATCGGCTCCACCGCCCGCAGCTCGCCGTCCAGCTCCAGCCAGCGGGTGATCCCGAGGCCGCGCAGGAACGGCAGGTCGTGGCTGGCCACGATCAGCGCCCCCTGGTAGGCGGCGAGCGCCTGGGTGAGCTGGCGCACGCTGGCCAGGTCGAGGTTGTTGGTCGGCTCGTCGAGCAGCAGGAGCTGCGGCGGCGGGTCGGCCAGCAACAGGGCGGCCAGCGTGGCGCGGAACCGCTCGCCCCCGGAGAGGGTGGCGGCGAGCTGGTCGGCCCGGCCGCCGCGGAACAGGAAGCGGGCCAGCCGGGCCCGGATCGCGTTGTCCCCCGCGCCCGGGGCGAACAGCTTGACGTTCCCCGCCACGGTGAGCCCGTCGTCCAGCAGGTCGAGCCGCTGCGGCAGGTGGCGCAGCGGCACCGGGGTGGTGATCTCCCCCTCCAGCGGGGCGAGTTCGCCCGCGATGGTGCGCAACAGGGTGCTCTTGCCGGCGCCGTTGCGGCCGATCAGGGCGATCCGCTCGGGGCCGCGCAGGTCGAGGTCGGCGGTGGTGCCGTACGGCAGCCGGACCTTCTGCAGGGTGAGCACCGTGCGCCCGGCCGGGACTGCGGTGCGCGGGAGGTCGATCCTGATCTCGGCGTCGTCGCGGACGGCCTCCTCGGCGGCGGTGAGCCGCTGCTTGGCCTCCTCCAGCCGTTCGGTGTGCATGCCCTGGAGCCGCCCCGCCGTCTCCTGGCCCTGGCGCTTGAGCTTGCCGGCGAAGATGTGCGGGTCGTTGCGGGTGACGGAGCGCTTCTTGCCGTAACTGGCGCTGCGGTCCAGCTTGCTGCGGGCGTCGACCAAGTCCCGCTTCTGGCGCTGGACATCGGCCTCGGCATTGCGCAGCAGCCGCTCGGCCGTCTCCTGCTGGGCCGCGACGGTGCGCTCGTAGTCGGCGAAGTTGCCGCCGTACCACGTCACTTCACCGTCCCGGAGGTCGGCGATCTGGTCCACGTGCTGGAGCAGCTCGCGGTCGTGGCTGACGATCACCATCACCCCGCTCCAGCCGGCCACCGTCTCGTACAGCCGCTCGCGGGCGGACCGGTCGAGGTTGTTGGTCGGCTCGTCGAGCAGCAGGACGTCCGGGCGGCGCATCAGCAGGGCGGCCAACCGCAGCAGCACGGCCTCGCCGCCGGAGAGTTCGCCGGTGGTGCGGTCGAGGCCGAGCCGGTGCAGGCCGAGCCGGTCGAGGGTGGCGCGGGCGCGCTCCTCGACGTCCCAGTCGTCGCCGACCGCGTCGAAGTGGCGCTGGTCGGTGTCGCCGGACTCGATGGCGTGCAGGGCCTCCCGGACGGCCCGGACGCCGAGCGCCTCGTCGACCCGCAGGCCGGTGTCGAGGGTGAGGCCCTGCGGCAGGTAGCCGAGCTCGCCGCCGACCTTGACGGTGCCGCGGGTGGGGGTGAGCTCGCCCGCGACGAGGCGCAGCAGGGTGGACTTGCCCGCGCCGTTGAGCCCGATCAGGCCCGTCCGGCCGGGGCCGACGGCGAGGTGGAAGCCGTCGAGCACGGTCGTGCCGTCGGGCCACTCGAAGCCGAGGTCGGTGCAGAGGACAGCGGTGCTGGGTTGTGCCATGGAGGCCTCCCGGGTGGTTGCGGACGGTCTGGGGAGCAACACGGGAGACACCGCAGGCCGCGCGCGGAAAGCCTGGAGGGGGCCGGGGGCCGTCGAACGAGTCGAGGGAAGGGACGCCGGGCCGGCTCACCACTGAGGTCGCGCACTCGCACACGCACACACCGCGCGCAGCAGGGCTGCGGGGCGGCGGGGGGCGGTGTCTCGGGACCTCAGTAGAGCAACGGCCTTCTCCTGTTCTGGCGGGTGGCAAGGATCACGCTACGGAGGCCCCCGGACGCCCGCAACCGATTTACCGGGTGCGGATCGCGTGCCGATCCCGTGACAGCTCCGTCGCGGTCCGGTCCGGATGCGAGGACGCCTTCGTCCGCATGGCAGACTCCTCACCTGCCATACCCGCGGCTCGGGCGGTATGGCGTGCATCCACAGGGGGAATTGAACTCATGTCACCGATATCCCGGACGACGCGTGCTGCGCTGGGCGCCTCCGTCGTCGCGCTGACGATGGTGGTCGCGACCGCGTGCGGTCCGGACAACAGCGACACCACCGGGGCCCAGACCGCGGCGCCGACCACCGCCGTGACCACCGCCGCCGGCGCCGGCACGCCGGGCGCCGCCCCGATCAAGCTGCCCACCCTCGACGAGCTGAAGAAGTGGAAGTACGAGGACTGGGAGAAGTTCGCCCAGCAGAACGTGATCACTCCGGCGGTGAAGGGCTACTGGGACCTCCAGAAGATCCTGAAGGCCAAGCCCTCCAAGCCCGGCCAGCCGACCACGCAGCCGACGGCGCAGCCCACTGCCCAGCCGACCGGCGCGGCACCGGGCGGGCCGAGCTCCCAGCCGCCGGCGGACGGCGGCAACGACCCGCTGCCGAAGCTGGTCGAGGAGAAGCCCGTCCCGCACCCGTTCGCCAAGAACTTCCACGTGAACGGCAAGCTGTTCTTCCAGGACGGCAAGCAGGAGTACGTCTGCTCCGGCACCGTGGTCTCGGACCCGGCCAACCCCGGTAGGAGCAACCTGGTGTGGACCGCCAGCCACTGCCTGCACGGCGGCAAGGGCGGCAAGTCGCACACCAACATCACCTTCGCCCCGGCGTTCAACAGCACCGGCGTGCTGAGCGGCGGCAAGCAGGCCTCGCTGGCGCAGGCCGAGCCGTACGGCGAGTGGGGCGCGGTGGCCGGCATCGTCTCCCCGACCTGGGCGGACGAGGCGGACCCGGAGTACGGCGGCCCCTGGAGCCAGTACGACTTCGGCATCATCCGGGTGGCCAACCCGGACGGCAGCAACAAGTCGCTGGAGGAGGTCGTCGGCGGCTCCGTCCCGGTCTGGTTCAACGCCCCGCGCGACCAGATCACCGGCGTGAGCAGCTTCGGCTACCCGGCCGGCAAGCCCTTCGACGGCATGGAGCTGGAGCACTGCGACAGCGGCAAGCCGGTCCGCCACACGATCGACCCGAGCCGCCCGGCGATGCTGACCATCGGCTGCAACGGCACCGGCGGCGACAGCGGCGGCGGCTGGTTCGCGGCCAAGGACGGCAAGCAGGTGCTGGTCTCGGACACCTCCATCGGCGGCAACGACAACACCTGGGAGGCCGGTCCGTACCTGGACGACGTCGCCCAGCACGCGCTGGAGTACATCTCCAAGAAGAAGTGACCTCGGGCACGTCCTGAGCGATCCGCCGGCCGAGCGGACCGCGTGCTCCCCGAGCCGCGCCCCGCCCGGCCCCCGGTTCGGACACCCGGGGTCCGCGGCCTTCCCGCCGCGGGCCCCGGCGCGCTCCCCCGCTCTCCTAGAATCGGAGACATCATGAGCGCCACACTCGTAGTCAAGGACCTCGTCGCCGGCCACGGCGACCGCACCCTCTTCTCCGGCCTGGACCTGGTCGTCGCCCCCGGCGACGTGATCGGGCTGGTCGGCGTGAACGGCGCCGGCAAGTCGACGCTGCTGCGGCTGCTGGCCGGGCTGGACACCCCCGAGGGCGGCTCGCTGCGGCTCAGCCCGGCGAGCGCCAACATCGGCCACCTGCCGCAGGAGCCGGAGCGGCGCGAGGGCGAGTCCGTCCGGGACTTCCTGGCCCGCCGCACCGGCGTGGCGGCCGCCCAGGCGGCGCTGGACGAGGCCACCGAGGGCCTGGTCGAGGGCCGCCCCGGCGCCGACGACGCCTACGCGGCGAGCCTGGACCGCTGGCTGGACCTCGGCGGCGCCGACCTGGAGGAGCGGGCCGAGGAGGTCGCCGACTCGCTCGGGCTGAAGGTCTCGCTGGACCTGCCGATGACGGCGCTCTCCGGCGGCCAGGCCGCCCGGGCCGGCCTCGCCTCGCTGCTGCTCTCCCGCTACGACGTCTTCCTGCTCGACGAGCCCACCAACGACCTCGACCTGGACGGCCTGGAGCGCCTGGAGTCCTTCGTCAAGGGCCTGCGCGCGGGCACCGTGCTGATCAGCCACGACCGCGAGTTCCTGGCCCGGACGGTCACCCGGGTGGTCGAGCTGGACCTCGCCCAGCAGCAGGTCAACCTGTACGGCGGCGGCTACGAGGCGTACCTGGAGGAGCGTGCGACGGCCCGCCGGCACGCCCGCGAGGACTACGAGGAGTACGCCGACACCAAGGCGGGCCTGGAGGCCCGGGCGCGGATGCAGCGCGGCTGGATGGAGCACGGGGTGCGCAACGCGCGCCGCAAGTCCTCCGACAACGACAAGATCGGCCGCGCGATGCGGACCGAGTCCACCGAGAAGCAGGCCTCCAAGGCCCGGCAGACCCAGCGGATGATCGAGCGGCTGGACGTGGTCGACGAGCCGCGCAAGGAGTGGGAGCTGCGGATGGAGATCGCCACCGCGCCGCGCTCCGGTTCCGTGGTCGCCACCCTGCGGGCGGCCACCGTCCGTCGCGGCGACTTCGCCTTCGGCCCGGTGGACCTGCAGATCGACTGGGCCGACCGGGTCGCGATCACCGGTGCCAACGGCGCGGGCAAGTCCACGCTGCTGGCCGCGCTGCTCGGCCGGCTCGAACTCGACGGCGGCAACGCCGCGCTGGGCTCGGGCGTGGTGGTCGGCGAGGTGGACCAGGCCCGCGGCCTCTTCCTGGGCGGGGAGCCGCTGTCGGACGCGTTCGCCGCCGCCGTACCGGAGTTGAGCCCGGAGGAGGTGCGCACGCTGCTGGCCAAGTTCGGGCTGAAGGCGGCGCACGTGCTGCGGCCGGCCGACACCCTCTCCCCCGGCGAGCGCACCCGGGCGGCGCTGGCGCTGCTCCAGGCCCGCGGGGTGAACCTGCTGGTGCTGGACGAGCCCACCAACCACCTGGACCTGCCCGCCATCGAGCAGTTGGAGTCCGCGCTGGCCTCGTACACCGGCACGCTGCTGCTGGTCACGCACGACCGGCGGATGCTGGACACGGTGTCGGTGAACCGGCGGATCGAGGTCCGCGGCGGGCGCGTCCACGAGAGCTGAGTGGTCTGGTCCATTCGAGGACAACGGGCGGTCCGGACCCTTCCCGGACCGCCCGTCATGTGCTGTGCTGTCGGCCATGGTTGACAGTGCAGTGGCAGGGACGCCGTACCCGACCGTCCCGCTGAGCCCGATGACGGTGCCCGCCCACGAGGCCGAGGCACGCAGCAGGTCCTTCCACGACGTGATGGCGCGGCGCCGGACCGTCCGCGACTACGCGACCCGCCCGATCCCGGACGGGGTGGTCGAGTGGGCGATCCGCACCGCGAACACCGCGCCCAGCGGCGCGCACGTCCAGCCCTGGCGGTTCGTGGTGATCACCGATCCGGACCGCAAGCGGCGGCTGCGCGAGGCCGCCGAGGCCGAGGAGCGCGAGTTCTACGCGCACCGGGCCTCCGAGGAGTGGCTGGCCGCGCTGGCGCCGATCGGCACCGACTGGCAGAAGCCGTTCCTGGAGGACGCGCCCGCCGTGATCGTCGTCTTCGAGGTGCACAAGGGCCCGCGGTCGCCGCGCCCGTACTACACCAAGGAGTCCGTCGGCATCGCCGTCGGTCTGCTGCTCGCCACCCTGCACCAGGCGGGCCTGGCCACCCTCACCCACACCCCGAGCCCGATGAAGTTCCTCAACGAGGTGTGCGAACGGCCGGCCGAGGAGCGGGCCGCCTACGTCATCCCGGTGGGCTATCCGGCCGAGGGGGCGCGCGTCCCCGACCTGCGGCGCAAGGAGCTCGACGACGTCCTGGTGCGCCTCTGACGCGCCCGGGGGCGGCGCCGCCGGCCCGGCGGTTCGCCGGTGGTCGCCGCCCCGGACGGCGCTCATAATCGCTGTCATGACACACGTCACGCCATCACCCTGCGAGGGCGTACCCGGCCCCGCGCACGGCGCCGTCGCCGGTCCCCCCGCCGGGCGGCGCCGTCCGGCACCGGTCGAGATCTCCGCCGGCCGGCCGCCGGAACTGCTGCGACTGGCCGGCGGGATCTCCCTGCACCGCCGCTCGGCCGCCTACGCGAGCGCGCTCAACGCCGCCGTCCGGCGCGACCTGGAGCACCTGCGGCCCTGGCTGGAGTGGGCGGCTGAGGCGCCCACCCTGGCGCAGACCGCCGAGCTGACCGAGGCCGGCGCGGCCGCCTGGGACGCCGGCACCGACTTCATCTACCTGGTCGGCCTGGACGCCGAGCCCGGCAGCGTCATCGGCTCGTTCGGCCTGCACGGCCGGATCGGCCCGGGGGCGCTGGAGATCGGCTACTGGGTGGGCTCGGAGCACGGCGGCCGCGGCATCGCCACCACCGCCGCCGGGGCGCTGACCGGGGCCGCGCTCGCCCTGCCCGGGATCGGACGGGTCGAGATCCACTGCGACCAGGCCAACGCCGCCAGCGCCGCCGTGCCGCGCAAGCTCGGCTACCGCCTGGACCGGATCGCCGACGCGGCGGTCCGGGCGCCCGGCGAGACCGGCCGGCAGCTGGTCTGGGTCAAGGAGGGCTGAGGACGGAGCCGCCTCCGCACTCCGCACGGTCGCCCGCCCCGGCCCGGCGGCCCGGTCCGGTCAGTAGCGCCCGCCGGTCGGCGCCGGCAGCGCGTCCAGCTCGGCGAGGTCGGCCGCCGAGAGCACCACGTCGGCCGCGGCCGCGTTGTCCGCCAGGTAGCGCGGCGTCTTGGTGCCCGGGATCGGGAAGACGTACCGGCCCTGCGCCAGCACCCAGGCCAGCGCGACCTGCGCGGGCGTCGCGCCGACCCGGGCGGCGACCTCCTTCACCTTCTCCACCAGCGCCAGGTTGGCCGCCAGCGCGTCCTGCTGGAAGCGCGGCAGCGAGCGGCGGAAGTCGTCCGCCGGCAGCTCGTCCGCGGAGGAGATGCTGCCGGTCAGGAAGCCCCGGCCGAGCGGCGAGAACGGCAGGAAGGCGATGCCCTCGGCCTCGGTGTACGGCAGCACCTCGGCCAGCGCGTCCCGGGTCCACAGCGACAGCTCGGACTGCACGGACGCCACCGGGTGCACCGCCTGCGCCCGCTTGATCTGCTCGACGCTCACCTCGGAGAGCCCGATCCGCCGCGCCTTGCCGGCCGTGACGGCCTCGGCCAGCGCGCCCCAGGTCTCCTCGATCGGCACCTCCGGGTCGACCCGGTGCAGCTGGTAGAGGTCGACGTGGTCGGTGCCGAGACGGCGCAGGCTCTCGTCGATCGAGCGCCGCACGTGCTCCGGCCGCCCGTCGTTGCCCACCCGCTTGTCACCCTCGCCCGGCACCAGGCCGACCTTGGTGGCCAGCACCGCGCGCTCCCGGTACGGGCCGGCCAGGGCGGCGCCGACCACCTCCTCGTTGCTGTAGGGGCCGTAGATGTCGGCGGTGTCGATCAGGGTGACGCCGAGGTCCAGCGCCTCCCGGATCACCCGGGCCGAGGTCTCGTCGTCACGGTTGCCCAGGTCGTAGGCCCAGGTCATCCCCATGCAGCCGAGACCGACCACTCCGACCTCGGGGCCCTGCTGACCAAGCGTGGCGGTGCGCATCTTCCGGTGCTCCTTCGTGTCGTGGATCAACGGCATCAGCCTCTCCCTTGGAGTGCACTCGAGGTCAAGCCCGCTCGCCGTGCAGCGCTCCGGCCCCCGCCCGGCGGCGACGAGCCCGCACCCCCGGACGCCGGGCGGGGTGCTGCCTTAAACCCTTCCTAAAACCTTCCCAGCAGCGGCCCCTGATGTGCCGAAGGTGCTTGACGTGCACAGCTGGTCTAGTCCAGTTTGAAGCTGCACCGCGCACCTCCCCGCACCGGACCACGCCCCCACCGCCCCCGCCGCCCGCCGCGCGCTCCCCCTCGCGCGGCGGGCGGCGGGCGCACCGTCCCGAGAGGCACCCCCATGCCACGCGCGCCCCACGACACCCCCGCGCCCGACGCCCCGGCCCGGCACCGCCGCCCCGCCGGCCGGGTCAAGCTGATCGGCCTCACCACCGCCACCGTGCTGGCCGCCGGCGGGCTCGCCACCCTCGCCGGGAACGCCGGCGCGGCCGACGGCAACCTGCTCGCCAACGCCGGCTTCGAGAGCGGCGCGACGAGCCCCTGGAGCTGTTCCGCCACGACCGGCAGCATCGTCAACACCGGTGCGCACAGCGGCTCGTACGCGCTCAAGGGTGCGGTGGGCAGCAGCGACACCGCGCAGTGCGGGCAGAACGTCGCCGTGCAGCCCAACACCAAGTACACGCTGAGCGCCTGGGTCCAGGGCCAGTACGTCTACCTCGGCGCCACCGGCAGCGGGGTCACCGACCCGGCCGTCTGGACGCCCGGCGGCGCCGGCTGGCAGCAGCTCTCCACCACCTTCACCACCGGTCCGGCCACCACCGGCGTCACCGTCTACCTGCACGGCTGGTACGGGCAGGGCGCCTACCAGGCCGACGACGTCACGCTCACCGGCCCCGGCGGCAACCCGTCCACCCCGCCGCCGACCTCGGCCACGCCGACGCCCACACCCACCCCCACCGGCACGGCGACGCCCACCACCCCGCCGCCGAACGTCGCCGTCCCGGTGGCCCCGTACATCGACATGGGCGCCTGGCCGACCCCGTCGATGCCCGCGATGGCCCAGGCCGGCAATCTGAAGTCCTTCACCATGGGCTTCGTCACCGGTATCGGCTGCAAGGCCAGCTGGTTCAACGCCTATGACCCGCGCACCGGTTGGGCCAAGGACCAGGTGGACGCGCTGCGCGCGGCCGGCGGCGACGTCAAGGTCTCCTTCGGCGGCGCCAGCGGCACCGAACTCGCCGCCGCCTGCACCACGGTGGACTCGCTGTTCGCCGAGTACGACGCCGTGGTCAAGGCCTACAACCTGCGCTACGTCGACTTCGACATCGAGGGCGCCGCGATCGCCGACACCGCCGCCAACGACCGCCGCTCCGCCGCGCTCGCCAAGCTGCAGAAGGCCAACCCCGGCCTGAAGGTGTCGTTCACCCTGCCGGTGCTGCCCGAGGGGCTCACCGCCGAGGGCGTCGCCATCGTCCGCTCGGCCCGCGACGCGGGCGTGAACGTCGACCTGGTGAACGCCATGGCGATGGACTACTACCGCAGCGGCGCCGACTACGGCGACGCGGCCGTGCAGGCGGCCCAGGGCCTCTACGGCCAGCTCAAGGCGCTCTACCCGGCGAAGAGCGACGCCCAGCTCTGGGCCGCGGTCGGCATCACCCCGATGATCGGGGAGAACGACGACCACCAGATCTACAACCAGGCGGACGCCCGGCAGTTGGTGGCCTTCGCCCAGCAGCACCACCTCGGCGAGCTGGCCTTCTGGGACGCCACCCGGGACGCGAACGCCTGCACCGGCGCACTGTTCAAGTGCACCAACATCGCCCAGCAGCCGTACGAGTTCGCGAAGATCTTCGCCCAGTACGCGGGCTGAGCAGGGGCACGGCCGGTGGCGGCTCCCCGGGCCCGGGGGGCTCGGGGAGCCGTCACCGGCCGGCGGCCTCAGGGCGCCGCCACCACCGCGCGCGAGCGGTCGGCCGCGATCCGCACCGCGAAGCCCGCCAGCGCCGTGCCCACCAGGTACCGCTGGACCCGCTGCCAGCCCGGGCGGCGGGCGAAGAAGGCGGACACCGAGCCCGCCATCAGCACGAACATCGCGTTGCCGGCCACCCCGACCGCGATCTGCGTCAGGCCCAGCAGCAGGCTCTGCACGGCGACATGGCCGCGGTCCGGCTCGACGAACTGCGGCAGCAGCGACACGTACAGGACCGCGATCTTCGGGTTCAGCAGGCAGGTCAGCAGACCCATGCCGAACAGCCGGGCCGGCCGGTCGGGCGTCAGCTCCTTCGGGGCGAACGCCGAACTCCCGCCCGGTCGCACGGCCTTCCAGGCCAGCCAGAGCAGGTAGCCGGCGCCCACCAGCTTGATCGCCAGATAGATCTCCGGCACCAGCGCGAACACCGCCGCGATCCCGGCGGTCGCCGCGACCAGGTAGGCCAGGAAGCCGACGGAGACGCCCGCCAGCGAGGTCAGCCCGGCCCGGCGCCCCTGCGCGACCGAGCGGGAGACCAGGTAGATCATGTTCGGGCCCGGGATCAGGACCATTCCCGCCTCCACCGCCGCGATCGCGGCTATGGCACCGAGACTCACCATCGTGTTCTCCCCGTTCCCTGTCGTGACCGCGGCCTGACCAGCCGCGATGTCGCAGCACGCAGCGCCGCGATCAAGGCCTCATCCTACGAATAATGTGATCCCACTTCTCCGGCGCAGTCGGTACAGTCCCGAGGCATCGCAGCACAGCGCACGAGGGGGCGGCCATGACGGTCCGGGACGACGAGCACACCACGGCCGACGAGGTCACCGCGGACGAACTGGCCGCCTTCAGCCGCACCCTCGGACGCCTGCGCGCCCTCCCCGCCGACCACCGGACCCGGCTGCACGCCGAGCGGCAGCTGAAGTCCTTCGTCAGCGAGAGCCGCAAGCGCCGCCGCCAGAGTGGCAAGGACGAGGCCCGGCAGGCCGACGCCGACCTGCTCGCCGCCACCGCCACCGGCGCGCGCGACCGCCGCGAGGACGCACCGCTGACCGGCGTCCCGGCCGCCCCGCTCGGCGAACTCCGGCTCGGCCGCCGCTGCTACGTGTGCAAACAGCGCTACCGTCGGGTGGGCGCCTTCTACCACATGCTCTGCCCCGACTGCGCCGCCGACAACACCGCCCGCCGCGCCCTCACCACCGACCTGCGCGGCCGCCGCGCACTGCTCACCGGCGGCCGGGTGAAGATCGGCTTCCAGCTCGCCCTGATGATGCTGCGCGACGGCGCCGAACTGATCGTCACCAGCCGCTTTCCGCACGACACCGTCCGGCGCTTCCACGCCGCCGCCGGCAGCGCCGAGTGGCGCGACCGCCTCACCGTGGTCGGCATCGACCTGCGCGACCCCCGCCAGGTGCTCGGCCTCGCCGAGCGGCTCCGCACCGACGGCCGCCCGCTGGACATCCTGGTCAACAACGCCGCGCAGACCCTGCGCCGCCCGCCCGAGTCCTACGCCCTGCTGGCCGCCGGCGAGCGCAGCGCGCTGCCCGCCGCCTCCACCGCCGTCCTGCACGCCCCCGGGTTCCGCCCGATGCCCGTCCTCTCCCCCGCCTGGCCCGCCGCCGAACTCGCCTCCCCCGGCGGCCCCTTGACGCCCGCCCCGCTGCCGGAGCAGGCCGACGAGGCGGGCCTGCTGCCCGACCTCGCACCGGTCAACTCCTGGTCGGTCCGGCTCGGCGCGCTGGACCCGGCCGAGGTGCTGGAGACCCAGCTGGTCAACGCACTGGCACCCGCGCTGCTCTGCGACCGCCTGCTCCCGCTGCTGCTGGCCTCACCGCACCCCCGCCGCTACATCGTCAACGTCACGGCGGTGGAGGGCCGGTTCGCCGTCCGCAACAAGACCGCCGGCCACCCGCACACCAACATGGCCAAGGCCGCCCTCAACATGCTCACCCGCACCGGCGCCGGGGAACTCGCCGCCCAGGGCGTCCACATGTGCGCGGTCGACACCGGCTGGATCACCGACGAGAACCCGGCCCCCAAGAAGAGCCGGCTGGCCGCCGACGGCTTCCGCACCCCGCTCGACATCGTCGACGGCGCCGCCCGCGTCTACGACCCGATCGTCCGCGGCGAGGCCGGTGCGCCGGTGTCGGGCGTCTTCCTCAAGGACTACCGCGAGGCGGCCTGGTGAGGACGGGGACCCTCCCCGGGGCGAGCCGGGCGAGGCAGCCGAGGAGGAGGAGACCGGCGACGGCCACCACCGACGCCGGTTGTCCGGGCCCCGGTTCCACCTCGGGGCGTCGCGGGTCTGGGCAGGGCGGGCCGATCTCCTCACAATGAGCATGCCATCGTCCGCATCCGGCCCGCCACACCCGACGGGGGTACCCGACCGTGTCCGTGACCACGCAGGCACCGACCACGCACGCACCGACCGCGCACACGGCGACCGCGGAGGCGCCGACCGCGCACCCGCCGCTGAGCCGGCGAGCCTTCACCCGGGCCGCCCTGCTGGGCGCCCTCACCGCCGCCGGCCTCGGGGCGGCCGTGCCCCGGGCCTCGGCGCTCGGCGTGCCGGCGGGAGCGGACTGGCTGGGCGCCGTCGACGCCCGGGCCGAGCTCTCCCGGCTCACCCTGCCCGGCACCCACGACAGCTGCGCGCTGTACGGCGGACCGCTGACCCAGACCCAGACGCTCTCCCTGCCGGACCAGTTCGCGGCCGGCGTGCGCTTCCTGGACATCCGCTGCCGCGCCGTCGACGGCGTGCTCGCGATCCACCACGGCCCGGTCTTCCAGCAGATCTTCTTCGGCGACGTCCTCAACCACTGCCTGGCCTTCCTCACCGCGCACCCGGCCGAGGCCCTGGTGATGCGGGTCAAGCAGGAGTACTCCACGGTCTCCGACGCCGAGTTCGGCGCGCTCTTCGCCGGCTACCAGGCGCGCTGGCCGGGCCTGTTCTGGAGCGAGGACCGGATCCCCCGGCTGGGCGAGGTCCGCGGGCGGGTGGTGCTGCTCGCCGACAACTCCGGCCTGCCGGGCCTGCGCTGGGGCGGGCCCCGGACGGACATCGAGGACGACTACGACATCGGCACCATCTTCGAGCTCAACTCCCGCAAGTGGCCCGAGGTCTCCGCCCACCTGGACGCCGCCCGCGCCGCCGGCGACCCGCAGCGGCTGTTCCTCACCTTCACCTCCAGCTCCGGCTGGGGCCTCTGGCCGCGCCAGGCCGCCGACGCGATCACCCCGAAGCTGCGCTCCTACCTCGGCGCCCTCGACCGCCCCGCGCGCCCGGTCCTGGGCACCGTCCCGCTGGACTTCGTCACCCCGGACCTCGCGCGCTCGCTGTACGCGCTCAACTTCGGTTCCTGACCGGCCCCGTCCCACCGCCCGGGCCGCGACCCACTGCCCGAGCCGGGCCGCGACCCACTGCCCGGGCCGAGCCCGTCCCACCGCCCGGGCCGGGCCGCCCGCCCGCCGGGTCGCCGGTCAGGCGCGCCCCTCCCGCAGCGAGCGCGCCCCGGCCCGGGCGAGCGGGCCCGCGAGCAGGCCGACCGCCGCGCCGAGGGCGAGCCCGAGCAGGTCGTCCCAGACGTCCTGCGCGGAGCACGCCCGGCCGATCGCGGGCACCGCGTACTGGGCGAGCTCCACCGCGAAGGGCAGGGCCGCCGCGCCCAGCAGGACGGCCGCCGCCCGGCGCCGGGTTCCGGCCAGCGCGGCGGCGAGGCCGACCGGGGCGAACAGCGCGACGTTCAGGTCCGCGTGCCGCGAGGTCAGCCACTCGCCCGGCGGGCGCAGCCCGGCACCGGCGAAGGCGCAGTGCCGGACGGCCTCCCGGGAGAGCTCCCGCACCGGCCCCCGGGCGTCGGGCAGCAGGGTCAGCGTCGCCACTCCACCGAGGGCCAGCAGCAGCAGGAACGCGACCGCCCAGTGGGCGCGCAGCAGCCGCCCCACCGGCTGGTTCAGCAGTGCGGCCGGCACCAGCGAGCAGAGCAGCCCGGGCCAGAACATCGGCATGGAGCCGAGAACAGCTGTGATCACGCCTGAACGGACGCCTCGAACGCCCGCCCGGTTCTGGCCCCGCCGGCCCGGGCGGCCTCGGCGCGGCCCCGGTCCCCTGAGCCGCCCTTCACCGGCGGGACGGCGGGCCTCAACTCCCGTATATCGCCTGACAATCATCTATCTCGCTCGATCGAGCGAACTATCCTCCTTATCCACATTTTTGCCTCCCCATGGGGGAACATCAGCACGTCCGCGCCCGAACGATCGCCGGTCGGGCGGCACCAACTCCGGCCATTTGGATAAGCCCGTGACTACCTCCGCCCCCGTGTGGGACTGCCCCTTCAACCACACCGAAGGCCTGGAGTTCGACCCCCTCCTCAAGCAACTGCTCACCGAGGACCCGGTCGCCAGGATCCGGCTGCCGCACGGCGAGGGCGAGGCCTGGCTGGCCACCCGCTACGAGGACGTCCGCGTCGTCACCACCGACCGCCGCTTCAGCCGCGCCGCCGGCATCGGCCGCGACCTCCCCCGGATGACGCCCGCCCCGATCGCCCAGGTCGAGGCGATCAACCTGATGGACCCGCCCGCCCACAACCGGCTGCGCCGCCTGGTCGCCAAGGGGTTCACCAACCGCCAGGTCGAGCAGCTGCGGCCGAAGACCCAGCGGATCGTCGACGGCTTCCTGGACGGGATGGAGGAGCACGGCTCCCCCGCCGACTTCGTCCACCACCTCGCGAGCCGGCTCCCGCTCGTCACCATCTGCGAGCTGCTCGACATCCCCGAGGAGGACCGCGCCGAGCTGCGCGGCCACGCCGTCGCGATGATGTCGATGGGCCCCGGCAGCGGCGACGGCCAGGTCCACGCCAAGGCCGCGCTGCGCGCCTACTTCTCCGAGCTGACCGCCGCCCGCCGCCGCTCCCCCGGCGAGGACCTGATCAGCGCCCTGGCCACCGCCCGGGACGAGGAGGAGCTGCTGGACGACCAGGAGCTCGCCGTGATGGCCATGGTCCTGCTGGTCACCGGCCACGACACCAGCACCTACCAGCTCAGCAACATCACCTACACCCTGCTCACCCACCCCGAGCAGCTCGCCGGGCTCCGCGCCCGGCCGGAGCTGCTGCCGCGCGCCATCGAGGAGCTGCTCCGCTTCATCCCCTTCCGCCAGGGCGTCGGCATCGCCCGGGTCGCCACCGAGGACGTCGAGCTCGGCGGGGTGCTGATCAGGGCCGGCGAGGCCGTCCACGTCTCCTACCTGGCCGCCAACCGCGACCCGGAGATGTTCGAGCGGCCCGACGAGCTGGACCTCGACCGCGGCTCGGCCAACCACATGGCCTTCGGCTACGGCACGCACCACTGCGCCGGGGCCCACCTGGCCCGGATGGAGCTCCAGGTGGCCATCGGCACCCTGCTGCGCCGCTTCCCGGAGCTGCGGCTCGCCGTGCCGGCCGCGGAGCTGGACTGGCGGACGGGGTCGATCTGGCGCTACCCGCGGTCCCTGCCGGTCGCCTGGTGACCACCTCCCCGCCGCGCCGGCCCGGCGCCCGTCCGACGCACCCGTAGGCCCTCCAGGGGAGACCCGAATCCATGGCAACACTCTGCCGACCCGCCATCGCCGTCCCCGAGCACGTCATCACCCTGGAGCAGACCCTCGACCTGGCCCGCGGCCTGCACGCCGACCACCCGCAACTCGGCCTGGCACTGCGCCTGATCGAGAACACCGGGGTCAGGACCAGGCATCTGGTCCAGCCCATCGACGAGACCCTGCGCCACCCCGGCTTCACCACCCGCAACGCGGTCTACGAGCGGGAGGCCAAGCGGCGGGTGCCCGAGGTGGTCGAACGTGCCCTCGGGCACGCCGAGTTGTCCGCCCGCGAGATCGACCTGATCATCTACGTGTCCTGCACGGGCTTCATGATGCCCTCGCTGACCGCCTGGCTGATCAACAGCATGGGCTTCCGCTCCGACACCCGCCAGGTGCCGATCGCCCAGCTCGGCTGCGCGGCCGGCGGCGCCGCGGTGAACCGGGCGCACGACTTCTGCCGCGCCTACCCCGGCGCCAACGTCCTCATCGTGGCCTGCGAGTTCTGCTCGCTCTGCTACCAGCCCACCGACCTCGGCGTCGGCTCGCTGCTCTCCAACGGCCTCTTCGGGGACGCCGTCGCCGCCGTCGTGATGCGCGGCCGCGGCGGCACCGGCGTGCACATCGAGCGCAACGGCTCGCACCTCGTCCCGCACACCGAGGACTGGATCTCGTACGGCGTCAAGGACACCGGCTTCCACTTCCAGCTCGACAAGCGCGTCCCCGGCACCATGGAGATGCTCGCCCCCGCGCTGCGCACGCTGGCCACCGAACACAGCTGGGACATCTCGGGCCTGGGCTTCTACATCGTGCACGCCGGCGGCCCGCGGATCCTCGACGACCTCTGCCACTACCTCAACCTGGAGCCCGCGGCCTTCCGCTTCAGCCGCGCCACCCTCACCGAGCGCGGCAACATCGCCAGCGCGGTCGTCTTCGACGCCCTCGCCCGGCTCTTCGAGGAGGGCGGGGTCGCGGACGGCACCCACGGCCTGATCGCGGGCTTCGGACCGGGCATCACCGCCGAGATCTCCCTTGGCAGTTGGGCCGGCGTCCCGCTCGAAGCCACCATCCCCCGCCGCCCCCGGGCCATCGACGCCGCGGACCTCGCACTGGTCCAGGCGACGACGCCCCTGCTGCGTCCGGCCGGGACTACGATCACCGAATGACCGATACCACGGACCGGCCGGACACCTCCGACAGAGCGGCCCGACTGGCCGCACGCTTCCCCGCGTTGCACGCACCGCAGTACTGGACCTGGGGCCGCTACGACGCGCAGTTCTCCACCGCGCTGCCGCCGGACGAGCTCGTCACCAACATCCACCTGGTGGGCTTCTCCGGCGGGCTGGTGGTGCTCTGCCGCGACGACCAGGACCACTGGTTCCTGCCGGGCGGGACGCGGGAGAGCGGCGAGTCGATCGAGTCCTGCCTGGTCCGTGAGCTGCGGGAGGAGGCGGGCGCGCGGCTGCTCGGCGAGCCGGCCTGGCTGGGGGCCCACCGCTGCGTGACGGACAACCCGGAGCCGTACCGGCCGTGGCAGCCGCACCCCGAGAAGGCCTGGCTCTGGGGCTGGGCGGAGGTGGCGGTGGAGTCCGCCCCGACCAATCCGGACGACGGCGAGCAGGTGGTCGAGGTCCGCGCGGTGGAGCCGGCCGAGGCGCAGCGGCTGCTGGTCGGCAGCCATGACGCCTGGTGGGGCGAGCTGGTCGGGCTGGCCGTGGAGCTGCGCGGGCGGGCGTCCGCCGGCTGAGGGCCGCGGCCGAGGACCACGCCGGCCCGGCGCGCCGGGCGCGGTAGCCGCGCGCCGTGTGCCGGTCCCGTATGCCGGTCCCGTGTACCGGTCCCGTGTACCGGTCCTGCACCGAGGAGGAGGTCCCGGCCCCGGGGCGCGACCGGCGGCCGGCGGGCCGGTGGACTGCGCGTCCACCGGCCCGCCGTACGTCCGTCACCGCCCTCGGCGGCCGGTTCCCGGGCTCAGCGGCGCCCGGAGCGGCGGCCGCCCTCGGAGCCGGACCCGCCGGCCAGGCCGGCCCGTCGCAGCGCGTCCGCCATCGCCCCGTTGCCCAGCGGGGCCTGGGCGCCCGAACCGGAGCCGCCACCGGCACCCGAGCCCGAGCCGGCGCCGGAGCCGCGCCGGTCCTGACGCGGCGGCCGCGCCTGCCGCCCGCCGCGGTCGCCGCCCCGCTCGCCGCCGCGCTCCCCAGCGCGCTCGCCACCGCGGCTGCCGCCCCGGTCACCGCCGCGCTCCCGGCCGACCTCGTCGTCGAGCCGCAGCGTCAGCCCGATCCGCTTGCGCGGCACGTCCACCGTGGTCACCCGCACGGTGACGATGTCGCCGGGCTTGACCACCTCGCGCGGGTCCTTGACGAAGTTCTTCGACAGCGCCGAGACGTGCACCAGGCCGTCCTGGTGGACGCCCACGTCCACGAAGGCGCCGAAGGCCGCGACGTTGGTCACCACGCCCTCCAGCAGCATGCCGACCTCCAGGTCGCCGATCTTGTCGACGCCCTCCTTGAAGGTGGCCGTGCGGAAGGCCGGGCGCGGGTCCCGGCCCGGCTTGTCCAGCTCGCCGAGGATGTCGGTCACGGTCGGGATGCCGAAGGTGTCGTCGGCGAAGTCCCCCGGCCGCAGCGCCCGCAGCGCGGCGCTGTTGCCGATCAGCTCGCGCAGCTGCCCGCCGGTGCCGGCGAGGATCCGGCGCACCACCGGGTACGCCTCCGGGTGCACGCTGGAGGCGTCCAGCGGGTCGTCGCCGTCCGGGATCCGCAGGAAGCCCGCGCACTGCTCGAACGCCTTCGGGCCCAGCCGGGCGACGTCCTTGAGCGCCTTGCGGGTCCGGAACGGGCCGTTGGCGTCGCGGTGCGAGACGATGTTGTCCGCGAGCGTGCCGGTGATGCCGGAGACCCGGGTGAGCAGCGGCGCGGAGGCGGTGTTGACGTCCACGCCGACCGCGTTGACGCAGTCCTCGACCACCGCGTCCAGCGAGCGGGACAGCTTCACCTCGCTCAGGTCGTGCTGGTACTGGCCGACGCCGATCGACTTGGGGTCGATCTTGACCAGCTCGGCCAGCGGGTCCTGGAGACGGCGGGCGATGGAGACCGCGCCGCGGATCGACACGTCCAGCTCGGGCAGCTCCTGCGAGGCGAACGCGGAGGCCGAGTAGACCGAGGCGCCGGCCTCGCTGACCATCGCCTTGGTGAGCTTCAGCTCCGGGTGGCGCTTGATGAGGTCCTCGGCGAGCTTGTCGGTCTCGCGGGAGGCGGTGCCGTTGCCGATCGCCACCAGGTCGACGGCGTGCTTCTTCGCCAGTGCCGCCAGCGTGGCCAGCGAGGCGTCCCACTTGTTGGCCGGCTGGTGCGGGTAGATCGTGTCGTGGGCGACGACCTTGCCGGTGGCGTCCACGATCGCGACCTTCACGCCCGTGCGGAAGCCCGGGTCCAGACCCATCGTGGCGCGGGTGCCCGCCGGGGCGGCGAGCAGCAGGTCGCGCAGGTTGGCGGCGAAGACGCGCACCGCCTCGTCCTCGGCCTCCTGGCGCAGCCGGCCGCGCAGGTCGATGCCGAGCCGGACCAGGATGCGGGTGCGCCAGGCCCAGCGGACGGTGTCGCCGAGCCACTTGTCGGCCGGGCGGCCGTGGTCGGCGATGCCGAAGCGGGCGGCGATCCGCTGCTCGTAGTCGCTCTCGCCGGGGAGGTCGCCGCCCTCCTCGCCGTCGAACGGCGAGAGTTCGAGGTCCAGCACCTCCTCCTTCTCGCCCCGCAGCATCGCCAGGATCCGGTGCGAGGGGAGCTTGGTGTACGGCTCGGCGAAGTCGAAGTAGTCGGCGAACTTGGCGCCGTCCTGCTCCTTGCCCGCGCGGACGGTGGCGACCACCCTGCCCCGCGTCCACATCCGCTCGCGCAGCGAGCCGACCAGGTCGGCGTCCTCGCCGAACCGCTCGACCAGGATGGACCGCGCGCCCTCCAGCGCGGCGGCCCGGTCGGCCACCGACTCGTTCAGGTAGGCGTCCGCGACGGCCGCCGGGTCCTGCGCCGGGTCGGCGAGCAGGGTGTCGGCGAGCGGCTCCAGGCCGGCCTCGCGGGCGATCTGCGCCTTGGTGCGCCGCTTCGGCTTGTAGGGGAGGTAGATGTCCTCCAGGCGGGCCTTGGAGTCGGCGGCGAGGATCTGGGCGCGCAGCGCGTCGTCCAGCCTGCCCTGGGCCTCGATCGACTCCAGGACGGCCGTGCGCCGCTCCTCCAGCTCCCGCAGGTACCGCAGCCGCTCCTCCAGCGTGCGCAGCTGGGTGTCGTCGAGCGAGCCGGTGGCCTCCTTGCGGTAGCGGGCCACGAACGGCACGGTCGCGCCGCCGTCGAGCAGGTCGACGGCCGCCTTCACCTGCCCGCCGCGGACGCCCAGCTCCTCGGCGATCTTCCGCTCGATGGCCTGCTGGGCCTGCTGGGCCACCTGTTCGTCTGGCGTGCTCACGAAGCCGGTCACCTTCTCCAGAGTTGCTTTCCCCGTACCTTGGCATTCTGGCACTGCCCGGCGACACCTCCCTGCTGCCCCCGCCGCCGGGAGTGGCGGGGGCCGAGCAGTCGGCCGTCGGCCCTCCCGGCCTCAGAAGGCGTCGTCCACCGTCCGCTCCGGCCGGCCGTCGGTGCCGACACGGATCAGCCGGGACTCCCGGTCCGTCACCAGCCGAAGCCGGTCGGGGCCGACCCAGCTGATCTCCCGGAGAGCGTTCCAGTCGCCGTTGACGAAGGCCACCGGCCAGCGGCGCCTGCCCAGGCCCGAACCCTCGTCGACGTAGATCCACCAGAGCGGGTCGATCATCGCGGCGCCCTCCTTGACCACCAGCCGGCGGTCCGTCCGGCCGGGCGCCGCCTCGGTGCGAGTCGTCACCGGATCGTCCGCGAGGATCCAGATCGGCACGGTGCCCAGACCGAGGGTCAGCACCACGGTGCCGAGCACACTGCGAACCCAGACCTTCCAGCGAACGAACACCAGCGCCACGAGGAGCAGGGCGAGGACCAAGGTCCCGAACAGCAGCGGCTCGTCGAACCACTCCTGCAGGAACACCAGCCCGCCCGGCCTCCGGCCGACCCGGCCGGCCATCGCGGCGACCACGAGAGCGGTCACGCCCCCGAGCGCCCCCCACACGACCCAACGCTCCCACGAACTCCTCACGGCCCCACCCTAGTGTTCGAAATACCGCGAACGGCCGGGGAGCCCGGGAGTACAGTGCCGGGCATGTGCGCTGCAGCCCGGATGCATGACGACGAACCGGACATCGACACCGCCCTGGTACGGCGGTTGCTCGCCGCCCAGTTCCCGCACTGGGCCGGGCTGCGGATCGAACGGGTCGCCTCCGCCGGGACGGACAACGCGATGTTCCGGCTCGGGCCCGAACTCGCCGTCCGGCTGCCCCGGGTGGGCTGGGCGGCCGAGGGCGTCGGCCGCGAGCAGCGGTGGCTTCCGCAGCTCGCGCCGCACCTGCCGCTGCCCATTCCCGCCCCGCTCGTACTCGGCCGGCCGACCGCCGGCTACCCGTGGGAGTGGTCGGTGCTGCACTGGCTCGGCGGCGCCAACCCGGTCGTCGGCGCGACCACCGCGCCCGTCCAACTCGCCCGGGACCTGGCCGGTTTCGTCACCGCCCTGCGTGCGGTCGACCCCGCCGACGGCCCGCCGGCCTCCCGGGGCGTGCCGCTGGCCGCCCGCGACGCCTCCACCCGGGCGGCGATCGGCCGGCTGCGCGGGGCGATCGACACCGACGCGGCAACCACCGTGTGGGAGAAGGCCCTTCGGCTTCCGGAGCACAGCGGAAGACCCGCCTGGATGCACGGCGACCTCTCCCCCGGCAATCTCCTGCTGCACCGTCAACACCTCAGTGCGGTCATCGACTTCGGGCTGATGGGCGTCGGCGACCCGACCGTCGACCTGATCGTCGCCTGGAACCTGCTCCCCGCCACGGCCCGCCCGGTCTTCCGCGCCGCCCTGGCCGCCGACGACGACACCTGGGCCCGCGGCCGGGCCTGGGCCCTGTCCATCGCGCTGATCCAACTCCCCTACTACCGCACCACCAACCCGGCCCTGGCCGCCAACGCCCGCCACGTGATCCGCGAGGTCCTCGCCGACCGCAGCGTGTAAGGGAGCCGCGGCGGCCCTCAGCCGACCCCGGTGACCGTCGACACCGATGACAGCAGCAGAGCGCCGAGCGCACCGACGGCGCCGTGGAGCCGCAGCCCGCGCCGGTCGTCATGACGACGGAGGTAGCGCGTGGTGGCGGCGGCGAACGCCAGGCCGCCGACGACGAACCACGGCCCCCACAGGTAGAGGTACCAGCGGGTCAGCCCGGCCAGATCGGGCTCGACCACGACGGCCCCGGCCTCCACGAGCACGCCGTGGAGGACGAAGAGGCCACCGTGCCAGACCAGCAGAACCGTTGCGCCGCCACCGCAGAACACCAGGAAGCGGCTGATCCGCGGGCCCCGCAGCCGCGTCAGGCCGATGCCGATCAGGGCACCGAAGACCTTGAGGAGACCGGTCACCCACAGGACGGCCAGAAACCACGGCACGCCGTCGCGGGCGAGCTCCACCAGCGACGGCGCCACCGTCGACCGGGCGCCGAAGGTGCCGCCCGTCGCCCAGACGAAGCTGGGAACCGCGAACAGGAGCCCCCACGCCGCCACGGCGAATCCCCACCGCGTGCCCGGCCGGAGACCGTGCGCCCGGGGCGGAACGGGGCTCACCGGGGCACTCGAACAACGCATGATCGACATGGCTCCACCGTGGCAGCGCGGCGGCGACGGGGGGTCGTCCGCACGGAGGATCCCCCTCCCCCGCGGGAGCCAGCCGCCCGACACCCCGTCCGGACCGGCGGGTGGGCGGCACGCGCCTCGGCCCGCCGCCCACCGGGGGCGGGCCGTCCGCTCCGCTCAGAGAGCGGCCCGCGCCTCGTCGACCGAGTCCACGACGGCCTTCGCCCCGGCACCGGCGGCGAGGTCGGCGGCCTCGTCGAGCAGGGCGCGCGCGTCGTCGGGGCGGGCCTCGGCCACGGCGATGTACGCGAGGCCGACCAGATTGGCGGCCACGCCCTCGGGGAAGGCGAGTTCGCGACGCAGCCGGGTCGACTCCTCCAGCAGCGCACGGGCGGCCGGCAGCCGGCCCGCCTTGTGCTCGGCGATGCCGAGGTGGCGCAGGGCGTAGGAGAGCGTGAGGTGGTCGCCGGCGGTGATCGCCAGCTCCCGGGAGCGCTGGAGGGCGGGCAGCGCGGCGGCGTCGTCGCCCTGGACGACCTGGTGATAGGTGCCGATCCAGAACTGGGCCTCGGCCTCGCCGCGCCCGTCACCGAGGCTCCGGTAGAGGTGCGCCGCGTGCTGGAACAGCTCCAACTCGCGGTCGTCCGAAGTCCGCTGCTGCAGGAAGCGGGCGTGCAGGACACGGCCGCGAATCAACGTGAGGTCGGCCTCGGCCGCGTCCAACTCGCGGTCGGCGACGGGCAGGACATCCGTCTCGCCCCCGAACACCGCCTGGTTGCAAAGACGTCGCGCGTACTCGATTCGTTCGTCCATGAAGAGGACTTTAGGCGGTGGGGCCCGGCGGCGGGTCGGGCTGCGCCCGGAGCGGTTCGGCGGTGAGCTCGCGCCCGCTCAACTCCTGTCCCCAGGACGAGGAAAGCTCTCCGACGAGCCGGAGGCCACCCGAATCCGCGGTCGAGCGCGGGGGCGGTGTTCGGCGCCGCACTGCGGAGAATCCGCGATGCGAAGGGCGGCAGCAACGGCGGCACCTGCGTCGAGGTGGCCGACCTCGCGCCCGGCCGCCTGGTCCGCGACCCAAGGACCCCGACGGCCCCGTCCTCGCCGTCCCCGCCAGCCGGTGCCTGACGGCGACTCATACCCGAAGGTGAGGAGGGGGAAGAGTCACTGAGTCCCTGATCACCGTTCGCTGCGCCATCCGATCACATAAGCTGCCGAACAATGACGCGATCCGCGCGGTGAGCCGAGAGGTCGATGGCACAGAGTCGATGACACACCGACGAGACGCCGGTCCGCCGGGAGCCGCTGCCGACGGGACGGCAGAGCACCGGGCCGGCAACACCTGGGACTCGGCGCTGTCGTCCGAGGAGTTCGCGGCGGTCAAGGGTGCCGGGTTCGATCCGGTCGGGCAGGTACTCGGCACGGCCGTCTTCACCATCGGGTACACGGGCGTCTGGGGCTGCCCCGGCGCCTGGTCGACCGAAGGCGGCAGGAAGGCGCCGTCCTCGGCATGGGACTCGTCCTTCGCGCCGTTGGTGAGGACGCTCTACGCGGCGCGCAGGCTGGCGCTGGGCCGTGCGGTCGCCGAGTGCCGCGCGCTCGGCGGCGACGGGATCGTCGGGGTGGGGCTACGGGTCGACGAGTTCCCGGCGGGAGGCCTGGAGTTCACCGCGTCGGGCACCGCCGTCCGGGCCCGCTCGCGCGTCCGGCCGCGCCTGCCCTTCACGTCGCACCTGGGCGGCCAGGACTTCGCCAAGCTCATCCACACCGGATGGGTTCCCACCGGACTCGCTTTCGGCATCGCCCTCGCGACCCGGCACGACGACTGGCGCACCTCCCGCCGGACCCGGTGGACCGCCGGGAACCAGGAGGTCGACGGCTACACCCAGCTGATCAGCCACGTCCGCCACGATGCCCGGAACCAGCTGGCCCTCGACGCGGCGACGCACGGCGGCGACGGGGTGGTGGTGGACGAGGTGGAGTTGACGGTGAGTGAGAGCGAGTGCCCCGGGCTCGGGTACTCGCGCGACCTCAGCGCGGAGGCGGTCCTCGTCGGCACCTGCATCGCCCGTTTCGGCCGCTCGGAGCAGCCCTCCGGGCCCGGACCACTGACCATCATGAGACTGGAGCGCGAGCGCTGACATGACCGAGCGAACGGGGAACGGACCGGCCGGGGAAGCCGCACGGCCGGCTGCGGAGGGCGTGCCCGAGGATGCGATGCGGCGGCTCGCGCAGCTCCGGCCGGGGGAGAAGGGTTCGCTCTTCACCTCCGACCTGACGGTGAACGAGTTCCTGCTGGTGCGCGAGGCCGGCTTCCGCCCGCTCGGCCTCGTCCTCGGCTCCTCGGTCTACCACGTCGGCATCCAGCTCGGCCGGTGGTCGAAGAACCAGGAGCTGACCAAGCTGTCCCAGGCCATGTACCACGCGCGCGAGCTGGCGATGAGCCGGATGGAGGCGGAGGCGAGCGCCCTGGGGGCGGACGGGATCGTGGGGGTGCGGCTGGACATCGAGTTCAAGGAGTTCGGCTCGGACATCGCCGAGTTCATCGCGGTCGGCACGGCGGTGAAGGCGGACGGCGCGGACCCGGGAGCAGGCGGAACCTGGCTCAACAACAAGGGCAAGCCGTTCACTTCGGACCTGTCCGGTCAGGACTTCTGGACCTTGATCCGGGCCGGATACGCACCGCTGGACATGGTCATGGGGTCGTGTGTCTACCACATGGCGCACCAGGGCTTCGCCCAAGCCCTGAGCAACACGGGCCGCAACGTCGAGATCGAGCCGTTCACCCAGGCTCTCTACGATGCACGCGAGCTGGCGATGAGCCGCATGCAGGCGGAGGGGAGGGCCCTGGAGGCCGAGGGGATCGTGGCGGTCCAGCTGCGACAGCACTCGCACACCTGGGGGTCGCACACCACCGAGTTCTTCGCCATCGGGACGGCGGTGCGCCCGCTTCGCGACGACCACGTCATCGACCGACCGACCATGGTGCTGAGCCTCGATGCCTGAGACGGAAGTGAGTCTGCTGGCCGCGGCGCTGCGCCGGGACAGCGCCGACCTCAACCTCTACGCCAACGTGCTGTCGGCGAACCTGGCGGACTCGCTGCCGCCCGGCGCCGTGCGGGTGAAGCGCAGGCGCTCCGTCACGGAACGGGTGGCCGGGCGCGAAGGTTCGGTCACCGAACTGGACGTCACGCTCGGGGAGCGTCGGCTCTCGCTACGGGTGGATCGGGGCCGGGTGGCCGGGGAGGTCTGCCACGAGGTGCGGGGCGTCGTGCTCTCGCGGCGCCACGTGGGCCTGGACGAGTGGATCGATGCCCTGGCCCGGTCCCTGGCCGACGCTGCGGCCTCGAATGCCCGTGCCCGCGAGGCCGTCGAGCGCTTCCTGGCCTGACCGTCGCCGCGCTGGCGCGTCGCCGCGTTCCCGGCGGCGTCCGGCTGTTGAACCGGCACGTACGAAGGTCCCCTCCCCGGCCGGCCGGGGAGGGGATCTTCGTACGCCCTCCGGCGCTCGGTAGGGTGCGTTCATGACACGGCACATCACCTTCGACGCCCTGCACAACTTCCGTGACCTGGGTGGATACCCGGCATCTGACGGACAGTCGGTCCGGTGGCACCGGCTCTACCGGTCCGACTCGCTCGGCAAGCTCTCCTCCCCCGCCGACCTCGAACGGTTCCGGGAGCTCGGCATCGGCACCGTGATCGACCTCCGCTACCCCTGGGAGATCGCGGCCAAGGGGCGGATACCCGAGATCGACGGCGTGGCGTACCACAACCTCTCGATCGAGCACCGGCCGTACGACCAGGCGGAGATCGACCCCGACGTCGACCCCTGGCGCTACCTCGCCGACCGGTTCGCGGAGGTGGCCGAGGACGGGGTGGCGGAGATCCGCCAGGTGCTCGAACTCGTCGCGACGGCGGACCGGCCACTGGTCTTCCACTGCGCCTCCGGCAAGGACCGCACCGGGCTGATCGCGGCCCTGGTCCTCACCCTGCTCGACGTCCCCGAGGACGACATCGCGGCCGACTTCGCACTCACCGAGCTGGCGACCCCGCACTTCGTCGCCGACTGGCACGCCGCCAACCCCGGGCGCACGCTGCGGTGGCCCGGGTACGGGCGCGCGCCGGAGGACGTGATCCGGCACGTGCTCGCCGACCTCACCGCCGCGCACGGCTCGGTGCGTGCCTATGCCACCGGCACACTCGGCATCGACGAGGAACTGATCGGCTCGCTGCGCGCGCGACTGCTCGCCGGCTAGCCGATCAGCGACGGGAATCGGCCAGCCCCTCACCGGAGTGACAATCCCACAAAATCAGAGCTGAATAGCTCATCGATCATCGGTGGACATTCCCGAAGGGGCTGGGCCGAATTCCGTTCGGCAGAACAAATCTTCCACCACTTCTCATCACCGACTTGCCAAGTCCCGGCCCCACCGCCCCGACCCTCCGAATGGCCGGAAATAATAGTTCTGGGCAGCTGTTCGTGCACGCTAAGGTCGTTCCCGCGGCGGCTCGTCCGATCGGGTGATCAAGGCCGATGGCAGTCGAACCTCCGCTCGTTTCTTTTTGCCTGCATGACGCCCCTGCGGCGTCACCGAAAAGATCGGACGGGATATGCACGCAAAGCACCGCACGCTCGTGCGCGGCATTCTGGTGGCCGCCGCACTGCTCGGATTCGCGGGGGCGACGCCGGCCCTCGCGGAGGGCTCCTGGACGTCCCACATCGGCAACTGGGGGCCCGGTTCGGAGTCCCGCCGGTGGGCGGACAACGACCGGGACGACGCCGTGACGACGGTGTCGTTCAAGGGCTGCACCACCGACACCAACGACTTCAAGAACGCCGATCTCCAGCTCTACAAGGACATCTTCGGCCCCGACAAGTCCTACGGCTACCGCCTGAACCGGTGTGACACCTCCACCTGGGGCGACCAGAGCTCCGGCGAGTACTACTTCGCCCTGGAGGGCGTGCGCTCCGGCGGCAAGCTCTGGGTCGACTCGGTGAGCGCCCAGTACTGAACCCGGCCCGTACCGGGCCCGTTGTCCACCCTCCCCGTGGTGCCGGCGGAAACCCCCCGCCGCCGGCACCACCCCTCCCACCGCACCGCCCCTCCCACGGCACCGCCCCTCCCACGGCACCGCCCCTCCCACCGCATCGCCCCCGCGCCCACCGAGCGAAATGCGTCGACCCCGCCATGACCCTTGAATTCCACCGCATCGACTTCCGGTACACCCGGAAGGCCGGGCTCTTCGCCGGCTTCGCCCTGCGGATCGACAACCCGGCCACCGTCCTGCTCGGCCCCAACGGCGCCGGGAAGTCCACCCTGATGGCGCTCGCCGCCTCCCAACTCGCCCCGCGACAGGGCTCGGTGTCCTGGCGCGGGCGCACCCCGACCGGGCACGGCGACCGGGCCGCGTACCGGCGGGCGGTGGCCTGGCTGCCCCAACAGGTCACCCCGGTGCCGGGGCTCAGCGTGCGCGAACAGGTCGCGTACTGCGGGTGGTTGAAGGGCATGTCGCGCGCGGACGCCTGGCGGGCGTCGGCCGGTGCGCTGGAACGGGTCGGCCTGGCCCCGCTCGCCGACCGCCGCAGCCACCGGCTCTCCGGCGGGCAACTGCGCCGGCTGGGCATCGCCGGCTGCCTGGCCCACCGCAGCGAACTGATCCTGATGGACGAGCCGACCGCCGGGCTCGACCCGGCGCAGCGCGGCATGTTCCGCACCCTCGTGGAGGACCTGGCCGGCGAGGTGAGCGTGATCGTCTCCACTCATCAGACCGAGGACCTCGCCGCGATCTACCGGCACGTGGTGGTCCTCGACCAGGGCCGAGTCCGCTTCCAGGGCGGCATCGAGGAGTTCCACGCCCTGGCCACCGCCCCGGGCGCGAACACGGGCACGGACGCGGGCACGGGCAAGGACGCGGGCACGGGCAAGGGCGCCGAGGCCGCCTACACGCGCCTGGTCGAGCGGGAGGCCTGACGTGCTGCTGCGCACCGTCCTCCGCACCTCCGCCGGCCTGCGCGCGCTGCCGTTCCTGGTCGGATTCGTCCTGGTCGCCCTCGGGGACGACCTCACCGCCTGGGTCACCCCCGCCTACGGCCTCTCCGCCGCCGGACACGCGAGCCTGGCGCTGCCGTTCGTCTGCGCCGCCTGCGCGGCCGCCGGTGCCTGGGAGGGCGGCCGGCTGCACCGGGGCCGGGTCTTCGACCGCGCTCCGGTCCGGTCACCACTGGCGATCACCGCGCCCGTCCTGCTGCCGGTGGCGGTGATGGGCGGGCTCGGCATGCTCGCGGCCCTCGGCACCACCGCACTGGCCGGCGGCACGGTGACCGGCGCACCGCAGCCGGGCGTCCTCGCCGTCTGGGCCGGGCTGCTGCTCGCCAACACCCTGGTCGGCTCGATCGTCGGACGCGTCCTGGCACCGGTGGTCGCGGTACCGCTGGCCCTGGTCAGCGGCTTCGTCCTGAACGCCTACCCGGCCTCGTTCGACGCCTACTGGCTGCGGCACCTGGTCGGCGGCGGACTCTCCGACTGCTGCGCCGTGGACCAGGTCCTGGACCAGAAGGCCGTCCTGAGCTCCCTGGCGTTCTCCGGAGCGGTGTGCGCGGCAGCCGTCCTGCTGATCCGGTACCGGGGCGCGCCCGCCGCGCTCGCCGTCGCCCTGGCGGTGACGGCCGGCGGGGTGACCCTCGCCGCCCACCTGGCCCGGGGTCTCGGCCCGGAGCCGGTGCTCGACCGGCCCGCCGCCGCGCTGGTCTGCGACCACGGCCGGCCGAGGGTCTGCCTCTGGCCGGAGCTGGGCGGCGCCCGGGCGGGTCTGGTCCGCGACGAGGCCCGACGGGTCGTCACCACCCTGGCCGGGCACGGCGTCCCGGTACCGGCGGCGCTCACCATGGCGGCCCGGCCCGGGCCGGGCGAGTCCAAGCTGGGCATCCCCACCACGGCCCGCGCGCAGGACGTGGCCCCAGGCGTGGTCCGCGGACTGCTCCCCCGCACCCCGGACTGCGCCCGGGCCGGCGCCCCCTACCCGGCGGGCGCGGCGGCCGGACCGGTGACCGCCTGGCTCACGGCCAAGGCGACCCCGGACGAGTCGACCCCGGACGGGACGGCGGCGGACGCCCGAGGGCGGTTCGGTTCGCAGGACGCCCGGCTCGCCGAGCAGGTGCTGCGACTCCCCCGGGAAACCCAACTCACCTGGTACCTGGCGACGACCGAGGCCCTGCGCCACTGCGCCACCCCGGCCCCCGCGCTGCCCCCGGGCGGTGCCCGGTGATCTGGTGGTGCAAGGCACGCGCGGTACCCGCCGTCGTCGCCGCCCTGGCCGGGACGTTCGCGCTGGGCCTGCTGGTCGGCGACGGCGAACTGCCGGTGCCCGCACTGCGCGGGCACGCCGGGCACTTCCTGGTGGCGCACGTCATCACGCTGCTCCCTGCGGTGTTCCTGCTGCACGGGCTCGGCCGGGGCGACCTGCGGACGGAGGCCGTCGCCGGGCGCTTCCTGCGCGGGCTGGACGCCGGGCTCGCCCTGGCCGTCGCGACGGCGGGGGCGGCGGCGGGCGCGCTCGCCCACGCGGCCGGGCAGGGCGATCTCGCCCTCGTCCTCGCCCGCAACACCGCCGGCTACCTCGGTTCGGCGCTGCTGCTCCACCCGCTGATCGGCCATCGCCCGGCCGCCGCCGTGCTCGCCGCCGTCCCGCTGCTCTGCTCGGCCGCCGGCTGGCACCCCGACGGCCGGCCCGAGCCCTGGGCCTGGCCGCTCCACCCCGCAGGATCCCCGTACGCCCTCGCCGCCGTAGCCCTCACCCTCCTCGCCGGCACCACCTGCACCCTGCTCCGCCACCGCCCACCGGCAGACCTGCACATCCTGGCCTGACCACCCTGCGCGGGAAGTCGGCCGGCCCGACTTCCCGCGCAGGGGCGAACAGAACCCCTCGCACCCCGGCCAAGGCGAAACGTTCCTCCACCCCCGGAACGCAACGCTGGCCAACGCGGTACGCAACTCACCGCACCCGACCCCGGATCATCGCGGCCGATGGAACGGAATCCGCCCACGGGCGCAGCGAAGAAGTCCGGCCCCGCGCACAGGAAGTCGGCCCACTCGACTTCCTGTGCTGCCGCGGCGGCACAGGAAGCTGCAGAAGCGCCCACGGTGAGCGCGGCGACCAACCGCGCGCAGGAAGTCGGCCCAGCCGACGTCCTGCGCGCGGAAGCCCCGCGGCCGTCAGCGGCGGCGCGGGCGGCCGGCCGTGCCGCCGGAGCGGCCCGAGCGGCCGGGGTTCGGCTTGCGCGGGCCACGGCGGTCGGCGGGCGCCGGCGCGGTGCCCGCGGGCGCCGTGGTGGCCCAGTGGCCGGGGCGGGTGAGGCCGGGGGGCAGCTTGCTGGCGGCATCGCCGCGGGCCGCGTTGAGCTGGGCCTGGGTGAGGAAGAGCGCGTCGGTGAGGTCGGCGCCGGCCAGGTCGGCGTCCCGGAGGTCGGCGCCGATCAGGTCGGCCATCCGCAGGTCGGCGCCGGCCAGGTCGGCCGCGACGAGCAGCGCACCGCGCAGGTTGGCGCCCCGCAGGTCGGCGCCGCGCAGGCGGGCCCCGAACAGGTCGGCGCCCCGGTGCTCCTTGCGGCGCGGCACGGCGGCCCGGACCAGCTCGCTCGCCTTCAGCAGCAGCTCGCTCACCTGCTGGCGGTGCGCGGGCACGTCCACCGCCAGGATCTCCGCCGGGGTGCCGGCCGCGAGCCGGTCGGTCTCCGCCAGGGCCCGGCGCAGCTCGGCGTGGACCGGGCGGGCGGGCTCGTAGGTGAGCGCCTCGGTGAGGTACCAGAGCAGCTCGTGCAGCTGCCGCACCACCGGGAACACGTCGGCCATCCGCCGGGTGTCCTCGGGCGCCTCGCGCCAGCTCCGGCCGCCGAAGGTGACCTGGGAGACGCGCTGACCGGCCCCGAAGCAGTCGTACACCGTGCAGCCCGGGAATCCGCTGTCGCGCAGCTTGGCGTGGATGCCGCAGCCGAAGTCGCTCTGCAGGTTGCGGCACGGGGTACCGGCCGGCTTGTTGACGGCGAAGTCGGCGCCGGCCGCGAACGGCAGCGCGACGCAGCACAGCCCGAAACAGCTCCCGCAGTCGGACAGCAGGCTGATGGGGGCGGGCGTGGGCTCGGTCACTGGGCGGGTGTTCCTCCGTGGGGCGGCGCCCGGACGGTCCGGGCCCGCAGGGGCGGCGGGGCGACAAGGGGTTGCCGGGATCCGCCGGGGCGTGCGCGCGGTCTGCGAGGGCCTGCGGTAGAGCGTACCGACACCACCGCCGGCCCGGGCCGGCCGGGAACCGGGGGCCGGGGATCGGCAGTCCGTTAGTGTGGTCGGCCGGTGTCGGTTCGGGGTCCGTACGAATCGGGGGCACCGCAGGCACCGGAGCAAACCGAACAGTGGAGGAAGCAGGCATGTCCCGGCACGACGTGACGGCGTACCCGGACACCGAGGGCGGTCAGGACGCCCGGAGCGCCGTCGCGGCGCCCAAGGGTGGCACCGCCCCCGGGAAGGCGGAGGCCCTGCGCTTCCCGCGCCGCGCCCGCACCGCCGCCCTCACCCTGCTCTGCTTCGCCGTCTGCCTCGCGATCGGTGCCCAGCAGTGGACCACCGCCCAGCTGGGCGGCTTCGACCTCGGCATCTTCGACCAGGGCGTGCGCGGCTACGCGCACTTCGGCCTGCCGGTGTCGACGCTGAAGAGCTTCCACCACGAGTTCCCGCCGGGCTTCTCCCTGCTCGGCGACCACTTCTCGCCCGTGATCGCGCTGCTGGCGCCGCTGTACTGGCTCTGGGACGACCCGCGTTCGCTCCTGGTCGGCCAGGCCCTGCTGTTCGCCGCCGGGGTGCCGCTGATCCGCCGGATCGCCGACCGCTGCTTCGCGGACGCCGACCCGCGCACCGCCCGCCGTGCCGCCGACCTCGCGGCGCTCGCCTACGGGCTGGGCTGGCCGCTGCTGGTGGCCTCGCGCGGCGGGTTCCACGAGGTGGCCTTCGCCGTCCCGCTCACCCTGCTGATGCTGGAGCGCGGGCTGGCCCGCCGCTACGGCACGGCGGCGCTGGCGGGCCTGCTGCTCTGCTGCACCAAGGAGGACCTCGGGCTGGCGGTCGGCGCGTACGGGCTGGTGCTGCTGCTGCGGGCCCGCCGGGACGAGGACCGCGAGAGGCGCCGGCAGACCGCCCGCTGGGGCACCGGCTTCCTGCTCGGCGGGCCGCTCGCCTCGGTGGTGGCGATCGTCTGGCTGGTACCGGCGATGGGCGGTGTGCCCGGGTACTACTGGAACTACGGCTCGCTGGGCACGGACGCCGGCGACGCCGCCTCCGGCGTGCTCGCCGACCCGACCCTGCTCGTCTCGGCCGCCTTCGACGCCCCGCTGAAGCCGCTGCTGCTGCTCTGGATCTTCGGCACCCTGTTCCTTCTCCCGCTGCGCTCGGCGACGGTGCTCTGCGCCCTCCCGCTGCTGGCGGAGCGGGTGCTCTCCAGCAATCCGAACCACTGGTCGATCGCCCGGCACTACGACGCGTTCCTCTGGCCGATCCTGCTGGTCGCGGCGCTGGAGGTGCTGGGCCGCCGGCACGGGGCCGTGCGCACCCGGCGCCTCGGCGCGGCGGCCGCCGCCGTGACGATCGCCGCCGCGCTGCCGCTCGGGGCGGCCAACCTGTTCGTCCCCGCCTACTGGCAGCCGAAGCCGAGCGAGGCCGCGCTGATCCGGGGCGCCGAGCGGATCCCGGACGGGGCCTCGGTCGAGGCCGACAACCAGGCCGCCCCCCGGCTGACCGCCCGCACCGACGTGGTGCTGGTGGACGGCACCCCGCGCGGGCGCGAGTACGTGCTGATCCGCTCCGACAAGCGCGCGTTCCCGTTCAAGACGGACCGCGAGCAGGCGGACCGGATCGCGCTGCTGCTGGCGCACGGCTACCGCTCGGTCTGGTCCGAGGACGGCGTCGTGCTGCTGCACCGGGAGGGCACCGAGCCGGTCCCCGGCGAGCACGTGCCCGGCCCGGACAGCACGGGCTACCAGGACGAGGTGCCCTCGGACGTCGGCCACAACCTCTTCCGGGGCTGACCCCCGGCGGGGCGGCGGCGCCGGCCCGAAGCATCGAGGACGCAGCACCCGCCGGGCACGGGCCCCGGGAGTTCCGGGCCCGCCCCCGCCCGGCTCCGGTGGTGTGCCGGCCGGACGGCAGCGGGTAGGTTGGCTGGCCGTCGGTGGCTGGTTCTCGCCGGCGGCAGCTCGTCGCCGCGTTCCGTCGGCGGTGTCCGGAAGGCGGTGGGTGATGGGTGCGCGAGCGGTTGTGGACTGCGCGCTGTACGAGAACGGGCGGCGGCTGCCGGGCGAGGTGGCGCCGTCCGAGGTGCTGCGGCGGATAGACGAGGCGCCGGGGCGGTTCGTCTGGATCGGCCTGTACCAGCCGACGGCGGAGCAGTTCGCCGAGATCGCGGCGGCGTTCGACCTGCATCCGCTGGCCACCGAGGACGCGGTGCGCGCCCACCAGCGGCCGAAGCTGGAGCGGTACGGCGACACGCTGTTCCTGGTGCTCAAGACGATCACCTACGTCGACCACGACAAGGTGACGGCGACCAGCGAGATCGTGGACACCGGCGAGATCATGGTGTTCGCCGGTCCGGGCTTCGCGATCGTGGTGCGGCACGGCAGCGCGCAGTCGCTGACCGGGGTGCGGCGGGACCTGGAGGCCGCGCCCGAGCTGCTGGCGCTCGGTCCGGCCGCGGTCCTGCACGCGGTGGCGGACCACGTGGTCGACCAGTACCTGGAGGTGGCCGACGCCTTCGAGCGGGACGTGGAGGAGCTGGAGTCCGCGGTGTTCTCGCCCGAGCGCACCGACGACGCCGGCCGGATCTACCAGCTCAAGCGCGAGCTGCTGGAGTTCAAGCGGGCGGTGGTGCCGCTGGGCGTGCCGCTGCAGCGCCTGTGCGAGGGCACGCTGCCGCAGGTGCCGGCCGGGATCGTCGCGTACCTGCGGGACGTCGCCGACCACCACGCGCAGGCCAAGGAGCGGATCGCCGCCTTCGACGAGCTGGTGGGCGGCATCCTGGCGGCGAGCATCGGCCGCCTGTCGCTGCAGCAGAACACCGACATGCGCAGGATCAGTGCCTGGGCGGCGCTGGCGGCGGTGCCCACCATGGCGGCCGGGGTGTACGGCATGAACTTCGACCACATGCCGGAACTCCGCTGGACGTACGGCTACCCGGCGGTGGTGCTGGTCGTCGCCACGGTGTGCGTCTTCATCTTCCGGGCGTTCCGGCGCAACGACTGGCTCTGACCCGAGCGGTCCCGGCCGTCACCGCCGGGCACCGGGTGCACCTCCGGTGGTCCGCCGTCCCGCTCCCCGCGTCGCCCTGCGGCGCCGGGTGGTGCGGCGGACACTGACCTGTGGAGGTTCCTGCCATGTCCGACTGGCGTGTGCGCGCGGTGCGCGCGAGCAAGCGTCCGTTCTCCCGGCCCGCGCAGCCGACGGATCCCGCCGACGCGCCCGAGCACTCGATGGACCCCAGGCCGGAGCCGAAGCCGGAGGAGGGCCGCGTCTCGCTGGAGCGCTCGGTGGTGGAGGCGGCGGTCTACCGCGACGGCCGCCGGGTCGAGCCGCCCGCCGGCCTGGCCGACATCTACCGCCAGCTGCCCGGCCGGCCCGGCACGATGACCTGGATCGGGCTGTTCCGGCCCGCCGAGGCGCAGCTGCTGGAGGCGGCCGAGCGGTTCGACCTGCACGAGCTGGCGGTCGAGGACGCGATCGTGGCGCATCAGCGGCCGAAGTTGGAGCGGTACGGCGACACGCTGTTCGTGGTGCTGCGGGCGGCCCGGTACCTG